>JBBQYA010000005.1:0-52679 GCA_038209155.1 Sphingobacteriales bacterium | reverse complement strand
ATTTTTGTCTTTTTGAAAATCTTTAGAAGAAACTTTTTGAAAAACTCGCTCATATTCTTTAGTTAAAACTTCAATTGAATATTTGTCTAAAACTTTTTGATAAGCATTCTTTCCCATTTTATTTCTTAAACCCTCATCATTAGCCAGCAAAAACAAATTAACTAAAAAATCTTGCTCATTTTTGCAATGCAACCCATTAATTCCATGATCAATAATCAATTTATTCACACCCACTGGAGAAACTAGTGCAGGAATTCCAACAGCCATGTATTGAACGGCTTTCAATGCACATTTTCCTTGTTCAAAAGGGCCATCCGCCAATGGCATTAATCCTATATCCATTTGTTGAAGTGATTCAACTTCAGTACTTTCTGTCCATTGTATAAAGCGGTGATTTATTCCTTTCCATTCTAGTTCTGGATCTTTATTAGAAATAATTAAAAACTCGAAATCCATTTTTTGAGCCAATTCCAGTAAAGGTTTTTTTAATAAAGGCAATGCAAAAACATTGGTATGATGTGATCCTGACCAACCAATCCGAAGTTTTCCTTCCTTTCTGATTGTAGCAGGTTTATAAAAATCCATATTTATTCCCATGGGAATATAATAGCTGTCTAGCTTGTAAGTCTCTTGGCAATATTGAGTAATAGTTGGGTTTCCACCTATAACAGCCTTGTAAGCAGACATAATTTTGTCCATCTTTTTGCCTCTTTTTCCTAAATAAATAGCATCATCTATGTCAAATATCAGATTTGGATTTTTTCTTGCTAACCAATGTTCTAAATCGGTAACACGATAATAAGGAACTAAATCTTTGTTGGTGAAAACCACATCATAATCAGCCGCATTTTTCAACGAATTCTTAACTTGAACAATTCTTTTGAAATAGGTGAAATACTGCTGCAATCTAGCGATGTATTTATTTTTACTAGTCGGCACCCAATCTCTTGGTTGATTGGCTATGACTACATCCACCGTATGACCCAATTTTTTTAAGGGTTCTACATATTGCAAAAATCTAAATCGGGGAGAGGGTGCTTTTTCTCCACTCACCCACATTAATATTTTCATGAATTAATTTAAGGAAGAATTTACTTTATCCAAAAGCTGATAAGCTGCTGTAACACAAGTGGTAACTTTACCGCTAAATACAGAAAATATATTTTTATCATGCTCTAATAATAGAGTTGGGCGAGCATCATCCACTTCTTGATTAGGCAAAATCATTTTGGTAGTAATCCAAGATTCTTTGAGTTTCATACTATTTAGAATTGGATAATATTGGCTGGCATAATTTACAATATCCATCTCCACATTTCCATCGAAACTGTTCCAATCGGGTTTGTGATATCCTAAATGAGATTGGACTACAGAATGCACCACGTGCGAAAGTATATATTCATCAGGCGAAAAACCCCTTGGCACTAATGAACAAAATGGACCATCCATAATAGTAATTCCGAATGGATGTACTGGTTTTTCCATTTTCAAAATCGGCAAAACCAATAATTGATATTTTGCTTTTAGAATTTCTTCGTTGAACAATTTCAAAATATCTGTTAAGCCAGAATAAGTTGCATTAATCAAAAATGATCCTTCCAATTTGTAGCCATTATTTAATGTCAAACGAAGTTTTTTAGGTGGAAATTTTTCAATTAAACTTACTTGAGCATTTCTTAAAACACGAATGTCTCTATTTTCACTGATCCGATTCATAATGTTTTCTCTCAAAACATAATAATCAAAAACAGGTTCATAAACTCTCCAGCAAGAATCAAGCATTTCATGATTAACCAAGGATTTGTCTGGCCATTCTTCTTCTAAAGGTATTCCAAGAGTTTCACAAAAAGTACTAAATTCTTGAGAAGTTAGATGCGAACCATGTTTTGCAATTCCATAATATTTGGTCAAACCATCGTAAAGACAATTATTATAATACGATTTAAACATTTCTAAACCATCCAAAGCCTCTCTTCCGGTTTGCAGACTTCGAGGATAATGGTAACCGTAGTGAATTCTGTTTTGGTTGACTAAAGAAGCTTCTAACATTACATCATAATTTTTTTCAATTACCGTAACTCGGTAACCTTTTTCTGCTAAAACTATCGCACTTGTTAATCCGAATAATCCTGCGCCAATTACTATTACATGCTCTTTAACTTCCATAAATCATTCCCCCGTTTACGTGTAAAATTTGTCCAGTAATTTGTGGACTTTCCATCAAAAATAAAATGGATTTTGCGCAATCTTCTGCGCTGGTATTTCTTTTTGTCAAGGTTGCGTTTAAATGTTTTTCTCTAAAATCTGGTGTCATTCTTTCAAAAACTGGTGAATTCTCTATTAAACCAGGAGCAAAAGAATTTACTCGAATTTCAGGAGCTAAATCTTTTGCCAATGTTCTCACTAGTGAATTAATTGCTCCCTTTACGGCAGCATAAGATGGATCATAACTACCTTTATAAGCTGCTGGTGAAGAAATAAAAGTGATACTTCCTCCAGTTTTTATTTTTTTTGCTGATTTTTTAATCCATAATATAGGACCTATTACATGTATTGCAAACATATCCTGTATATGGTTTGGCGAACTCTCATATAAATTAAATTGAGGTTCTTTGCCAGCAGTTATAAGCACATCGTCAAATTCAAATTTCAAATCAAAATCCTCTACACTTTTTTGATTTAAGAAATCTAAATAGAATATTTTATCTGAGCTTTTTTCTTTTCTAGAACTTGTACCAAAAACCTCATAATCCTTTTTAGTAGCCAATTCAGCAACCGCTTTTCCGACTGTTCCATTTATTCCAATTATTAAAAGCTTTTTCATGGCTATTTATTTTTTTCGAGCTATTTTTTTTAATTTTCCATAAGCAGAAAGTACCATAAATCCAAAGGATCGTTTGTTTAATTGCTTTCTCATGGCTTCATTTTCTCGTTCAGATCTAAGGATTCTAGATTGTAGCCATTCGATATCTGCATTTTTAAAAACTTCTCTTTGCTCATACAATTCATTTCTTTTAGGATGTTGAAATTTTTGATTCTCAAAATAATCCCATTCGCACATATTACTCGGAAACTCTTTGTCAGCATTATTTTTTCTGAATATAATCATCTTTAAAACCAATGAAGCAATGGTTTCTGATGCAGAATGATCCGTTCTAATTAATTGATTTTTAGTGTTTTCTTGCATCCAGAAAAGGTTTTGATTTTCCGAAAGCATAGAGCGTATCGCAATTTCAATATCTTTTCTTTGTCTAATATTCCAAACAGTAGGAGTAAGCACTGGGCGATTAAAATAATCTAAGGTGGCTACTGGTTTTCCTGAAAGCATTGATTCTATGATTGTAGTGCTAGTTGTGGTAATTATAGCATCCGAATTTATAATTTGATCTGCAATTTCAGAAGTTTCTTTTTTATTAAATGAAGTTTGAACCCCAATTTCTTGTTCCAATCCTTTGGTTATTCTCCATTGCACTTCAAATTCTGGATGGGAATCAAAAAAACTTTTAATGTCTTTTAAAGATTCAATAAGAATAATTTTTTGTTCCTCATCAAACCAAGGCTTGGAACTGGTAATAATTAAAATTCTTTTTTTACCTGCTTTCAAAGTGGTTTTTTTGATTTTATTTAGAATCAAATTATCCATTTTAGGCATTCCTGTGATTTCAATTTTATTTCTATTTCCTAATTGAGCAATATGATTTGCCATCAACAAACCAATACAAGCATATTTATCAGCTATAATTGGATGATGCATTGGAACTCCATTTTCGTTTCCCTTATACAAATCATTTTCAAACATAAATCTCCATTCCAATATTCCATCTTGTATCGTTAAAGTTGGAATACTTAAATCTTTTGCTGTTTGGTAGCATTTAATCATATCTAAATGATATTCGTTAATGCCAATTACGATATCTGGCATTAGTTCAAATAAAATTTTTTGATCCCAAATTTCATCATACACTAAATCAACTTTTTCTTTCAAAGCTTTCTCAACGCCTTGTATATGGGCATATTGATCTCGAAATAAACAGAGTGCAATTAATTTTTTAGGCATTTAAGACTTTAATAATTTTTTAATTGGTCTAACAATTTTTCTTAATTGATTTTTAATTGATTTTTTTAAATCCAGATAAAACCATTTAGATTTCAACGTATTTTCAAAATAAATTCGGTAGTTTTTCCAAGTTTTCAACACTTTTACCACTTCATTTTGCGCTGTATTTCTATCAAAATGAAAATCATATTGTTCAATTTTTTTTGCAAAAACTAAAATATTTTCAGGTTTAATCCATTCATTTTCACCATCCTCTAAATGGATAATTTCAAAACCATTTTTAATTAATAATGTGCTTAAGGTGAAAGGTGAAAAATTAAAAGGATGTACAAACCGCAAAAAATAGTGATCTAGATTTCTGAAAGGTTTCATCACATTTGGAACTTCAATTACCACTATTCCATCCTTATTTAAAGCTTTACGAATTCCTTGAAAGGCAATATTTGGATCGTAAATATGCTCCAAAACATGAAACATAGCCACCACATCAAAAGTCTTGGTATTGGTTTCAAAGAAATTTTCTCCAGTAGTAGTAAGGGTTGGTATTTTTAAATCTTTTTCTAAATATTCAGAAAATTTCTCGCTTGGTTCTACACCTAAAACAGATTTAAAAAGTTTTGCAGCATGAAAAATTACATTTCCTCTGCCTGGACCAATTTCCAAAAAGTCAGAGTTTTTAAAATCTTTATAAGTTGAGAGTTTAGCGAAAAAATCAGGTTGTATTTGTATAGGTTGGCTAGCCGTGCTTTTGCCATAATGTTTTTCATAATCATTGGCGTAAAATGCGTAATAATTATCTTGGCTAGGTAAAGGATTGGTGAAAACCAAACTACAATCAGAACAGATTACCGTTTTTAATTGAGGCCCAGACCGCATGGAATTTGCTATTTCTTGATTCTGCGTACTTGCACATATTCTACAAGATCTATTCATTAAATGTGCTGTATATTTTTCCATCATTTTTTTAAATTCTTTTTTAATTAAAAATTTGGTAAATCCCACTTAAAAATTTCTGGTCATTATACACTAAAATAGTTGTAATTCTACTTTCCCGCATGAGTTCTTCTGCATCTAGTGCTTTAGTTTCTTCATTTACAAATTTTGGATTCTTATTCATCAATTCATTGATTTTCAGCTCGTCCATCCGCTCATGATTAAGTAATCCTCTTCGTAAATCACCATCTGTAATTATTCCTTCCACATGCTCAGCATTCCCGACTATTACCATCCCTAATCTTCCAGCAGACATTTTTAAAATCAAATCTGAAAAATTAGCATGCCTATCTATAAAAGGCAAAGAATCTTTTCGCATTAAATCTTTCACGATTGTCAAAAGTTTTTTACCCAAACTTCCTCCTGGGTGGAAGCGAGCAAAATCCTCAGGCTTAAATTTTCTTTTCTCCATTAACGCAACTGCTACCGCATCTCCCATCACCAAAGTTGCTGTGGTAGAGGATGTTGGAGCAAGAGCTAGTGGGCAAGCCTCTTCTGTGACTGCTATATTTAAATGAAAATCAGCGTTTTTTGCAAGCGTAGAATTGGGATTGCCAGAAATAGCAATTATTTGATTTTGATTCCATTTTAAATAGGGAATTACCTTTAGCACTTCATCGGTTTCTCCAGAAAAAGAAATAAGCATTACAATATCTTCTTTTCCAATCATGCCTAAATCTCCGTGAAATGCCTCTCCGGGATGTATAAAAAAACTTGGTGTTCCAGTGCTTGCAAAAGTTGCAGCAATTTTTTTACCGATCAAACCAGATTTTCCCATTCCACAAATAATGAATTTGCCTTTTGAAAAAAGAATTGCATCCACTGCCGAATTAAAGTTGGAATCTAAATTGGCAGCAACTTTTTGTAATGTTTCTATTTCTACTTGAAATACTTTTTTTGCTATTTCAATCATATTTAATTTTTAGTTAAAGAAATTAAAGTAAATAAGACATTTTTTTTATTAAAAATCAAATTGCTAGTAGGATATATTTTCATGATTATAATTTATTTTTAATTTTTCTTTTTTCATTTACTTAAAAAAAATAAAATTCTTTAATTTCACGATTGTAAAAAACAGAACCATTTAATTTATTACCAAACTTTAATTTTTAAAAACTTTATTTAAACGTTTTATTTTTCAATTTTCTTTACTGGATTGCCTACATAAGTTCCAGAAACATTTATGTTCTTTATTACAATTCCACCCATGCCGATTATAACATTTGAGCAAATAGAAACTTGTTGTTTTATGCATGAACCACTTCCAAAATATACTTTATCGCCAATTGTACAAATACCACTGATATTTACACTTGGTGCAGAAGTAAAAAAATCACCAATTTCACAATCATGCCCTATTGTCGTATTCAAATTTAGATGTGCATGATTTCCAATTTTAACATCCGTAGTGATCACGCTACCTGCACATACAATTGAACCTTTGCCGATAACTACCCATTTTGAAATAGTAGCAGATGGATGTATGAGAGTGGAATAAATTGTATTTGCAGGTAATCTTTTAATTATATTTTCTCTAACTATAGGATTTCCTACAGCAACTACAACCTTATGCTTTTTAGTATCTAACTGAGATAGTGGATAAATTGGAATACCTTTTAATTCTTTTTCTTTGTATTCATCATCATCGACCATAAAACAAACTAATTCTTCCAATTTTGCATTAGGATTATTTAAAATATCAATAAAACAACATAATGTTTCACGTCCAAATCCTCCAATTCCAATTATGCAGAGCAATTTATTTATATTTTAAAAATAATTATTTTAAGTCTTAAGTAGTAATCTACAATCATATTTTGCTATTCAATATTTAATTCTATTGTATAATGAAAAACGTTTTTCTTTTGCTCATCGATTTACTCACCGACTTTGATTTGTCCATAATATTTTTATTTGCTGCCAAAAAATGAATCGTTACAGGTATCATGCTGTTTTTTTAGTTTTTAATTGATTTGTGATTTTAACTAAATCTTTTAATGCTTGTGTTCTCAAAATTATTAAACCAATTAAGTATAAAAAACTAAACAAAATTACTTTAAATACAAAAAAGTAAATTAATTGAATTTCTGGCAGAAAAGAACTCGAAAAAATAACTATCAAAGCTGGAATAAAAGCAATAAGCGCATATTTTAAAATTATTTTCAATTGGTATAAAGTACTATGGTTTAATACCTTACCAGAAAAATAAATGTTTAGTAAAGTAGCTAAAACTCCAAATACAAAAATCCCATACATCATCCCATATAAACCACCAGCAAAAAATCCAATTAGAAATGAAACTAAGTACATAATATTCTTCACAATTTCTAAGCGGAGATATATTCCAGATTCACCTTTTGCTTTTATTACACTCACAACTTGAGAATTTATAGGGTGATAAAATGCACTTAATATCATTATTTTAAGAATCGGAACTGAGTCAATCCATTTTTCAGAAAACAAAGTGATAATAATAAAATCTGCATTTAAATAAATTAGTCCGGTTAATCCAAAAACAACTAAAGAAATAATTCCCAAGATTTTTGCATTCAAATTAATAATTTCTTGATTAGAATTTTTATTTACTAAAAGAGGAAACGATACTTTTCCTATGCTTTCGGAAGTGAATTTAGTAATTAATGTGTTAAAAGATTGGGATCGATTATAGTTTCCCAAGAGTGCTACAGGCATAAATTTTCCTATAAAAAGTACATCTAGCTTTTCAAAAAACTGATTTAGCATTCCACTGATCAACATATTAGAAGCAAACTTCCAAATTTCTTTTACAGCATTTAAACTAAAAATAAATTTTGGTAGCCATTGCTCAAAATAATATATACAACAAGTGTAAATCATACTTGATAGCACACCATAATATACCAAACTCCAAAGTCCGTACCCATTTTTAGCTAAAAGAATTGCTATGGCGCCAGAAATAATTAGTGAAATTATTTGAGCTTTGGTTTGCGATCTAAAATTTAATTTCTTACTTAACTTTGCAGTTTGAACGATGTTTAGAGCATTAAAAATAAATGTTAAAGAAGTTACTTTAATTACATCTTCTAAAACTGGCTCATCATAAAAGTTAGCAAAAAACGGAGATAAAAAAAAGAATAAAAAAAATAAAAAAAACCCTACACTTAAATTAATCCAAAAAACACTGGAATAATGTATTTCTTCTGCATCTTTTTTTAAAATCAAAGCTGATGGAAAACCCATGATCATAAAACTGCCGCTAATTGCAGTAAAAAAACCCATTAAACTTACCACCCCAAAATCTCTTGGTCCTAGTAATCTCGCCAAAAAAACACCAACAATAAATGATCCTCCTTTCCGAAAAAACAATCCAGCATAGTCCCAAAGAAAGCCTTTAACTGCTTTATGAGCCAATTTTATTAGTATTAATTAAATTTTCACACACTTTGATTACAGATTTATACATTTCCGATTCCCCTGCAAGAGGAGCATGTGCATCTGTTGGGAAAAATATGACAAAATAATTTTCTGGAACTTGAATTATTTGATCCGCCCAATCAGAATAAAAAATTATATCTTTTTCTAAATCGAATTTACCAATTGGATTTTCACAAAGCGATAAAGGTATCCATCTCATTTCATCTTTTCCTTTCTTTACGTATTGAATGTCAATATACTTTTTGTGTGATTCTGGTAAAAGATTATTTTTACCTAGAACGATAGCGTTTATTGCAAATAGTTCTTTTCCAATAATTTCAATTTTCTCTTCTTCAGCATTAAAATCATTTAAACTTAATTGCTTCAAATACTCAAATGCTTGTTTAAAATATGGATGCAATCCATAATATTTTCCAGAATTTTGAATAGAATCTAAAATCATTTTACTTTTTTAAATTAAAGTCGGCCATCTGAAACTGTTGTTTCCAACATGCCTTTTACATCATAAATAATAGCTCCTGCTGGGTTTTTTAGACTTACTATATCCAAATTTTTAAATTCATCATGTGCCACTGCCAAAATGATAGCTTCATAATGCGCATGGCCTGTATCAGTTAAGTTTTTTACTGTTTTTACTTTATATTCATGTTCTACCTCAGATGGTGAAGCCCAAGGATCAAAAATTATCGGATCAATATGGTATTCGTTTAATTCCTTGATAATATCAATCACTCGGGTATTTCTTACATCTGGACAGTTTTCTTTAAAAGTAAATCCTAAAATTAAACATCTTGCATTGCGTAATGGAACATTTTTCTTCACCATTAATTTTACCACTTCTTCTGCAACGTAAGATCCCATAGAATCATTTACTCTTCTTCCTGCTAAGATAATTTCTGGATGATAACCTACTTCTTGTGCCTTTTGAGCTAGATAATAAGGATCTACTCCGATGCAATGTCCGCCCACTAAACCCGGTTTAAAATTTAAAAAATTCCATTTAGTTCCTGCTGCTTTTAAAACAGACGAAGTGTCAATATTCATTAAATTAAAAATTTTCGCTAGTTCATTTACAAAAGCAATATTAATATCACGTTGTGAATTTTCAATTACTTTTGCAGCTTCAGCGACTTTTATGCTGGGAGCTAAATGTGTTCCTGCAGTAATTACCGACTTATACAAATCATTAACTTTTTCGCCTGTTTCAGGAGTAGAACCAGCTGTGATTTTCAAAATCTTTTCTACTGTATGTTCTTTATCTCCTGGATTTATTCTTTCAGGAGAATATCCTGCAAAAAAATCTACGTTAAATTTCAATCCGCTAAATTTTTCTAAAACCGGAACACATTCCTCCTCTGTAACTCCTGGATAAACCGTTGATTCATATATAACTATATCCCCCTTTTTTAACAATTTACCAATTGTTTCACTCGATTTGTAAAGTGGGGTCAAATCCGGTCTATTATGTTTATCCACCGGTGTAGGTACTGTTACAATATAATAATTGCAATCTGACAAATCATCTATAGTAGTGGTACAAAATAATCCAATTTTTTCGGATGTGTTTTTTACTAAAACAGATTTTAATAATGTATCTTCTATTTCTAAAGTTGAATCTTTTCCATTATTTAATTCAGAAACCCGTTGCTGATTAATATCAAAACCAACAACAGAAAATTTTGTAGCAAATAATCTTGCCAAAGGTAAGCCTACATAACCCAATCCAATAACTGCAATTTTTGGTAATTTCATTCGTTTGATGATTTAATTTTTTTTTATTAATTATACTTGTTTATCATGGCTTCGCCGCGTCAGTCACATAATTATATGATGTCGTTTTAGGTTATTCTTAAATCTATTATCAGAAAACAATTCTTTTTGAATAAGTTTAAAGTAAGTTTTTTGATTTTAACCCAAATTTTTAGATTTGTATGTTGGTGGCAATTTAAAAGAAAAATTAATTTCTTCTAAATGATCTTAATGCTTTAGAAAGCAATCCTTTGCTGTCATCTCTAGAATCATAATATCCATAACCATACCCGTAACCATAGCCATAGCCATAGCCGTATCTTCCACCTTTTTTCACAGCATTAAATATGATATTTAAATTTTTAAATTTCTTATTTATATACAAATCATCCACCATTGCAATGCTACTTTTAGGAGTAAAGTCATGACGAAGAATAAAAATAGTGGCATCGGCATATTGCTCTAATAATTGAGCATCTGTAACAATTCCAACTGGCGGCGCATCAATAATAATATACTCAAACTGTTCTCTTAATTTTGTGAACAATTCTTGCATTCTACCTTTAACTAATAATTCTACAGGATTGGGAGGTACTGGTCCACAAGAAATCATAGAATAATTATCCTGCCCCGGAACCTTTTTTATAATATCTTTTAATTCAGCTTGGCCAATTAAATAATTACTTAATCCTACACCTTTTTCAATTTTTAAAGATTCAAAAAGTTTAGGTTTACGTAAATCAAATTCAAGAATAATTATTTTCTTTTCCATCAATGCAATGCTTGCACCTAAGTTTAATGAGATGAATGATTTACCTTCCCCACTCATACTGGAAGTAAATAAAATTGATTTCAAATTTGTTCCAGGAGCTAAAAATGAAAGATTAGTTCTAATAGATCGTATTTGTTCGGCCATCATATTTCTTCCATTATCCGAAATAACTAACGCCTTATCATGTTCGGTGTAAGAAATCTCTCCCAATATTGGAGCTTGAGTTCCTTTTTCTATTTCTCTTTTTCCTTTAATTCTATCGTTTAATAATTCTAAAATGTAGATGATAGCAGAAGGAACTGCGATTCCAATTAATAAAAAGATTAAATAAATTGTTGAAGCAACTGGCTCCACTGGAGAATTACTGCCTCTTGCTTTATCTATTGTTCTGCTATCCGAAACTTCTGATGCAAAAGATAAAGCAGTTTCCTCTCTTTTTTGTAATAAAAATAAATATAAATTATTTTTAATTAATTGTTCTCGGGTTATGTCTACTAATTCTCTTTCTTTTCCAGGAACTGTTTTTATTAATCGTTCTAATTTAGAATTTTCACTTTCTAATTGTTGACGCGTAATTGTCAAACTTCGATTTAAAGTTTGAATATTCTCACCTAGATTATTTTTTAACGAAATAATCTGCTCATCTATCGCGATAATCATCGGATTATCTAACTTCACTAACTTAATAGCATTTTTTCTTCTTATTTCTAATTCCGATAATTCTGCAATAATCCTCAACATTACTGGATCATTTATACCTAAAGTTGCTGGTACCGTTCCTTCTTTATCAGCTTTATTTCTCACGTATTCTTCTATACTTTTTAAAACACTCTGCTGAATTTTTACTTGAGTTAATTGCCGATCAATATCTTGAACACTTGATAGAAACAACGTAGATTCAGCACTTATATCCGTAATACCCTCTCTAGATTTAAAATCTTCTACATTTTTTTCTACCTGCGAAAGATCTCCTGAAATCAATTTCAATCTCTCTTCTACAAAAGCTAATGTTTTAGCAGCTACTCTGTTTTTGTCTTCCAATCCAGCAGAGTTATAAACCTCAACCAATTTATTCAAAACATCTATTCCTTTCTGTCTGGATGGAGTTAAAATACTAATTAGCAGTACAGAAGAAGTTTTTGTACTTGGCTCAACAGATAAACTACCTAAAATTGTCTGAGATGCGGCTGGCATTGTTTGCACAATAATATCCAATTCTTTTATGCTTTGGCTTTTCCCAATATTGGAAATTTTTATTAAACCAAAATTTGTTTTTATTACTTTATTTAATTCAATTTTAATTCCATTTAATTCTGCGGTTTGAGCATCTAAAATGACTAATTTTAACAGTGAATTATAAATATTTCTACTTGGATCTATCATTTCCAATTTCACTGGACAATTATCGCCGTACAATTCTACCATTCTTAATCTAGTTTCATGGTAATAGCCAACTTGCAGTTGCAAACCTTCTACCACTTTTTCCATTAAGGTGTAAGATTTTAGAATTTCAATTTCATTGTCCACCAATTTATTAGAAGAAAAAATATCTATTTGCTTTAAAATATTATCTTGCCCAACCCCTTTTTTACTATCTTTTATCAGAATACTTGTCTTTAAAGAATATAAAGGAGTGGTTCTTTTTAAATAAATAAATGCAGCAGTTAAGCATATCATTAAACTAAGCAAAAACCATTTCCAATAAGATAGATATTTGTATAATTCTTCTTTTAAATTAAAGTCTGAATGTTTTTCAGCTTCAGAAAGAAAAGGATCAGTAGTATTTTGGGTCATTGAATCGAAATTTTAAGCTAGATAAAATCAAATGTAGGGTGAACTTTTAATAAATTATCTCAGTAAAATGTTGGATAATACGATTAAAAGTGTCATTCCGCTTATAACTATTGGGCCGAGTTGCACTACACGTTCAGTACTAGTAACCTTACCTCTCGAAGGTTCAACATATAAAACATCATTTGCTCTCAAATAATAATAGGGTGAATTAAATAAATCTCTTTGTGTTAAATCTATACGTGCAAATTCTCTTTTGCCATCCGTTTCTCTGATTAATAAAACATTTTCTCGTTTTCCAAAAATAGTGAGATCACCTGCCAAACTTAGTGCTTCTGGAATGGTGATTTTTTCATTTGCGATGGTGTAAACAGATGGTCTTGAAACTTCACCCATTACAGAGATTTTAAAATTCAAAATTCGGATATTTACAGTTGGTTGTTGAAGATATTTTTCCAACTTTTCCGTTATTAATTCGGTGCTTTCCTTAGTGGTAAGCCCACTTAATTGAACTTTTCCAACTAAAGGTAAAATAATATATCCTTCTTCATTTACCAAATAACCAGGCACTTGCGGTATTGTATTGGTTGGGTTTATCGTTTGCCCTGTTCCCATAGTTTGATAAGGATTAAACATTGCGCTAGCTTCTGGACTTAAGCTACTTACAGCTACGCTTATTATATCTCCGGCTTGTATTTTAGCAATATATGCTTTAGAAATTTCTGTTGTTTGAATATCATTAGCTTCATTTTGAAAATATGTTATTTTTTTTTGACTTACACAAGATGTTTGAATTATTAGGAAGGTAAATCCAATAAAAATGATTAATAATCTATAGAAATTATAACGCATGCAGTTTTTCGTTGAGATAGTAGTTAAATATCTAATTCTATTAAATGTCGATCCTAAACAATCAATTGAGTATTTTGAATCTTTTTAATATGGGCGAAAGTACACAAAAAAAAGTTTTTTGTTTTTAGATAAATTTAACCTCTAATTAATAAATATGGATTTGTTTTTTGCTATTAAAATCCTGATTATTAAACTTCAAATTGTAATTGGCTTAAATATCGATACAAACCATTTTCATTTTTAAGAAGACTTTCATGGTTGCCAACCTCCACAATTTTGCCTGCGTCTAATACTACTATCTTATCAGACTCTCGAATTGTGGAAAGTCTATGAGCAATTATAATGGAGGTTCTGTTTTTCATTAACTCTTCTAAAGCTTCCTGAACCAATCTCTCTGATTCCGAATCCAAAGAACTAGTAGCTTCATCCAAAATTAAAATAGCTGGGTTTTTTAAAAGTGCTCTTGCTATAGCAATTCTCTGTCTTTGTCCGCCAGAAAGTTTAATTCCACGTTCGCCCACTATGGTTTCAAATCCTTCTGGAAAACGTTCAATAAATTCCATAGCATTAGCTCTTTGTGCAGCTTCTCGCATTTCAGAAATGCTTGAACCTATTTTTCCGTATCCAATATTTTCGGCTATTGTACCACCAAAAAGCAAAACATCTTGAGGAACAATTGCTACTTGCGATCGAATATCATTTAAACTAAATTCTTTACTATTAATACCATCAAATAATAATTGACCCGAATCTAATTCGTAAAAACGGAGTAGGAGAGAGGCTATGGTAGATTTTCCAGCTCCACTTGGCCCAACTATAGCAACTCTTTCGCCAGCATTAACGCTAAAACTTATTTTGTGCAATACTTCAGTATCTTTTCTGCCAGCATAACTGAAAGAAATTTGATCAAACTCTAATGCACCAAAGAGTTTTTGTTTAATTTCTAAAGGGTTATCGGTCAATAAAACAGGTTCATTTTCTTCCTTTAATATTTCTAAAACACGCTCAGTTGCTCCGATTGTTTTTTGCAGATTGGCATACAAATCAGCAAAACTACCCATTGCTCCACCTACAAAAGTGGCATATAGTATAAAGGAAGTAAGATCTCCTACAGAGATTTCACCTGCTTGAACTAATTTTACTCCATACCATACCACTGTAACTATTGCTCCAAACAAACAAAATATAATAAATGATGCAAAGCCACCTCGATAGGTTGCTCCTTTCATTGCCAATTTTACTACTTCGTTCACACTTGTTTTGTATCTATTAGCTTCATATGGCTCATTGGCAAAGGCCTTTACATTTGCAATTCCTTGCAAAGTTTCTTCCACAATGGTATTTGAATTGGCTAATTGATCTTGAGCTAATTTGGAGATTTTACGAATATACCTTCCGAAAATAACTGCAATAACTACCATAACAGGGAATACTGCCAACATCATGAGTGTAAGTTTACCAGAAACGAAACTTAATGCTATTGTTCCTCCAATAAGTAGAATTAATTGTCTGAGAATTTCTGCTATGGTTGTGGTAATGCTGTCTTGAATTTGAGATAAATCTGCACTAATTCGGCTATTCAATTCTCCAACACGTCTTTTGGCGAAAAAATCCATTGGAAGAGTTATCAGTTTGGAATAGGTTTCTTTACGAATATCTGCTAATGCTTTTTCAGCAACTTCTACAAACCAAACAATTCTAAAAAATGAAAAAACAGCTTGTAAAAGCAACACTCCGAGCAAAATTAGAGCTATTGAATCTACATTTTTCAAAGTTTCACCAGGTGCTGTAAGTTTTGCAGCATCTATTAATTGCCCCATTGCTTTCGGAAAATAAAGCAATGCTAATCCGGAAAGTAAAAGGAAAACTAGTCCAAGGAAATATTTTAGTTTATATGGTTTAAGATAACTCAGCAGCACTAAAACATTCGCTAAAGAGGCTTTGGTAATTTTTGCTTTCGGTAAATCTTCTGGCTGAGTATTACTACTATTTAATCTGGCACGTGCCATTCTTTGGATTGGGTATTAATGAGATATTGCAAATATAGATACCTAAATGATTAATTAAAGTTTTAATTATGTGGATAAAAATTAAATTATTAATTGAATTGTTTTCTTTCTTTTCTTTCTTTTTTTTTCTCAGGGTCTCTTGTAAATATTTTTTTGGTTGTAAGTTTTAAATTTTGAATATCTCCAATAGCGACATTATTTAAAACCGTTTCCATGATTCCAGAAGAAAGTGACTCGAAAATATAATTAAATATTAATTTAGATTTATTTCTTCTGGCACTAATAGTTCCTGTTCTTGTATCATTTTTTCGTAATGGGTTTGCGTTAAGAACAAAAGTATTGACTGCAAGATTTTTTAATTTCTTCTTTTTATCTTCTTTTTTATCTTCTAAATTTATTTTCAAATCATGGTATAAAAATTTTAATCTGCCATTGGATATATTGTCATTTGCAGAAAAAATAAAACTTAAATTATCTAAAGTTCCATCACTTGTTTGAATACCTACTAAATTGTACATCAATTTGTTGAAAACAGAAAATTTAACTTGACTTACATTTCCACTCATTTCAAATTGATCTATTGTTGAATTCATATCAAAATTAATACTTGCAGTAAATTTAGCTTTATTCATTAGCTTTCCTTTTGCTATCAGTTTCATTATTGGATAAACAGCAATTTTAGAACTATCATTCACTATATTGGAAATTCCAATTTCTAAATCATTAAGAAATAATTTTCCCGGAATCGATCCATTTTCTGCAATCTCCTCATAGAGAATGTTAGCATTTTTGATATTAAACTCTTTAATATGAATGAGAATTGGAATTGATTTTAAAAAACTTGTAGGTAGTTTTTTTGCAGCATTCGGATCTGGAATTTTCCTTTTATCTTTAAAATCGTTCAAAAATACAGAAGAAAGAATAATCGAATCGCAATTCACTTTTCCATTATAAAGTATTTCTCGAACATCTACACCAGTAGATCGAATGTTTTCAATTGTTAATTCTACCCGGTCTATACAGTATTTATTTCTTTTTGCAAATTCGAGTTTGTTGAATTTTGGAAAAAAGACAACTTTCTTAACACTTAGAGTGCTATCTCGGGCAGAAAATTGAACTTTATCTACTTTTAAATCATACGCTTCTCCAGGCAAGGAATAAAAATAAGAACCTGCATGGAAACTAATATTTTTTGAATAATAAAAATTATCTTGTGTAAGAGTAGATTTTTTGTCCAAATAAAATTCCTTTAATTCAAAGAAAACATCTTTTAAAGCATGCTCAGCTGGTTTGTTTGTTAAAGAATCGAGGTAAATAATACTAGCTTTATCAAATTTTATGCTTCCAATTTCTACTTTTTGGAAATTTTTAAGAAGTAAGCTTTTAATATTTATTCGATTGGTAGTAGTATCTTCTTTTGCAAATTTGCGCGTGATTAAAATTTTGGGTTCGGTAAGTTTAAACTCAGAAAGTATGATTTCATTATTTTTATAAATATCCCAGATTCTAAATCCCTTAATAGAGAATGTACGAATATCAAGAGCATAAGAATTTCCATTTTCTAAAACAAAACCTTTGAATTTTGCAAAATTAGGCTTTATTTCAACTTCATTTAATTCTATGGATCCTAATAAGATATTGGTTTGAATTTTTTTGATTTTTAATTGATAAAAACCACTAGAAGACTCGTCTACAATTTTTATTAACTCACGTGATAAATATTTATCAAGATAAAATCGAGAAAAAATATAAGCACTTGCCGCAACAAATAAAACGAAAAGAATAAGTGTAAAAACAATTCGTTTTATTATTTTTAGCATGATTTTAGTTAGAAATTATATTCTCAATACGGGGCGAAAGAATGGATCATATTACTTTCTTAATTTCATAATAAGCCATCCAATTAGAACCAAAATTCCAAGAACAGCAAATATACCAACGCCCACACCAGCTTGGAAAATATCTCCTATAAGCTCACAAGAGGAGAAAAAAGTTACGATAAAAGCCAAAATCGTAGAAATTAAAGATTTGGAGAAATTCATAAGTCTTAAAATTTAAAAGTTTATAGAATTAAAAAATCAAAAAATTTGCCATTTGATTAATCCCTTTGATTTTATACTATTTTTACAGAAAACTAATCTTCCTTGATTGGCGTTATTGTAATATTATGAAAAAAATCTTTTCTATCATTTTTGCGAGTTCTTTGTTCCTGTCTGCTTGTAAAGAAGATGAACCAAAACCTGAGGTTCCAAGCTCAGATATTACTTTTACCATAAATAACATTATTCAAGGGGAGTCTCTTACGGATTTAAGAAAAATATATTTAGGCGAGAATGGTGAAAAATATAGCGTAAGTAAGTTTCAATATTTAATCTCAGCCATTTCTTTTAAGCGATTAGATGGAACTATATTAGAAACAAATTCGATTAGCTATATTGATGCAATAAAAAATCCTACCAATAATATTGTGGTTAAAAATATTCCAGATGGAGAATATAGCGAAATCACATTTTATTTCGGAGTTGATCTTAAAAGAAATAAAAACGGAGGATTGCCAAATGAGGACATCTATAATAATTTTGATTGGCCTGTTACAAATGGTGGTGGATATCATTTTTGCCAATTAGAAGGAAATTTTGATGATAATGGAACTAGCAGACCTTATAATATTCATTTAGGTAAAAATCCAAATCAAGCAAAATTTACTTATGCTGAAACATTTTCTACAAACAATGTTTTTAATAAATTTATTCTTGACCTAAATATTGATGAGTTTTTTAAAGGACCTAATAAGGTTGTTATTAATAAAAATTTAGGGGCTATAATGGAAAATGATAGCTTGCAAAACGTTTTTGCACAAAATATAAAGGATATTTTTAAAATAAGTCAATTAGTAGAATAAATTAAAAATGAAAAGTTTTCTTGTCCTAGCTTTTGTTATTATTTCCATAGTTTTTATACAATCTTGTGTTGATGATCCCATTGATAAGAAAAAAGATGAAATAACGAATAGTCCTTTTATTCCAATTATTCCAGAAGGTTTTTCTTCTTCCGATTTTTTTAAGAATATTCCTGTCGATAATCCATTGACTGTAAAAGGAGTGGAGCTAGGAAGAATGTTGTTTTATGATCCAATCTTGTCCAAAGATGGTTCTATATCATGCAATAGTTGTCATCATTTAAATAATTCATTTTCTGATAATAAGAAATTTAGTTTAGGTGTAAATAACACACCCGGTATAATTAATGCGATGCCGTTAATAAATTTGGCTTGGTCTAGCAGTTTCTTTTGGGATGGTAGAGCAACATCATTAGAGCAGCAAGCTATCGAACCTATTTTGAGTGTGATAGAAATGCACGAAACGAGTGCGAATGTGATTGAAAAATTAAAAAATCATGCAGATTATCCAAATAAATTTAAAAATGCTTTTGGTGATGGAGAAATTACTTTTGAAAGAGTAACAAAGGCATTAGCTCAATTTCAGAGAACTTTAATCTCAGGAAATTCTAGATGGGATGTTTTATTAAATGCGATCAAAAGCTCGGAAACCTTGGATTCTGCTTTTCTAAAAGCTGGATTAAATCAAAGCGAAATTGCTGGATTTCAATTGTTTAAAACAGAACAAGCTGAATGTTTTCATTGTCATGACACGCATTTAGGAACTAGTAACTTATTTGAAGATAATGGTTTAAATGAAAATACCGATGGAACTGGGCATGGAGCTGTAACTGGTAACCCTAATGATGATGGAAAATTTAAAGTCCCCACTCTTAGGAACATTCGATTAACTGCACCTTACATGCACGATGGAAGATTTAAAACGTTAGAAGAAGTAGTTGAATTTTATAGTTCAGATATGAAAAACAGTAAAAATTTAAATACCTTTTTGCAAGATGATGCGCAAGGTTCGGAAGGTGGACTTGGACTTTCACCTATTCAACAAAAGAATTTAATTGCTTTTTTAGAGCTTTTTTCAGATACAACTTTTGTAAATAATCCAGCTTACAAAAATCCTTTTTAACGACCAATCAAAATCTTTTTAGTGGTTTGCTTATTTCCTTTTTGTATGCTAATTAAATACATACCATTATTCACATTTTCTATAGGCAAACTAATTAATTCCATGTTCTGAAATTCTTGATTAAGTATTTCTCTACCCATTAAGTCTCGAAGAATAATATTGGTTTTAAGGTTTTTATTCTCTTTACCTAATTGAATATTTACAAAATCCGAAGCTGGATTTGGATATACCATTACCAATAGTTCATTCTTATTAATTTGAATTCCAGAGCTATTATCTTGTTTGAAAATACTGATCCCACCTCTATAACTGCCGATTAATAAATCCATTTGATTGTCTGCATTCACATCAGCCACAGCTAAGCTTATGCGTAAACCCATTTCAGGATTGAAGCTGTATAAAAATTGAAAAGTTCCTTTTAAATTAGATTCATTTATGGCATAAACTCTAATTAAACCCGTGTTGTCTGCCATTAATATTTCCCGAGTCAAATCGCCATTCATGTCTGCAATGGCTAAAGAAGTAAAACCTCCAGACGGATTAGAGAAATTACCAAAGATATTTCCTAATGTATCTTTTTCTAATAAAAACTGCGGATTGGTGCTTGTTCCATAGTTTTTATAATATTTCATAAAGGATTTGTTTCCGCTAGTAGCTTTGAAACCAAATAAAAGATCGGTTTTGCCGTCTAAATCAAAATCAATTAAATAAGGTGTGCTGTAAGTAGAAACATCAATTCCTTGATAATTTGCAGCTCCTAAAACGAAACTAGGAATATTGGATGGTCCTGCTGTATTTCTCAATAAAATTGCTGTTCCAGCATTTTCTCCTAACAATAAATCCTGATCATTATCCCCATCCAAATCTGCACTGGATAAATAAATGTCATTGATATTATATGAATTGATATCTGAGTAATTTCTGTTTACTAATTCATAAGAAGGAGTTTGGGCATTTCCAATATTTTGTAAAACTGCAACACCTCCTTTATAACTTCCTTGATTAAAATAACCTCGGTTTCCAACCAAAATATCTTTTAATCCATCATTATTATAATCGAAAAAATGAGGATAAGACCCTTCTCCAAAATCAAGCATTTCATTAGATAAAAACTGATCCGTAATAAAAGTAAAATCTGGAGCAGTTGCAGTTCCCAGATTTAAATATAACCAGCATCCTTTGAAATTTTCTGAAGAATTAGAAACATTTGGAGCAACAATCAAATCTTTCAACCCATCATTATTCACATCCATGTGAAAAGCTGCTGGAAAAACTGGAACATTAATAGGATAAGCAGTAGGCCAAGAATAATCCACAGCTGTCATATTTGCATTTTCATTTGTACCGCCATTGGTAACTAAATACATATTATTGCAAGAAATATCACCCACTAGTAAATCAAGAAGACCATCGCCGTTAGCATCAAAAGCTAAAACAGTTGAGCCCGCATGAAGATTTGATTTTGATTCAGCATTAATATTTTGAATGGTATTAACATCATTAAAATCTAATAATTTTGGAGAAATTAATGCTTTACAAACAGCAGTGGTAGTGTCGGCTAATTTTGCAGAACAGGTAAGTGGGTCTTCTCTAAATCTGCCCCAGCAGAACCTAGAAACTACAAAATCATTCAATGAATCTTTATTGCCATATAATTCCATTGAATTATTTTTATAATAAATAATACCATCACCAGCGGCTACATTAGAAAATTCGAAATTCAATATATCCAAATCACCATCTCCATCTACATCTAAAATACTGGGATAGTCGGTTTCGTTTGCATATAAGTTAGTTTCAAATTGAAAACCAAAAGGATAGGTAATTAAACTGCAAGCCAAGGAAAATTTAACTTCGTCTGGATTATTAGAAATATTTTTATACACCGCTAAACCTACACCTAAAGCATCTGTCGTAAATAAATCTACTTTACCATCTCCATTATAATCGGCCAGAATCACTATTTTAAAAATTATATCGAAACTCTTCTCATATTTTGGTTCATATCTGTAATTGATAACTCCTAAAGTACCCTCGTTAATAAATGTTAAGGCCTTTTTCACCGATTTGTCATAAACCAAAAGATCTAATTTTCCATCTTGATTTAAATCGATAGGAAAAAACTGGGGCGTAAATAATCCGCCTCCCCAAGGATTTTTAAAAGTCTTATTTCCACTAATAACTGGAATCGTTAGATCTCTTTTAAAATCTGGCTGATTGATGATTTGAGCAAACAAATTGCTAAAAGTAAAGGCAGAAATTAGTAGGCTAAAAAAATACTTCATAATTATTTATTAATAGGTAAATATACACCATTTACATTTCATTTAAAGATATCGGCAATAATTGATACTTTCGGACCATGAAAAATGTTTTAATCTTCCTGCTTGTTTTTTGTTCTTTTTCTGTATTTGCTCAGGAACAACCTTTATCTTATTCATTCAATTTTAGAGATCTGTTTGTAATACGCGATTTTAAGGTAACAGGTGTGGCGAGCGATCAGAAAAATTTTAAAATCACTGCATTGGATAGTAATGGGAATGTTTTTGAAAAAATTGAGGGTCCATATACTTTTGTAATTAACGGTTTTATAGAGAAATTAAACTTTAAAAAGGGAAATGCTAATTTCGATGCTTCCAGTTTAAATGCTTCTATATTATATCTCAGCCATACTTACAAAGAAAATAAAGTAAGCAAATTAGTGATGCTCAGAAAAACTGATGCTGGATTTAAAACCGTCACATTTCCTGTTTATGTGGTTTTATTAATGTTGGTAGGATTTATTATTTGCGCGGCTCTAATCAGAAAACTTTTTGTGTACGCCTTGGTGGGTTTATTTATTTTTTATTTTTTCTATAAAGGGGTAGATATCAGTACTTTTTTTGAAATTCTGAAAGCTGGGGTTACCACTATCATCGGGAATTAAAAAGGAAAGCCAATTCCCAAATTATAATTCAAAAAATTATATCTAAATCCATCGTTTTTGGACTTGAAATCGTCTTTAAATCGTTTATTACCAAAATCTTGGATCACCCATCTGTTTTTTTCTTTAAACTGAGGATCACGAATTTTTAATCCCACATCAAATCTGAAAATAAAAAAACCATAGTCAAATCTTAAACCAGCACCTGTAGAAACAGCTAAATCAGAAATAGCTCTTTTAAATGCAAAAAATTCTGTTCCAACATTAGAACTATCTCTTTTTCTAAACCAGACGTTTCCTGCATCCAAAAAAGTTGCTCCCCTAAGTTTTGCTCCAAAAATATTGTCAATAATTCCAAATCTGTATTCAATATTGGTTTCAAATTTAATTTCACCTGATCTATTATATCTTAAAAGATTAATAGTTCCAGCAGTTATGCTATCTTGATCAGTAATATTAAATCCTCCAGGACCAATTTCTCTTGATCTCCAACCTCTTATACTATTACTGCCTCCCACAAAAAATTGTTTCTCAAAGGGCATTACCTCAGAATTTCCATATGCCAACCCAATACCTGGACTTATTCTGTAAACCATAGATCTATCACCACGAAATGGAGTTGTTAATCTTAAATCAATTTCTGGTTTAATATATTGATAATAAGGAAGATTTAAAGCGACTTCATTTTTTAAATCTGAGGTCAAACCCGTTATTTTTCTTGCCGAATAAATCGTATTTCCTGCAACGTCTAATATAAATTTGAAATAAATAAAGTCTTTTTTAGTTTCTATCGATTGATTATTGTAGGTGTAAGAATATCTACTGCCGAATGATAAATGAGGTTCAAAACTTTGAAGAAAAACTAAATTTCCAGCTTGCTGAAACAGCAATCTTAAATTATTTGATATACTAGCTTGTACCAAATTCACATCTAATAAATAAAGATTATGAGTTACAAATTGAGTTTCTTTCCACTCATATCCAGAGAGGATATTAAAAATTCTTCGTTGATAATCAAAGCTGTTTTCTACGGTATAACTTGCAGTAAATAAAGTTTTGGGAATACCATATCGATAGGAAGTAAAGATAAATGAAGGAACTATTAATCTTGGAATGGTAATATTTAAAGTAATAGCAGATTCATTTCTAATCGGTAAATTTAATCTTCTTTGATCTTCAAAAGCACCTTTTAACAACAATTCAACTTTTTCTGCTCCTCCAAAAGCATTTTTATTAGCAAAACTCAGATTTCCACTTGCACCAATATTATTTGTATTAAAAATAAATTCGGCTCCTAAATCTGTATATAATTTTTTGCTCGGTATAGCTTCTATGTACATATCGAGCACGTTTCCAGGTCCATTTACTTTATTATATTTTATCAATGCGGAACGGAAAGAACCTAAATCTGTAATTCTAGAATACATTAATTCTGAACTTGTTTGATTGAAAACATCTCCTTTTTTTAAGAATAGTATGTTTTTAAATATGATAGGATTGAATCGTTTTTCTTTATCAAAATAATAAAACTGATTATTTACTAAAGTGGTATCTTCTTTATATTCATTTTTGAAATAAGAATCTATCGCTTGCACAGAAATATAACTGTTTCTAATACTATAAATTCGGTGACCATTAGAATCTGGATAAGGCAATACAAGTTGTTTGATATCAACTTGATAACTATTCAGATTGCTATCTATTTCGTAAGCAACAAATTGTCTTAGAAAATCAAAATAACCTTTATTACGAAGCAAAGTTGTAATTCTTTGTTGTTCTTGTTTGAAAATATCTGCATCATAGTTATCACCAGTTTTTATGAGTCGCTCAAATTTATTTTGTTCTAAAATTTCTTTTATGGCACTATCTGGATATAGAAATTGTAGATTTCTAAGCTTGTACGGATTTCCCATTGTTACTTGATATTCAACAAACGCTTTTTTGTTTCTAATAAGAGTATCAAATTTAACCTCAGAATTAAAATAACCTTTGTTTTTTAGAAAGGAATTTACTTGCCTTGCAGAAAATTCAGTCAAAACTGAATCATAAATAACAGGCTCTTCACCTACTTTTTCTTTTACATCTTTTTTAAATTTAGTTTGTTTACCTCTGTCGAATAAATTGTAAACGCCTAGATAGAAGCGGAATACGAAAAGTATTTTTTTATTTGGCTTCTGCCTTAAATAAGTAAATGCTTCATCTTTTAGTTTGGGATCTATTCCTATGATTTTAACTTTACTAAGCAAAGCTTTATCTTTTGGAATTCTGCGCGTAGGAGAGCAGGAATACAAAACTAAAAGATGTAAAATTACTAATATTGCAAAGCGATTTACGCTAGAATTATATGATTTCAAAAGCTAAATTTAATTTTATAAAAGCATTGCACCAAAAAAAATCAAGACAAAAAGAAGGTCTTTTTTTAGTAGAAGGTGCGAAAATGATAAACGAATTATTGACATCAGACTTTGAAATCGTTCAAATGCTTTTAACAGCAGAAACTGTAGAAAATTATTCTTCACGAAATTCAAATGTATTTAAAAATCTAGTAATTGATATAATTGATGAAGATCAACTTTCAAAAATAAGTAGTTTGCAAAACGTATCAGCTGGTATAGCATTAGTAAAAATTAAACAACAAAAATTAAATACGATTCAAATAGCAGATTTAGCAAAAGAGAATTTGATCCTATTGCTGGATCATATTCAAGATCCAGGTAATTTAGGAACAATTATAAGAATAGCAGATTGGTTTGGAATCAAAAACATAGTTTGTTCTACAGATACAGTAGATTTTTACAATTCTAAAACAATACAATCTACTATGGGCTCGATATTTAGGGTGGAGGTTTCTTACGCCGATTTAGAAGATTTATTAGAAACGTCGCCTAGATCTATTCCCGTTTTTGGAGCTTTATTAGATGGCAAAAGTATCTACGGTCATCCTTTATCCAAAAATGGATTTATTATTTTAGGAAATGAATCCAGAGGAATTAATTCATTATTACTACCCTATATATCCTATAAAATAAAAATACCGTCTTTCGGAAATGCAGAATCTTTAAATGTAGGAATAGCAGCGGGAATTATTTGTTCGGAATTTAAAAGTAGATATGTATAAATTTTATGATCTAAAATAAAAAAAACTATATTTGCAACTTATAAAAATTTAGGGTCGAGTGGCCGAGTGGTTAGGCAGAGGTCTGCAAAACCTTGTACAGCGGTTCAAATCCGCTCTCGACCTCAACAAACATTAACAAAAGAATAAAATTATGGCAGTTACACGGTTAAAACGGAAAGACAGAATGAACAAAACTGTTTCTCGTTTGAAAGTTCAAAAGTTAAAAATGGCAACAGACAAATCGATTAAACGACCGATTGTTCGTCCTTCATCTACTGAAGAGCCTAAAACAGAATAATCATTATCATAAAATAATTATTCTTTAAATAATTATTTTTAATTTTCTGAATCAAAAAAAAATCCTTTCAATTGAAAGGATTTTTTTTTGCTAAATTTTAGTTTAGTTTTTATTTGTTACGTTCTTCTAAGTGAGCTTGTTGGTATCTTTTAGCAGTATCTCCGTATAAATTTTTAAAGATTCTGTTCATATGGCTTTCATCTGTAAAACCAAATTCGTGTACTATTTCTAAAATGGTTTTATTACTATACTTTAAACGTAAAGTAATTAATTCAAACTTATAATACGTCATGTAGTCTTTCAATGAATGTCCAGTATGAGTTTTAAAGTAAAAACCTAAATAATCTTTAGCTCTACCAAATTCTTTTGCTAAAAATTCAACTCTTACATTATATACATCATAAATATTTTCGTGTATGTATTCAATAATGTCGGTCGTTAAACCAGAATCGTCCGTAGTTTGATTAGAACTTCTTAATTTTTTTTGTACAGTTTTAGAAAACGTAGTCACAATTTTCACTACAGTTTTACGAATAATGTCATGATCTTTGTTTTTGCTTTTGTTTTCTTTTTGCAATTCATCAAACAAGGAAGTAAGACTTTCATTTGCTTTTTTTGCATTTTCTGAACTTACCATTGCATATTCGTAGTTAACGTACAAATATTCTAGAGGTCTGTATAATTGACCAGCATTAGGTCTACGACCTTTCAATAGATCTTTCTTCGTCGTGTAGATATTTGAAAAATCAATTACCATGAATTCACCTTCGTCTTTTAAGGAAACTGAAGTGTTTTGTCCGGGAATAATAAGGAATGAATCGCCTTTTGCAAAATCATACTTTTCTTCTTCCTCGTGGTATTTTCCACTGCCGGATAAGACATGTACAATTTGTAAAAAACAATCAGGTGATGGAGTTGGCCATTTCTTAGTCTGTAAGAGACCAATCTCAAAGTCTGGGTAGGAATTTTCGGTTTGCATAGTAGCAAACATAATAATTAATATTTTTTATTTCCAAATTTTTTTGTTTTTTTCATAAAAAAAATTTTTTTATGAATTAAAAATAATTTTTTGAGTTTTTCTAAGAAAAACGCCTTGTAATGCCTCTCTGTAACCTTTATTTTTAAAATTTCATAGGATATATCATAAATCTTGAACTTCAATTTGTACGAATAACTCGTACGCTTGACAAAATGAAGAATAACTGTTTTTTTTTGTTCAAATTTATTACCCATCTCAACCTGAATTTTACTTAAAAATTAAATTCGGGAATTTCAAACTTCTTAACTTGGTTCATAAAAAAGCAATATGAAAGATCTGAATTACCTACTGATTCTAATTATATTATCTTTAAATCCTATGTTGGTAACAAAAAAACTTAAATTATCTTATCCAAATTTGGAAAGATCAAGGTAAAAATTGATTTTGCACTATCTTTATCATAATAAAAAATATGGCGGGAAAAAAGAAAAGGATTCGCTTACAAAAATTTAAAAGCCAAGTGATTCCTGGTGAAAGCCCAGGCACTATTAATATTGATGAAAATGCACTACCTACTCGAATAGAATATTATGCTTACGATATTCAAAACTATTCAGAATTATTGATCAATGATATTTTAGAGCTAAGAATTTTAGTAGAAAAAAATAAACATTTGGATCAATGGATCAATGTAAAGGGTTTCGGAAATAAAAAACTATTAACAGATATTGCCTCTTTATTTTCTATTTCACTATTGGAATTAGAAGACATTATCAGTAATACACAAAGACCTAAACTCGAAGATTCTGACGACAAATTATTCATTATCAACAGAATGGTTTATTTAGATAATGATGAAACACTCATTAATCAGCAATATTCGATGATAGTATTTGAAAAGGTGCTAATTACTTTTGAACCTCGCTATGAAGAATGCTTAAACCAAGTCAGAAATAGATTAAAAGCTGGAAAAGGAAATATTAGAAAATTAGGTAGCGTTTATTTGGCGTATGCCATTATGGATACAATTTTAGATGTTTACTTCCCATTATTAGACAATCTAGGTTTAAAATTAGAAAACATTGAAGATCGATTGTATGAAAATTCTAACAATGGATTAATGTTTGAAATTCAAGAAATAAAAAGAGCATTAATCATAATGAGAAGGGCAGTATATCCAGAGAGAGACAAATTAAATGATATTATCCGTTCTGATTCAAATTTAATAAGTAATGAGGTTAAAACTTTTGTAAAAGATGCTTATGATCATTGTATTCAATTGATGGATATAATAGATAGTAATAAAGAGATTAGTTCGAGTTTAATGGATGTTTATTTATCAAGTGTAGGAAACAGAACGAATAGAGTAATGAAAGTTTTGACAGTTATTACTTCCATTTTTATTCCATTGACCTTTATCGTGGGAATCTATGGAATGAATTTTTCGAGATTTGATCCAGATACTAATAAGGTTATGCCCTTTAATATGCCCGAATTGTATGAACCTTATGGTTATTTATATGTTTTGTTCTTTATGTTTATGATAGCTTTTATTCAGATTATAATTTTCCTACGAAAAGGTTGGTTTAGGTAAATTGAAAACCTAGGAGTAATAAGATAAATTACTTTTTCTTTTTTGTGTAAAAATCCGTTTGTAAATCCATATACCCAAAGCTAATAACTAAAGTATCTTTCAAATAGGTAATGTAACCAGGCATTAGTGAATCAAATAAAACTACGTTTGCACTATCACCAACTGAATATTGGTAATCATTAATTCCTTTTCTTAAACTAAAAACACCTTCCTTACTGGTAATTCCGTTTGTAGCTTCTTTATATTTTCCTTCCTCTTGAAAAGTAATTGTTTTGATCGTTCCTTTTTCGGGAATAATCATTTTCATGCCTCTACCACAACAGTTCGTTTTTTCTAATTTCCATGTTCCATTTAAAGCTGCAGATTCATTACCCTGTTTGCAACCACCATCTGCAGAAACCAGAAATATTCCGGCAGTGATTATAAATAATGCTACTTTTTTCGTCATCAAATTCTTTAAAAACATAGTTATTATAGTAAAATTGTAAAAAATCTTTTTAGCTGTTGAACAATAAACCTACAAAAAATTTAACAATACTTATACTTGTTGCCGCCTTAGGCTATTTTGTTGATATCTACGATTTATTATTATTTTTAATAATTAAAAATAAAAGTCTTGCCGCAATTGGTGTTCCAGCAGAAGATGTTGCCTCCATTGGGTTATATTTAATGAATTGGCAAATGGCTGGATTACTAATTGGAGGAATATTTTGGGGGATTCTTGGAGATAAAAAGGGTCGTTTATCTGTGCTTTTTGGATCTATTATTCTTTATTCGTTAGCCAATATCGCCAACGGTTTTGTTCAAAATGTACCGACATATGCTATTTTGCGCTTCGTTGCAGGAATAGGGCTAGCTGGAGAATTAGGTGCAGGAATTACTTTGGTAAGCGAAACCATGTCGGCAAAAAATAGGGGATATGGAACCATGATCATTGCCTCCGTAGGTTTGACAGGTGCTGTTGCCGCTTATTTTATTAGTAATATTTTTGAATGGCGAACCACTTTTTTTATAGGCGGTGGATTAGGTTTGCTACTATTATTTCTTCGTTTCAATGTGGTAGAATCTATTTTATTCAATAAAATAGAAAATTCAAATGCTAAAAAAGGAAACTTTATCCAGCTTTTTTCTCCTGTTTCTAGATTTAAAAAATATCTCTATTGTATTTTAATTGCAGTTCCTGTATGGTTTATTGTAGGAATTTTAATTGGTTTAGCCCCACAATTTGGCAAACTTCTCGGCATGGTCGGAACTCCAGATACTGGAAGAGGCATTATGTTTGCCTATATTGGAATTGCTTTGGGTGATCTCTTAACCGGATTTTTAAGTCAGTATTTTAAGACAAGAAAAGGAATTGTTTATGCATTTATATTACTGAGTTATCTGGGAATTTTATTTTTTCTGTTATCTAATCAAATGACTGTTTCTGGATTTTATCGTTTATGTTTTTATTTTGGAATAAGTACAGGATATTGGGTAGTATTTGTGACCATCGCTTCTGAACAATTTGGAACTAATTTAAGAGCAACTGTAACTACTTCTGTACCCAACTTTGTAAGAGGATCATTAATTCCAGTGAGCGCACTTTTTACTTTCATTGCTCAATACATAGGTTTGATAAACAGTGCATTATTAGTTGGAACATTTTTGATTATAATTGCTTTTTATGCTTTATATAATTTGCCTGAAACGTATGGCAAAAACCTGGATTATGTAGAAGAATAAATAATGAATACTATAACGAGAAAAACAATTAGCAGTTTTTTCAGAAATCTGCAGTTAGATATTTGTGAAAAAGTGGAAGCGACAGATCAAAAATCTAAATTTTACGAAGACTCTTGGCAACATGCAGAAGGAGGTGGCGGACATTCGAGAGTAATTGAAAATGGAAATATTATTGAAAAAGGTGGAGTCAACTTTTCTGAAGTTTTCGGAAAAGTAAGTGAAATAATGAGTAAGAATATGCCTTTGAAAGCAGATTTGTTTTATGCTACTGGAGTTTCTATCGTCATGCACCCTAACAATCCATTCGTTCCCATTATTCACATGAATGTAAGATATTTTGAACTTACAGATGAAACAGGTACCAAATTAGATTCTTGGTTTGGAGGCGGAATAGATCTTACCCCTCATTATATCAATGCAGATCAAGCAAAATTTTTTCATACTGAATTAAAAAAAGTTTGTGATAAACATAATCCTACTTACCGTACTAAATTTAAAAAATGGGCCGACGATTATTTCTACATTCCACATAGAGAAGAAACTAGAGGGATTGGAGGAATCTTTTTTGATCAACTTTCTGCTATGAATGAACAAGATTTAAACAATCATTTTTCTTTTGTTCAAGATGTGGGAAATAGCTTTGCATCACTTTATACTGAGTTTATGAAAGAAGGATCTGCCAATTCATTCACAGAAAAAAACAAAGAATGGCAATATTTAAGAAGAGGTAGATATGCAGAATTCAATTTAGTTTACGATCGTGGTACTCGTTTTGGTTTTGAAAGTGGAGGGCGAACAGAATCTATTTTAATGAGTTTGCCACCAATGGCAGCTTGGAAATATAATTATCAAGTAAAACCAGATTCATTGGAATTTGAAACTTTGAAATTCTTGAAGAAAGGTATAGAATGGGCATTGTAAAACGCAATTCAGTTAAATTATAAGAAATTATTAAAATTGAAAAACTATTTCAGATACTTTTCAACAATCAAAATCTATTCGACTTTAATTGCTAAATTCGCACGAAAGTGAAAAACCATAATTTGATGGTCTAGTCATATATTTTACAAAAACAACTTATAGAGAATGGAAGAGAATGATAAAATAATTCCGATTAATATTGAACAAGAAATGAAAGCTGCATACATCGATTATTCGATGTCAGTAATTGTTTCCCGTGCTTTGCCAGATGTAAGAGATGGTTTAAAACCAGTGCACAGAAGAGTACTTTTCGGAATGCTTGATTTAGGTTTGTATAATAATAAGGCCTATAAAAAATCAGCAAGAATTGTAGGAGAAGTTTTAGGAAAGTATCATCCACATGGTGACACTTCCGTGTATGATGCCATGGTAAGAATGGCTCAGCATTGGTCTTTACGTTATACGATGGTAGATGGCCAAGGAAACTTTGGATCTGTGGATGGTGACGATCCAGCAGCAATGCGATATACCGAAGCTCGTTTGACGAAACTTGCAGAAGAAATGTTGGCAGATATTAATAAAGAAACTATCAATTTCCAATTAAACTTTGATGATTCTTTGGAAGAACCGACGGTTTTACCAGCCAAAATTCCCAATTTATTGGTGAATGGAGCTTCTGGAATTGCTGTAGGAATGGCGACAAATATGGCTCCACATAATTTAAGTGAAGTTATAGATGCAGTTCATGCTTATATTGATAATCATGATATTACAATTCCTGAGTTGATGAAATTTGTGAAAGCACCAGATTTCCCAACCGGTGGAATTATCTATGGAGTAGAAGGAGTGAGGGAAGCTTTTGAAACGGGTAGAGGTAGAGTAGTTATCCGTGCAAAAGCAGAAATTGAAACACTTGGAAATGATAGAGAGCGAATAATTGTAACAGAAATTCCATTTCAAGTAAATAAAGCTTTAATGATTGAGCGAACCGCTGAATTGGTTAATGAAAAAAAATTAGAGGGAATTTCAGATATAAGAGATGAATCTGATAGAGATGGAATGCGTGTGGTTTATGAAATAAAAAGAGATGCAAACGCAGCTATTGTTTTAAATAATTTATTCAAATACACAGCTTTACAAACATCATTTAGTGTAAACAATATAGCATTGGTAAAAGGTAGACCAATGATGTTGAACCTAAAAGATATGATCGTTTATTTTGTGGAGCATCGCCATGAAGTAATCACCAGAAGAACAGCTTATGAATTACGAGAAGCTGAAAAACGTGCTCATATTTTAGAAGGTTTATTGATCGCTTTAGATAATTTGGATGCGGTAATTTCTTTAATTAGAGGTTCGGCGACGCCAGATATTGCAAGAGAAGGACTGATTTCTCAATTCGCATTAAGCGAAATTCAAGCTAAAGCAATTCTTGAATTAAGATTACAGAGACTTACTGGCCTAGAGCGAGATAAGATAAAAGAAGAATATGACGAATTAATGATTTTGATTACCAAATTAAAAGAGATTTTGGGTGATGAAGGCATGAGAATGCAAATCATTAAAGATGAGTCTACAGAGATGAAAGACAGATTTGGTGATGAAAGAAGAACAGAAATTGTATTCTCTGCTGAAGATTTCAGAATGGAAGATATGATTGCTGATGAAGAGGTTGTTATTACTATTTCTCAAGAAGGATATATTAAAAGAACTGCATTAACAGAATTTAGAGTTCAAAATAGAGGTGGAAAAGGAAGCATGGGAAGCAATTCTAGAGAGGAAGATTTCATTGCACATTTATTTATTGCTACTACACATAATTACATGCTGTTTTTTACAGAGAAAGGACAGTGTTACTGGATGAGAGTTTATGAAATACCCGAAGGTACTAGAACATCTAAAGGTAGAGCGATGCAAAATGTAATTAATATTCCTAAAGATGATAAAGTAAAGGCGTATATGAATGTAAAATCATTGTCAGATCCAGAATATTTGAACAATAATTATATCATAATGTGTACTAAAAATGGAACCATCAAAAAAACCACATTAGAAGCATATTCACGACCAAGAGTAAATGGAATTAATGCGATAAAAATCAATGAAGGCGATCAATTATTAGAAGCTAAATTAACAAATGGTACTTCTGAGGTTATCATTGGATTATATTCTGGACGTGCTATACGTTTCAATGAAAGTACAGTGAGACCAATGGGAAGAACTGCAGCAGGAGTAAGAGCAATAAGACTTACTAGCGATAAAGATCGCGTAATTGGTATGATTACTGTGAATGACAAAGAAGCTACTGTTTTGGTTGTTTCTGAAAAAGGATTTGGAAAACGTACTGATATAGAAGATTATAGAATCACAAATCGTGGTGGTAAAGGAGTAAAAACTATCAACATAACAGAAAAAACCGGAAATCTAATTGGATTATTGGATGTAAAAGATGCAGATGATTTGATGATAATAAACCGATCTGGAATTACAATTAGATTAAGTGTAGAGGAATTGCGAGTAATGGGAAGAGCTACACAAGGAGTAAGGTTGATCCGATTGAAAGAAGAAGATAGTATTGCCTCCGTTGCAAAAATAGAAGATGTGAAAGTAGATGAAACAGATGAGGTAGAACAAGATGGAATAGAAAGTCAAGAAAATGAAACAACAGAAAATTCTAGTTTAGAAAATGAAAATCCCGAAATGTTGAACGATGAAAATGAATCTCCTGATACTAAAGACGATAAAAACGATTCTGATAGTGAGGAAAACGAAAAAGAATAATTCACAAAAAAAAATCATACATGAAAAGAATAAAAATGCTTAGCAATATTGCTAAGAATAATTTTGGAGCAATTTTAATTTGCACAGCAATAGGATTCACTTCTTCTAGCGCTGTGCATGCACAATCCGCAGAAGTTATAAATGCTTTTAATTATTTAAAATTTAGTGAATTAGATAAAGCAAAAATTGCTATTGATAAAGCTATTTTAAATGAAAAAACGAGCGTATTGCCTAAAACTTGGTATTATAGGGGTTTGGTTCACTTTTCTATAGATACTAATAAAAAGTTCAGTCCGCAATATCCAGATGCAGCTTCAATTGCATTAGAATCATTTAAAAAAGCATCTGAATTGGATATCAAAAAAACCTATGTTAAAGAAATCGCAACGTATACTGCTATCTTAAATTCTCAGTTTTTCAATAAAGGAATTACTGCCTATTCTGCGAAGGACTTTGATAAGGCTATTACGTTTTTTGGTAAAGTTTTGGAAGCTAATCCAAATGATACCTCAGCATTATTTAATACTGCTTTAGCTGCTGATAGAATAAATAACAAGGATTTAGCAAAAAAAACATACATTCAATTGATCGATATGAACTTTGATGAAATTGAAGTATACCGTTCTTTAGCATCTATGTATAAAGCAGAAAAAGATACAGCATCTGCTTTGAAGATTATTGAAAAAGGTAGAGCACGATATTCTGACAACATTCCATTGATTATAGATGAATTGAATGTGTATTTAGCTAGAGGAAAATCCATAGAAATCTTATCAAAACTAGATGTTGCTATAGAAAAAGATCCTAACAACAAAACCTTATTGTTTGCAAAAGGAACTGCATTAGATAATACTAAAAATATGGCTGGAGCCGAAGAAGCTTACAAAAAGGCTATAGCTTTAGACAAAGATTATTTTGATGCATATTACAACCTTGGCGCTATGTATTATAATGGAGCTGTAGAAACTTTTAATAAAACTAATAATCTACCGGCAAGCAAAGTAAAAGAATATGATTTAGGAATTATAAAAGCTAAATCTGAATTTGGCAAAGCACTGCCATATTTAGAAAGAGCTTTGGAACTAATGCCTGAAGATAGAAATTCATTAATTTCATTGAAAGAAATTTATGCTAGAACCAATAATCTTACAAAAGCAACTGAAATGAAAAAACGTTTGGAAGCAATAAAAAAATAATTATTCATCAAAAGACAAGGGAAGGTTTAATCACTTTCCCTTAATCTTTCATCAATCTACTTAACATAATATTAATTATAAGAAATAAAGATTTGGTAAATTATGGCATTAGCCAGCCTAAGGCTTACATCTTACATTATGCAATAAATTAGCAAAAGCTTAATCAAAGAATAATTGATATTGATTTAATTTTCTTAGAATTCAATTTGGCATTTTAAAAATTCCTATAAACAAAAAAGAGAATTTACATTTCTGCAAATTCTCTTTGTTTTAAACTTAAATAATTTTCACCTCACAAGTTTTTGTTTTTTTACCTCATCACCATATTTTCTATTAAATAGTATAGCCTCAGATTTCAATGTTTTACTCAATTCTTGAAAACTAACTCCTTGACTTAAGTTAAATCTTCCTTCATAATCAGTAAAGTACAATTCTGTTGAATTTGAAACTTTTTTATAAATAATGATATTTAGATTTGGAACTTCATAAGCTGTAAAATCGCTTTGATCTGAAAGATCCAGAATGGTAAGATCTAATGCCATTTTTGCATCTCCTAAACCTGAAATAGAATATCCATCTGATGAAGATCTTAACATGGCTACTGTAACTACGTTTTTATTATCTAAAAATGGCACTATGGTATTTTTTACTCCTTTAGAAATACTGTTAAATGATGAGCTTGAATCCATGGAAAGAATTTTATCAAAATCTAGTTCTTCTAAAACAAATGGATTTCCAGTTTCAGTTCCTTCTAAAGCAGATGCATTAAATCCTAAATTCAAATCTTTAGAAGATTTCATTACTTCTAAAAAATCGGATTTTGCTTTTTTTGCTGCCTCTTGGGGGTTTGCAAAATATTCTTGTTTTGAGTTGTCATTATTTTCAGTTGTATCTTTTTTCATACATGATCCAATTAATAATTGGAAAATTAATAGATATATAAATTGTGTTTTCATGATTTTATATTTAGGTTACATTATTTCTTAGCAAGATCATACCAAGTATTCCAATGAGTAGAAGTTCCTGCAGGATCTACATATTCCGCATACGTTATTAATCTTTCGGATCCTACACATGGTGACCAAGGATCATTCAAAACCACATAATTTGTAGTACCTACAGAAACATATCCTTTTATGACCAAAACATGACCAACTACATTTGCAGTTCCATAAGCATAACCCATTGGTTTTTTGGCGCAAAAGATTTGACTCTTTAAATTGCTCCAAGACATTGCGGTAGCGGTTTCTTTGAATTTTAAACCTACAAAATCTAATTCTAACCATCCAGGTTCATTGCAGTCATTTGTTTTAGGACAATTTGAACCTTCATTTTGATTGTTGCAGCAATTGGTTTCTTCAAGACGATGATTTGCCAAATCACATTGATTGGCAGAAATACTGAAATGCTGCGCCAACATTTGTGTCGTAGCCGCCCAACACCAATTATTGGTCTGTTGTGGTCTCAATACATTTGGTACATTTCCAATAATCTCTGGTTTGCAACAACCAGAAAAAATAATCGCTGAAAATCCCAACAAGAAAATCCAGTTTAAAAAATACTTTTTCATATTTTTATGAATTAAATAATGCCTACTCTGAACGCTTTTCGGCAGTCGCGTTATTCATTATGATCTTCTTCTTAATTTTTAGATCTTTATTAGAATATTGTAAATTTCATTCATTCATAAAATATTGTTTGCGTATTTATACGGTTTTTAGCAAAGCCCTAAATTGGTATTTTTCAGATAATTTATTAATCATTTACCCAATAAATAATTAAAAAAAATCAAATACTATAAAAAAAACCTTTCAGAAATTAATCTAAAAGGTTTTTCAAAAATTATTTTCGCTAACTGACTATTGAATAATCAATTTTTTAATTCCAAAACCATTTTGAGTTTTAAGCAATACATGATAAACTCCAGCATCTTGATTTGAAATATCTATTGTGATTTTATTTTCTCTTGTGTTTTCTAAGTTTAAGGTATAAACTATTTGACCCAACATATTGATGATGGAGATTTCTTGTAAAGAGAATTTTTCATCATTTTCTATATAAAAAATATCATCGCTTGGATTTGGAAAAATTTTAAATTGATTTACATCTAAATTTCCAATTCCAGAAACAATGTAGTTTATCACATTTGATTTTTGTGAATAACAATTATTAGCTCCTAAAACTTTACTGTAATAATTTCCAGATTGAAATAAATTTAATGTTGATCCATTTTCTCCTTGAATTTCCACATTATTCAAATACCAAGTCTGAAAATCTGGATTATTAGATGTTAAAATTGACCCATTTAACGTTATGATTGGAGAATTAGGTGCTGGATCTACTGTTACAATTATGGTATCAAAATCTGTACAACCGCTTAAAGCCGTTCCAAATACAATGTAAGCGGTAGTTTGTGAAGGAGCAACTTTTATACTTGCTGTTTGAGCAGTGTTATTCCAAGCATAAGTGTTTGCTCCAAAAGCTGTTAAAAGCACAGAATCGCCAGCACAAATTCTTAAATCTGCACCTAAAGAAACGCTCATACTTGGCAGAATGGTTAAATTAACTCCATTGTCTGCACCAATTACAAGTGGATTGCTTGCATTTACTCGAATTCTATATCCAGTACCAGCACTAACATTTAACGGAATTTTAGAATTAACTGAGTTTGCAAATGTTGAATTCAATGTTCCAATAATTATTGGATTAGAAAAAGATCCAGAAGAATTGGATAATTCAACAGTAAAAATATTTCCTGATTGCACTTGACCAGATAGCGTAAATGGAATATTTATTTCATTACCCAAACAGATATTTTGAATTCCTCCAGTTGTAGTTGCTAAAGAAGTTTGACCAGCAGTACAATAATTTCCGGGAAAGATTCTACAAATAAATTGAGGACTATCTATAAATGGATTTCTATTATTCTGAATTCCATAAATCGCATTATTTCTGTTAATCTCTTTTGCGCTAACTGGGTCATTTAAAGCCCATTTTTTCAATTGGTCTAATTGCCAAGGTTTTAAATTTGCACCAGTGGTAGCAGCAGTTGTTTGCCAGCCAGCATCTTCGTTAAAATAGCGAGTTACCATATAAAAATAAGATCTAGCCAAATCTCCTTTATACTCGTTGATAGGTTCAAAAACTGTGCTTGCATACCCTGGAAATGTACATGGTCCTAATTTACTACCGTTTAAAGTGATGTTGGTTGGAGTGGTAACTTCTCCAAATGGAAAATTACCACGCAATCCATTTACTTTTCCATCAGTAGGATATATATGAAAAAGATCTGATTGCATGGGTGGGCTACTATTAAACCAAGATTGTGGCCAAGAATGTTCTCGATTATAACAACTACCTTCTACTGATATATTACCACATTGATTAGAAAAAAAAGTATACTCATAAGGAGGAGTTCCACCAGGAATATCTGAATAAATATCCCAAACTTTCCCATTAGGTTTCCTATCGGTTATTCCTACATGGTTCCATAAAGAGCTATAGCTTTGAGTACTATGATTATCAATTATATCATGCAAAGCTTGTCGCAAAGGAGTTCCAGATATTCCAGCAGCTGTTGAATAATAATTGACAGGGATTTGGGAAAAAGATTTTGCTCCAAAAAATAAGCAAAACAAAAAAAATAAAATTCTATTCATTATTAAATTTAAAAATCGATTCAAAAATAAGCATTATAAAAAGGACTTATCAAAATAGATACGTTCAGATTTATTTAACGGTGGGTTAAAAAATGAACTTCCCCTACTCTATTTTTGGGATTTCATAAAATCTATCATATAAGTATACATTTTATTCCTTCTCCAAACCATTTGAGAAATCATTCCTACATGCTTTTTGCCTTTAATTAAAATAAATTTTGGCTTTTCACTTTCATTTTCAAATCCTTTTAGAAATAAATCTGTATCTCTCAGAATTGCGGGATAGGTTTTAGAACCTTTGAAAATTAAAATTGGAGTTTTAGATTTAGAGATATAAGTAAAAGGAGATGCTTTTTTCCAAGTTTCTGGATTAGTACCAAATGGTGGAACATATCGAGCAGCTATTTCTTGCGGTGTTAATTTAAAATAAGAAACTAAATCTAAACCAAATCCATCATTCAAAATCATTCCTTTAACTTTTGGATTAATTTGTGAACTAAATTCAGGATTCATAGTAATTAATGCAGCTAAATGAGCGCCAGCAGAGTGACCCATTGTGAAAATTCTGGAAGGATTGCCGCCATATTCTCCGCAATTTTCCGAAATGTATCTTAATGCTGCATTACAATCTTCCGCCATTTCTTGATAAGAAGTAGTGCCTCCAAACCGATAGTTGATCGAAACAAGAATTTTTCCTTTTCGAGCAAAGTTTCTTCCTAAAAACCAATAAGTATCTTTTTTGCCAGAATCCCAACTACCGCCATGAATAAAGAAAACAACCTCGCGAGGTACTTTTGTATTTTTTGGGTAATAAATATCTAGCGTATGTTTTTCATTTGTACTTCCAGAAATATAGGTAATGTTCCTTTTTATTTTTATTTTTTCTGCAAATAATAGGTTGGGTAGAAAATTGATCACAGCTAATAATAGGATATAAATTGAAATTTTATTTTTCATAAAAACATTAACGAAAATTTTAGCTAAATAGATTATTTAAGAGGAGAATCTGGTTCAGAAGCAAAATGTTTATATACCATTTTATCCAACCAAGCTGGGAAAAATTTGTTCAGCCAAACAGTTAATTTACCTTGAGAACTTAAAACCAATGTTCTTTTTTGGTCAACAATAGCATGAATTATAGCCTTAGCAACTTCTTCTGAAGATGTAATTTTAGATTCATTCAAAGGAGATTCACCTTGAGTTGTACCATCTTTTGCTAGAGCTACATTTCTAATATTCGAAGAGGTAAAACCTGGGCAAGCCACCAAAACATCTAATCCTTTTTTTAAATTTTCTATCCTTATGGATTCCAAAAAACCTTGCATAGCAAATTTTGAAGCAGAATATCCCGATCTTCCAGGAAGTCCTTTATAACCAGCAATGGAAGAAATACCTACTAATGTTCCATTAGATTTTAATAAATGCGAAATCGCAAAATGACTACAATATACTGTTCCCCAAAAATTCACATTCATCACAGATTTTATTACTTCAAGATTTGTTTCATCAAATAAAGCACGCATTGAGATTCCTGCATTGCAAATCAGCACATCAATTCTTCCAAATTTTTCTACAGAAGTTTTAATCAATATTTCACAATCTAATTCTTTTGTAACATCTGTTTCTACAATTAGTACTTGAATAGAATATTTTGATTCTAATTCTATTGCAATTCCTTTTAATACAGAAAAATTTCTTGCGGCTAAGGTCAAATTTGCTCCTTTTGCTGCACATTCGTACGCCAAAGATTTTCCAATTCCTGAAGAAGCTCCTGTAATAATTATATTTTTATTTTGAATATCTTTCATTATATCAGGAATTATTTCTACCTAAATTGCTAAATCCTTTTAAAATAATCTTAATATCATTTTCTACCAAATATTGCTTAGCATATAGTGTATTCAATTTTTTTGCAGTGCTTTCATTAATAATATCAAATGAAAGTCCATCCACTGGATTTAAAATTCCCTTTTTTATTTTCGGGAAATTTCTTACATCAAATAAATTATTGATATATCCAACCCAAGTTTTATTTCCAATTAAAACCGAAAAGCAATTTTTAAAATATCCAGACTTTTCATTGATAAAAAATATACTAATTGGGAAAGAAATTAGTAAGAAAACTGAAAACAAAATATCCAACAATCTTTTATTTCTTTTATTTGCGATTTTTGTAATTGCCAAGTTAAAATCTATGGTATATAAATCTCCAGGATTATCAACTGAATTACTACCGATAATAAACATACTCTCTTCTGGAGCTATTTTATAATCAATTGTGTTGTCATTCACCTTGCTCATCCAATCTATAATTTCTTGTACAGAAGTACTTTTAGTACTAAAAATTACTTCATTGATTTTATACACTTCCAAAATTTCTTTGAGCTGAACAATATTTCCTAAATAAGTTTCATCGGCACTTCTGTAAGATTTTTCAGGATCTACATATCCGATAAAACTCATATCTAAATGTGCACCTTCCATTAATTTCAAAATTCTTTCTCCTTCTTCTGCTTCGGCAACTATTAGGATGTTTTTCTTTGAATCAAAATAATCTATCTCGAATGATTTTGATTTAATAAAATTTAAAAATAGACGAAGAGAAACCATTCCGATAACTGCCCAAAAAGCTCCCAAAACAATCAAAGCTCTAGAAAACCTCCATTCCATATTTACAAACGCATAGATAACAGCAATGGTAACTGTGCCTACAAAAATACCTCGCACAATCTTTTTCAACCGAATCGGACGATCGTAGCCACCACTTAAATAAACAGTAAACAACCAAATAAATATATAAACAGGCACTGCAATGGTAATAAATTGAATGCCATAAGGTTCTCTAACATATTTATGATTGTCCTCCCAATAAATTTTCAATAAATACATGCCAGCAAAAAGAACTACGAAATCGGCAAAAGGCATTGCGATTTGCTTGATAAATCTTCCAGCCAGTGCAATTCCTGCTCGAATGTAGATTGCCACATTAATAAGAAAAGTAAAAAGAGATGCATTTCTTTTTGAAAAATGTTTGGAAGCAAAAATGATCATCGCATTATAAAACACAAAAACATAGTTCACACTACTTTTTTTGGTGCTTTCTCCTTTATAATGTATGATTTTGGTATCGGCGAAATAATAGTTTTTAAACCCAGCTAATTGTATTCGATAAGATAAATCGATATCTTCTCCATACATAAAAAAATCCTCATCGAGTAGGCCTGCTTTATCCAAAGTCGTTTTTCTTAACAACATAAATGCACCTGAAAGCACATCCACTTCATGATTTTGAGTTTTGTCTAAATAACCTAAATGGTATTTTCCAAATATTTTTGAAAATGGAAATAAAGAAGAGAAACCAAACACTTTGTAAAATGCAACTTTAGGAGTTGGCAAACCTCTTTTGGATTCTGGCAGAAAATTTCCTTTTCCATCCACCATTTGTACTCCCAAACCTCCAGCATCTAAATGTGAATCCATAAAAGAAATTACTTTGTCCAAAGTGTCTTCTTGAATAACAGTATCTGGATTTAATAAAAGAATATATTCACCTTTTGCCTGTCGAATGGCTTGATTATTTGCACAAGAAAAACCAACATTCTTTTGATTTTGAATTAAAATTACCTCTGGAAACTTGTCCTTCAACATTTCTATAGAGCCATCAACGGAATTATTGTCTACTACAAAAATTTCAGGTTGTATATGTGTGGAGGCTCTACGAATAGAATATAATGCTTGTTCTAAGAAATATTTTACGTTATAATTAACGATTACAATAGTTAATTTCATTAAAACGGGTAGAGGTTTAGGCTAAATAGAATGTGTTTGTTTTTCTTTAACAAAATCTAAGTGGATTTATTATTTATTCTGCATTTGTTCGTAAGGAATTCTAGCGGCTATACTTCTACCCAAAGTTATTTCATCAGCATATTCAATTTCACCACCAAATGCTATTCCTCTGGCAATAGTAGAAATAATTATTCCAGAATCTTTTAATTTTTTGTATAAATAAAATAGAGTTGTATCGCCTTCCATAGTAGCACTAAGTGCTAAAATAATTTCTTTGCAATTACCATTTGATGCTCTTGCCACTAGCTGATTGATGGTTAAATCAGAAGGACTTACTCCGTTCATTGGTGAAATTAAACCACCGAGCACATGATAAACTCCTCGATATTGATGAGTATTTTCTACTGCCATTACATCTCTAGTATCTTCCACAACACAAATTATAGTTTTGTCGCGACTTGTATTTGCACAAACAGAACAAATGCTGGAATCAGAAAGATTGCCACATTCTTCACAAAACTGCAATTCGTTTTTTAATTTTTCCAATGAAGAAGTAAAGTTGGTAACTTCTGAAATATCTTGTTTTAAAAGATGCAAAACCAATCTTAAAGCAGTTTTTGAACCTATTCCCGGTAATTTAGCAAACTGCCCAACAGCATCTTCCAGCAGTTTAGATGAGAAATTCATTTGGCAAAATTACTATTTAGCATTGAATAATTTTGAATGAAATATTATTGATTGATGGGGCTTAAACAGAATGATTTTGATATAAAACGACTAGGGAAAATGGAATGATACTTCTCTGAGCAATGGAAGGCAAAAATGGAGATGCTTCGCTACGCTCAGCATAACAAAAGGGAACTTTCCACAATTCAGTAGGTTTAACAATTAATAATAAGAACTTTTTACTTTATAAAAGAGGTTTAAATTTATATAAAAGAGCTTTAAATTTATCTAAGCGGTCTTTGCGTCTTCTTTGCGCACTTTGTGTTTAAAAGTAAAACTCAAACTGAATTCGTTTTTTTTATAATTCATTTTTATGATTATTAAATTATAATTTTTAATCTTGAATCTTAAATAAAAAAACAATGGAAACCTATTCACCAGCAGATTTAATTACCAATCCTGACGGCAGTATTTATCATTTACAACTGCTTCCACACGAAATTGCTGATACCATAATTACTGTTGGAGATCCAGATCGTGTTTCGGAAGTTTCTAAGTATTTTGACAGAATAACAGTTAAAAAGCAAAAAAGAGAATTTCATACTCATTCCGGATACATTGGAAATCAGTTTCTTACAGTGATTTCAACTGGAATTGGAACAGATAATATTGAAATCGTCTTGAACGAATTAGATGCATTAAAAAACTTTGATTTCGCTCAAAGAAATTTTAGAGATGATAAAAAATCATTGAATATTATTCGGATTGGAACATCGGGAGCGTTGCAAGCTGAAATAGAAATGGATAGTATTCTGATTTCTGAATTTGCAATGGGATTGGATAGTTTAATGAACTTCTACCCTATTCATTATACAACCGGGCAACAAACTTTAATGAACGAAATCAAACAACATTTCATCAAAAATTTTCCTTCACTTTCTCCTTATTTAACTTTTGCTGGAAATAATTTAGTTAAGGTTTTTGAAAAAGAGTTTAGAAAAGGTTTTACGATTACAGCTCCTGGATTCTATGCTCCACAAGGTAGAAATACACGAATATTCCCAAATAATAAAATAAAAAGTCTTTATCAATCCTTCGATTATAATGGAATGAAATTTACAAATCTGGAAATGGAAACAGCTGGAATATATGCTTTATCTAATTCTTTTGGCCACAATGCTATTTCTGTAAATGCAATTTTAGCCAATAGAGAATTGAATACTTTTAGTAGCCATCCTGAATTAATTGTTAAAAAAGCAATTGAAAAAACATTAGAAATTATTAGTCAATTGTAATTTTATTTTTAAGTGAAATAAATCCAATGCTTGCTTTTGAGAATCGGAAAAATCATATTGAATATTATGATTTAAATAAAAATCCGCATCGAAATTTTTGATTTCTGGTAAAGTGGAAATTAATTCTGGTCGTTTATTTAAACCATATTCCAATGCTTGGTTGAAAAGTTGAATAAATAGCGAATCTAGTTTTTTTGTACTTGCCCAAACTGCAAACACAAAAGGCAAACCTGTCAATTCTTTCCAATAAAAAGCTAAATCGTAATTGAATGCAAAATCATTTTTCTTTCCAAATGTTCGATCTCCAATTTGTACGAATGCCTCTCCTATTTTTAGTTCATTCGTTTCTAGATTTTTGCGTTCAATAAACTCAGGTTTTATTTTCCAAAATTCTTCGCACAAAATCTCTGCAAGTTTATTTGATGTTCTACTATGAAAATCTAAATAAATTGTTTTTACTTGCTCGATTGGAGTATTGCTAAAAATAAAAACAGAATTTACAGCTCCATTTGCTCCAATACAATAATCAGAAAAAAGTTCATAATTAGGTAAATCCAATAATGCTGCAACTGGAATCAAACCTATGTCGGCATTACCCGAAATAAGTTTTTTAGCACAATCTGATGGAATATCAGAAGATAAATTTATATGATTTTTTATTTCGGAATTTTGAAGTCCTAAAAGAAATGGACTAGAATTTAAATACGAAACAATAGATACATTAATCAAATTCATTGTAAATGTTTTAAATCATTAAAAGCAACAATATTAAATTGATTTTTAGAATAAAACAGATGATATAAGGATAAATTTTGATGGGGAAAGTCATCCATATCACAAAAATTCTTTTCGGACAAATAGCAAAGAAGCAATCTCATAGCACGACCATGCATACAAACTAAAATATTCTTAAACTTACTTTCCATGATAATTTTCATGGCTTGTACTTGTCTGTCATGGAGTTGTGTGGGCGTTTCACCGTTTTCCATTCCATGATTAAGTTCACCATTTTTCCATTTTTGCAAAGTGATTTCAAATGCTTTTCTGGAATGCTCATCTGGAATTTTTCCTTCCATGTTTCCCCAGTCTATTTCATCTAGACCTGCTAGTTTTTCAAATGGAATTCCATTATCGATAAAACTTTGAACTGTTTCAATGGATCTATTCAAGGTGGAAGTGTAAATCATATCAAAGCCATTATTTTTGTATAAATCATAAAAACTCTTGGCTTGATTTCTACCCGTCTCGTTTAATGAGGCATTTACTTTTCTGCCTTGAACAATGCCTTTTTTATTAAAATCTGTTTCGCCATGGCGAATAAAAAATAAATTTTTCTCTAAGAAATCGTTATTACTATTGTTTGGAAATAATTCCAAAAATGAATTCATTAAATTTTTTTAATTTAAAACTGGAAGAGTTAAAAAAACATCAGTTTCTGGTTCAAAAATATGATCTTGATAATCTTTTATAACATCATACAAAGTTCCTCTCTCAATTGGATGTCTCCTAACTTCTTTTATCATTTCTACCAATTGTTTGGTGTTTAATTGCGGATGTTGATCTTCTGCACCTGCCATTGCATAAATTTTTGTTGAGTCATCAATAGTTCCGTCAATATCATCTACACCAAAAGAAAGAGATAATTGAGCAGTAGATCTACCAATCATTGGCCAATATGCTTTAATATGATCGAAATTGTCTAAATAAATTCTACTTACCGCATAATTTCTTAAATCCTCTATAGTGCTTACTTCATCTACATAGGACATTTCATTATCAGAATTTCTAAATTTAAGTGGAATAAAAGTATTGAACCCACCTGTTTTATCTTGCAAATCTCTCAATCTCTGCATGTGATCTATTCGGTGAGAATAGTTTTCAATATGTCCATAAAGCATTGTAGCATTGGATTTTAATCCTAAATGATGAGCAGTTTCATGTATTTCTAACCATTCTGCCGTTGTAGCTTTATCTCCACAGATTTCTGCTCTCAATTTTTCATCAAAAATTTCTGCTCCACCGCCAGGAATTGAATCTAAACCAGCAGCTATTAATCTTTTAAGTCCTTCTTCCACACTCACCTTTGCTTTTCTAAACATATATTCGTATTCCACTGCCGTAAAAGCTTTGACATGTAAATCTGGACTGATGATTTTAATTCGAGAAATAAGGCTTTCAAAATAAGGTAAAGTAAGTTTGGGATGTACTCCACCAACGATATGAACCTCTGTTACTGGTTTGCCTTGATAAGATTTTACAATGTCCAACATTTGTTCATCGGTTAAAACCCAACCTTCATGTTGTTCTTTCAATAATCTTGAATATGAACAAAATTTGCAAGTGAACACACAAATATTAGTTGGTTCAATATGAAAATTACGATTGAAATATGTAAAATTTCCGTTTTTCTGTTCTCGTACAAAGTTCGCAAGAAGGCCAAGAAAGCCAATATCTGCCTTCTCGTACAAATAAACACCTTGTTCAAAACTAATTCTAGAATTATTTTTTACCAATAAAGCGATGTCGGAAAGTTTGGTATCTGCATTAGCAAGAGTAATTTCGGGGAAAACTGCGATTGGAAGATTATTCATTTTAAGTTATTATGCATTTATTGCCAAGAAGTTTAAAATTCATTATAAGATTTAACATTAACTTTATATTGAAATATTACTTTTGCAGAATAAACAGCATTTTTTTATTTGAGTTTTACTAATTATATTATTTAACAAAAAGATTATGACAAAAAATTACTTTACAAAAGTTTTATTGCTTTTAATTGGATTATCACCAATGATTACAATGGCAACAACCACAACAGTAGCGGTAAGCAGCAACGCCTACACACCAGCAAATATCACAATTAATTTAGGTGATACCGTATTTTTTCAATGGGTTGGTGGAAATCATCCAACAGTTTCAGATGATAACACTACCATTCCTAGTTTTCCAATGAATTCTGCTAACCAAACTAAAATTGTTGTTTTAACTTCAGTTGGTGTAGTTCCTTACTATTGTATTGCTCATGGCAGCATAGGCGGAGTAGGTATGGCAGGAGTTATTACGGTAAATGCAGCTCCAGTTTCAGGAGCATTGTTCACAGAAGATTTTATCTACACTGCTGGAACTACTTTAGTTTCAAATGGATATAATGCATCTGGAACTCCTCCAAGTACTGTTAATCTTCAAACTGTTTCCTCATCAGGACTTAATTTTGCGGGTTCTCCATCTGCAAATGTTGGAAACGCTTTAAATCTTTTGCCAACAGGAGAAGATGTAAACAAATCATTCACAGCATCTGCGATTACCTCTGGTACTGTTTACGCTTCAATGTTTGTAAGAATAGATACAGCAAGAGTTGGTGGAGATTATTTCTTTCACTTCGCTCCTACTCCTATTGGAACAGAATTTAGAGGAAGAGTTTTCGTAAAAAGTAGCGGGGCTGGATTACAGTTTGGTATTTCTAAATCTGGAAATGAAACGGTTGCAGTTTTTGACCCAACTCTATATACTTTAGGAACTACTTATTTATTAGTTGTAAAATATTCAATTATAGCAGGTGCTACCAATGATGAAGTTAAACTTTTTGTAAACCCAACTTTGGGTGGTACTGAACCAGCTATTTCAAACGCAACCGCTTTATTAACGGAAACTGATGCTACTGCTATTTCTAGCATTGGTATTAGACAAGGAACAAATTCAAAATCTGCAAATTTAGTATTAGATGGTATTCGAGTAGGAACAACTTATGCAGATGTAACCCCAGGTTCTGGTGTTTCTCTTGATCCTACCGTTTCTTTTGCTCCAGTTACTAATTCAGTTTCTGAAGGTTTAGCGAATTTCAATATCAATGTTACGATTGCAAATCCAAATGCAAATGGAACAGCAGTTCAAGTTGTTTTGACTGGTGGAACCGCTACCGATGGAACAGACTTTACTTTTACAAGTCCGCAAACAGTTACTTTCCCTGCTTCTTCATCTGCAAATCAAACAGTCTCAGTTGCAATTATTGATGACCTTATAGGAGAAAGTTTAGAAACAATAACTTTCGTTTTAAGAAATTCAACTAATAATGCAACAATTGGAGCCGATTCAGTTTTCACATTATCTATAATTGATAATGACATTCCAGTTCCTCCAACAGGATTCTTAGAAGATTTTTCTTATACAGCAGGAACAACACTTTTAAGTAATGCTTATAATGCATCTGGAACTCCTCCAAGTACTTTAAATCCTCAAACTGTAACAACTGGTGGTTTAAGTTTTGCGGGTTCTCCGTCTGCTGGTGTTGGTAATGCTGTTATTTTAAAAACCTTCGGAGAAGATGTAAACAAAAATTTCAGAACTGATTCTTTAGTTTCTGGTAATGTTTATGCTTCTATGTTTGTAAAGATTGATACTGCAAAAACAGGAGATTATTTTTTCCATTTAGGTCCAAATCCAATAGGAATTGAATTTAGAGGAAGAGTTTTCGTAAAATCTAGTGGTGCAGGAATCCAATTTGGAGTTTCTAAATCTACTGGTGCAGCAACAGCGGTTTATAGCCCAACAGTTTATAATTTAGGAACAACTTATTTATTAGTTTTAAAATATGCTTTTGTAGCAGGTGTTACTAATGATGAAGTAAATTTATTTGTTAATCCAGTTTTGGGTCAACCAGAACCAGCAACTTCTTCTGCAACCGCTGTAGTTTCTGAAGCAGATGCAACAGAACTAGCAACTTTCGGATTAAGACAAGGAACTACAGCAAGTTCTCCTTTTTTAACAATTGATGGAATTAGAATAGCTACAAATTTTGAGGCAGTTACTCCAGGTTCTGGGGTAGTTCCTGTAAATCCAATTGTGAAATTTGCTTCTGCAGGTATTTCGATTTCTGAAAGCGCTCTTATGGCAAATTTACCAATTGATATTTCTGGAGCCAATACAAGTGCTACTTCTGTAACAGTTTCAGTTAAAACTACTGGAACTACTGCTACAGCTGGAACAGATTATACTTTTACTACTTCAACTGTTACTTTCCCAGCAAGCTCAAGTGCACAACAAATAGTAATGGCTACCATTATTAATGATGCAATCACCGAAGGTGCTGAAACTATTGTTTTCCGATTAAGTAATGCAACTAATAATTCAAGTATTGGAGCTGATTCAATTTTCACAGTTACTATTAATGATGATGATCTTCCAGCATTAGCAGTTACTCCAATTGCTACTTTAAGAATAAATGATGCAAACGGAAATCCTACTTTTCCTTTAACAACTAGAGTGAGAGTAAGAGGAATGGTTTATGGTATTAATTTACGTCCAGCAGGATTACAAATCACTATTATTGATCAAACTGCTGGTATCGGTGTTTTTGAAGGAGCAGCTAACTTAGGTTATACAGCTTTAGAAGGTGATAGTATTGAAGTGTTTGGAGTTTTATCACCTTTTAATGGTTTAAATCAAATAAACCCGGATTCTATTAAATTTATTTCTTCTGGAAATCCAGTTAAAACTCCAACAATTGTTACTGCTTTAAGCGAAACAACTGAATCTGATTTGATTCAATTTAATGGGTATACAATAGTTAACCCTGCAACTTGGGGAGTAGGAACTTCTGGTTTTACTGCTAAGTTCAATAATGGTTTAGATACAATTGATGTAAGAGTCGATGCAGATGTTACTGCATTATTTACTGCTCCTGTCCCAGTTGGTGCACAAACAATTATTGGTATTGGTGGTCAGTTTGATAGTTCAGATCCGAAAAATTCTGGATACCAAATTTTACCAAGAAGGTTGTCTGATGTTTCTCCAACTTCTGGAATAACTAATTTATCAAGAACAGAAGTTTTAATTTATCCAAATCCGACAAATGATTTATTAAACATTAAAACTAATGAGCCAATAGTAAATTTAACAATGGTAAATATGTTAGGTCAGATGGTTTATAATTCTACAAATGCTTCTAATATCTTACAAATTTCAACAGTAAATTTTGCAAAAGGAATTTATGTTGTTAAAGTTCAAACTGCAAAAGGTGTGAGAACAGAAAAGATTAAAGTAAACTAATTTGAATTTTTTTTAGATTTTTAAAAAAACCTCCAGTTTAAAAGCTGGAGGTTTTTTTTTTGGATTTTTTTTTTGGGAATATTCTTAATTTATTGTTTCTAAATAATTAAAAATTGGGTTTAAGTCACAGAATTAAAGTGTTTTTCAAATAAAAAACGAAAAAGGTAGATTATGATATTCGCAATTATTTTCGAAGAAATAATTTATCTATAAAATAAAAAAATAATACTTTAAGATTGAATTAATATTTATATTGAATTATTATACAACTTTATAGTTGTAAATACATAAATAATATTACATTTGAAGCACTTAATAAAAGTATATGTACAGAAGCAGAAGCTATCTACTTTTTAAAAAACTTCAAAGAGAAAATGAAGTTTTGGGATATTCTCTTCCGAGATGAAAGAGGTAAGAATGCACAAGCTTTGGTAGATTTAGAACTTCGACCAATTGAACGTAAAACCATAATCGAAGCCCTTGAAATAAAAGATTACAGTGAAGGGCCATTAGAAGAAAAATTAAATAAAGGTGCAAACATGTGGGTGTTTGGCAAAATGGTAAATAAAAAAGAAGTATACATAAAAATCACTATGAGTTCTCCAAATAGTAGTGTAATCTGTATTTCATTTCATCTGGCAGAACGCAAAATAAACTATCCTTTTAAATAATTTAATCATGAACAGTCCAATCACAGGTAAAGAAATGAAATTGATAAGAGAAAAAAGGTCAATGGAATTCAGAAAGGAAACATTTGAAATTATTTTTCATTTTTACAAATGTGAAGATAGCGGTGAACAGTTTACGACCACCGCATTAGATGAGATAAACATAAATCAGTTGTATAATCAATATCGAGCTAAATATAATATCCCCTTTACTATTGAAATAATTAGAATAAGAGATAAATACGGTTTAGCGGCATCGAAAATGTCGGAAATTTTAGGTTTTGGAATAAATAGTTATCGCCAATATGAAGCTGGAGAAATGCCTAGTGTGTCTAATGCCCGATTGATACAAATGATAGACGATCCTGAGAAGTTTATTGAAATGGTAACCTTGTGTGATTCAATTGAGGATAAAATTAAAGTAAAGTATAATCAAAAAGCACAATTAATAATTGAAGAAAGAAATCGAAATCTATTTAATTTCAATTTAAAAGATTACTTACTTGGAAATCATCTTGCAGATATTTATTCAGGATACCGAAATCCAAATTTTGAAAAATTGAGTGAAATGATAGTTTATTTTTCGGAGAAGATTGCTCCTTACAAAACTAAGATGAACAAACTGTTATTTTATGCTGATTTCTTAATGTTTAAACAAACATGTTTTTCAATGAGTGGCGTAAGATACAGAGCAATTGATATGGGTCCTGTGCCCAACAACTTTCAAAGTATTTTCGAATATTTAGTTAATAAAAATGAGATAGAAATCATATATAGTCAATTTCCAAATGGCAATACCAGCGAAAAATTCAAAGCAAGAAAACACAGACCATTTAATCCTGAATTGTTTTCGAAGGAAGAATTAGCAGTTTTAGAAAAAGTAGTTTCTGCATTTAATTCTACAAGCACCAATGACATAATTGAAATGAGCCATTTAGAAGAAGCGTGGAAGAAGAACGAAAAAGAAAAAAAAATTATTAGTTATGAATATGCTTTTGAACTAAATCAGATTTAATAAATTGCTACTTGCCTTTTTAAAATTGCAGTTTTAAAAAAAAGAAAAAATTAAACAATAAAAAACCTCCAGTTTAAAAGCTGGAGGTTTTTTTTTGGGTTTTAATTCGCAAAAACAAATCTAAAAACCAAACTTCACACCGAAACCACTTTGTAAACTTGCGCTTCCGATTGTTCTTAATGAATAACTAGTAGGAAGACATTTATTGAGTTTAAAATATTTCTAGTTCTTCAAATTAATTTGGCACATTTGCAGTACATCTATGCTATTAAACAAACTAAAACTTGCAAAAGAGCCAAAAATCCAACCAGCCTAAAACAAGAATGAATATTTTAATGGTGAAAGTTT
>JBBQYA010000004.1:0-56434 GCA_038209155.1 Sphingobacteriales bacterium | reverse complement strand
TTTTGAGCATAGGAAGTGGAAATGCCGGTGGACATATTGCTCATTTGGGAGGAGCATTATATGGTTTTATTTATGTCAAACAATTAAATAGTGGAAGAGATTTAAGTTTGGTTATTCAAAAACCTTTAAGCAAAGTTTCTGGTATGTTTTCAGGTAAAAATAAATTAAAAGTTGCGCATAAAAATCCTTCAGGAAAATCCAGAGATTCGGGAATAGAGCAGCATGTGATTGACTCTATTTTAGATAAAATTTCTAAATCTGGTTACGAAAGTTTGAGTAAAGAGGAAAAGAATTTATTATTCAAATCTAGTAATAATGAGTAACCTTAGAATTTAACTACCTACTGATGCTCTCAAAAACTCTCTCACAAATTAACGAAATCCATAAGCAATGAAAAAAATTAGCTTTTTCGGATGGTTGTTTTTAATTGGGAATCTTTTTTGTGCTGCAGCATTAGTTATTACCTATTTCACCAATCTATTAGATCCAGAAAAATATTGGTTTTTTGCTTTTTTTGGACTTGCTTATCCTGCATTATTAATCTCTAATGTTTTATTTTGTATTTATTGGTTAATAAGAAAAAAAATATTTTTTTTCCTTTCTTTTCTAGTGCTTTTATTTGGTTTAAAAACCCATAAAAATGTTTTTAAAATAAATTTTAATAAAAAAGAAATAAGTCAAGAAAAAAATGAAAATGACATTAGAGTGATGACTTATAATGTCAATAATTTCAGAGCATTTGATCAACAGTTTGATCCTGAAGTTAGAAGTAATATGTTGGCAATTATTAAAAACCAACAGCCTGATATTATTTGTTTTCAAGAATTCTATACACGAAGAAAAGGCAGCTATGATCTTATGGACAGCATAAAATATCTTTTAGGCAGTCGTGAAGTTTATTTTGATAAAATATTAGATACAGAATTCCAACAAATAGGAATGGCTATTTTTTCAAAATACAAAATCATTAAAACTGGATATGTAAAATTCTCAAATGAGAAGCGACAGAACTCCTGTATTTATGCAGATTTAAAAATAAAAAAAGATACAATTCGCGTATTTGGTGTTCATTTACAATCGATCAATTTTAAACCCGAGGATTACGAATATATTAAGGATATGAAAAATGAATTTGATCCAGATGTGGTTTCTTCCAAAAAAATTGGTAGTCGATTGAAATTAGCTTTTAAGAAAAGAGCTTTTCAAGCAAAACTTGTAGCGAAAGCAATTAGCGAAAGCCCATATCCTGTAATTTTATGCGGTGATTTTAACGATACACCGGTTTCTTTTACCTTTAAAACTATTTCTGAAAATTTGAAAAGTGCATTTTCTGAAAAAGGCAGTGGATATGAAATTACGTATGCAGGAGCCTTTCCGAATTTCCAAATTGACTATATAATGGCTGGGAAAGAATTTGAAATCCAAAATTATCAAGTCATTAAAAAAGAATTATCCGATCATTATCCCATTAGAAGTGATCTTAGTTTGGTTTCGAATAATTTGCCAAGCAATTGAAGATAAAAAATCTATTAAGTTTGCAGCATGAGTAGTCCGTTATATGTTTACAATTCTTTAAGTCGTAAAAAGGAACTTTTTGAACCCTTAAATCCACCATTTGTCGGAATGTATTTATGTGGACCAACTGTTTACGGATATCCACATTTAGGGCATGCGAGATCTGCAATTACATTCGATTTAATTTTTCGTTTTTTAACTCATTCTGGTTATAAAGTACGATATGTTCGGAATATAACCGATGTAGGTCATTTAGTAAATGATGGAGACGAAGGGGAAGATAAGATTGCAAAGCAGGCTTTATTAGATCGTCTAGAACCAATGGAAGTGGTTCAATATTATGCTGATGCTTACCATAGAGATTTAGATATTTTAAACGTTCGAAAACCGAGTATTGAGCCGCGTGCTTCTGGACATATACCTGAGCAATTAGCTTTAATCAAGGTTTTAATAGCAAAAGGTTTTGCTTATGAGGCTAATGGATCTGTCTATTTTGATGTGAATACTTATAATGAAAATCACCATTACGGTGTACTTTCTGGTAGAGTATTGGAGGATTTAATAGCTGGAGCTGGGGCAGAAAAAAGAGTTTTAGATGGGCAAAGTGAAAAAAGAAATCCTGCAGATTTTGCTCTTTGGAAAAAAGCTTCACCAGAACATATAATGCGTTGGGATTCTGATTATGGGCTCGGTTTTCCGGGTTGGCACATAGAATGTTCGGCTATGAGCGCGAAGTATTTGGGCGAACAATTTGATATTCATGGTGGTGGAATGGATTTACTTTTTCCTCACCACGAATGCGAAATCGCACAGAGCGAAGGTGCTACTGGAAAGAATCCTGCTAAATATTGGTTGCATAATAATATGATCACCATCGGAGGGCAGAAAATGGGAAAGTCTTTAGGAAATAGTATTTCACTACAGCAGTTTTTCTCTGGAGACCATCCCATGTTGAACAGATCTTATTCTGCCATGACTATTCGTTTTTTTATTTTAACTGCGCATTACAGAAGCACTTTAGACTTTAGCAATGAAGCTTTGTTAGCTGCAGAAAAAGGGTATAAAAAATTGATTAACGGAGTATTAACTTTAGATCTTTTAATCTATACAGAACAATCAGAAATTAATGAAGAATTAAATTCTGAGATAAATATTAATTCTGATTCCGTGTTAGATGGTTTAAATTCAGATTTTAATTCAGCAATTACAATTGCATCGTTATTTCAATTATTAAAATATATAAACACTTTTTACACAGATATAAATATTCTTTCCTCTGTAAAAAAAGAAACGTTTGAAAATTTAAAAAACAGTTTTACAATAACGTTGAGAGATGTTTTAGGAATAGAAGAAAATAAAGCTGAGCTAAAAAACCAAAGTGGATTGATGAATATTTTATTAGAAAATTATCGCTCTGCAAAAGCTAGAAAAGATTATGCTGCCGTAGATAAAATACGGGAAGAATTAAAAAAATTGGATTTTGTAATTAAAGACTCGAAAATTAATTCGGAGTGGTATTATTTAGAGGGATAATGAACTTTGAATTTATATAATTAAATCTAAAAATTTGTTAAATAAAATAATGGTTTAGATTAAAATACTATAAAAAGAAAAAGGTTTATAATTAATAATTTTTTTCTTATCCTTTTCCATCCTCCTCATCACAAACCCACTACCTCCTTCACTTGTTCCAATTGTTTCTCATCATGATGATAAATATCTGAACGGAAATTGAGATTACCTTCAGCATCCACAAAAGTAGTGTAATACGTAAATCGGATTTCAAATTTTTGATGTACAATAACGTCTTTTGGTACACCTATGTGCATAAAAGAATCAATATTAGTCGAATCAAATTTGGGCTGGTCGCTAAGAACATACATTGCTAAATCAAATGGTTTTTCGATGCGCACACATCCATGACTCATGGTTCTTTTATCTGCATTAAATAAATTTTTCCCAGGACTATCATGCAAATAAATAGACATTTTGTTCGGAAACATAAACTTTACTAACCCTAATGGATTTTCAGAACCTGGTCTTTGAACAAATCTATAATTAAAATTTTCTGGTGTTACTTCTTGCCAATCTACTGTTTCTGGATCTATTGGAATTGCCCTTCTGCTGTAGGATGTATAAACTTCTAAATCATGGGTTTCAAAATAATTGGGTCTTCTTTTTATTTGCGGAAGCATTTCTTTTATCATAATGCTTTTGGGAACTGTCCAAGTAGGCGAGAATACTAAATATTGCAAAGTATCACGCATAATGGGTGTAGCTTTTACCTCATCGCCAATGATTACTCTCATTTTCATCATTTCTACTTCTCCTTTGTAAACTCTAAGCGCATATTCTGGAAGATTTACAACAATTGCATTTGTTGCTCTTTTGCCAGGCAACCAACGCATTCTCTCCAAATTAATTTCTATTTGAGCAACCCGCGTTTCTGCTGTTTTATTCATAGATTTTCGAGTTCTATCATCCACTTCACCAGTTTGGGGTAAGCCATAAAGTAACTGATATTTTTTTACCGCATTTTGAACAGATTCATCAAAATTATCGTTTCTTAAATCTTGATTTTTAGTAGTAAAAGATATCGCTAATCTTTTTTTCAATAAAATTACAGCTGGAGACTTATATCCAATTTTCAAATTAACTGGAATTTTTTTCCATCCACCTTCTTTTTGAATTTTTCTATACTGTTTAAGTTTTTGTTTTAGTAAAATATAATTCCTTGTCCTAGGAACTAATTCTTGTAGATTGATTAAAACTTTATTTTCATCTACCGTTTTTTGTAATGAACTTTCTAAGTCAATAAATCTTTTTTGTTTTCGCCATGTACTATCGCCAGATTCTATTCTGCCATGCACTAAGTGAGAAACTAATAATAAATAGGAAGCAGAAGCTTGAACTTCTAATTTTGCCAAACTATCCGGAGCGATCATTTTTTTAATTTTTTTCTCTTTTAGTCTTTTATGATATTCATTGAACAAATTATTTAATTCGGAAAAATGATACATTTCCGGCTGCAAACCATCCAATTTCGTGTTTCTTGTGAAGTTTAAAAGCTGCTCCAACCCGTTTTTATTTTTCTCATTTCCAAGCCAAGCATTTTTATTCTGTCTTTTTTTGTAAAAAGATTCTAACGTTGCTTGCAATTCCTTTTCCCTCAAATCATTTTTAAAATGTTGGGTATGGACAACGGAATCTATGGCATTTAAAATTGCTTGATTGTAAGCATTTTCCTTTTTAGATTTATTGCAAGAATAGAAAATAGTGCTACTTAAAATAGTAAAGACTAAAACGAAATGTTTTGAGCTCATTAAAGACAAATTCTTTTTAATTATAGAATGAAAAATCATACCATTTATCCCGTTTGCGGGTAAACGATTGCCAATGGATTAAATAAATAGATGCTTTTGGTAGCCAGTTCAATACACCGATATCTCTTTCGTATTTTTTCTTGTTTTTTGAATATTCTTCCATTTTTTAATGCAAAAATAGCTGCTTGTGGTAATTGCTCTACTGCAACTCCCTCATCTTTTATTTGATCGTATTTTCTAAGAGTTCGTAATAAGGAAGCATCGCTACAACTTGCTGCTTTTGGGTTTTTCAAATAATTTTCCAATGCAATTTTCACATCCGGCGGAAAAATATCTAAAGCAAAAACGGGGTTCATCGCTTTTCTGAATTCTTCTTTCCACTCTTCTCCATGTGGTTTCACAGAATTTTGAAATTTATTCCAACAACTTAAATGTGCAAATTCATGAACAAGTGTGGTTAGAAAAGCAAATTTGTTTAAATTGTTATTAATAGAAATTCTGTGGGTATTACCATCATAAGGCGATCTATAATCTCCTAGTTTTGTTTGCCTGCCATGTGTAATTTTTAATTCTGCTTTGAAGAAATTGATCCAACGGAGCATTAAAGGTACAGCAAGTTCTGGAATGAAATGACTAAGTAGTTTTTCGTTAGAGTTCAAGTCGTAAAGATACGATTATGACATTAATTGGTAAACCAATAAACTACTAACATATGCCAAACCAGTCATATAAACAAACTGAATAATTGGCCATTTTAGGGATTTTGTTTCTCTATACGTAACTGCAACTGTACTCATACATTGCATTGCGAAAGCATAAAAAATCATAAGAGAAAATGAAACCGCTAAGGTGAAAACTGGATCTCCTGTAATTGGATTTTTTGCTTGTCGCATTTTATCTACTAATTTTAAGGAGTTGTTCGCATCGCCTTCAACCGAATAAATGGTAGCCATAGTTCCTACGAAAACTTCTCTTGCAGCAAATGAGGTAATAAGTGCAATACCTATTTTCCAATCGAAACCCAACGGTCTGATGGCAGGTTCTATTACGTGTCCTAATATTCCTGCATAGGATGCTTCAAGTTTTTGAGATTGCATTTCACGTTCCAAGTTCTCAGTATTTATACCACTCGCTTTTTGTTTTTGGTAAGAACTTTCTATCGCTTCAAACTTTTTAGATGGTCCATAACTTGCTGCCAACCAGAGTAGTGCGGAAACAATAATAATTACTTTTCCTGCTTCTAAAACAAAGGTTTTGGATCGTAAATAAATGGTTAGTAGTACATTATTCCAACGCGGCATTCTGTAAACTGGCAATTCCATAATGAAAAATCCACGCGATTTGGCTTTTATTAAATATTTCATTACTAAGGCAGCCAATATAGCAGCAGCAAAACTCAATAAATACATAAACATTAATGCTAATGCTTGTAGATTTACAAAACCCAAAACTATTTTTGAAGGAACAACTAATGCAATCAATATCGTGTAAACTGGCAATCTAGCAGAACAAGAAATTAATGGCGCTACCATAATAGTGATGATTCTATCTTTCCAATTTTCTATTGTTCTTGCTGCCATAATAGCTGGCACTGCACAAGCTATACTCCCGATTAGAGGAACTACGGATTTTCCGTTAAGTCCAACTTTTTTCATTAATTTATCGAGCATAAAAGTAACTCTAGCCATGTATCCTGTATCTTCTAGTATGGCAATAAATGCAAATAAAATAGCTATTTGAGGAACAAAAACGATAACTCCGCTGAGACCAGCAATGATTCCGTTGGTAAGTAAGTTAGTTAAAAATCCTAATGGTAATATTTCTTTTAAAGAGGTACTCAACCATGCAAAAAGTTCTTCAATTAAATCCATAGGATAAGCAGACCAAGTATAAATTGCCTGAAACATTCCTAAAAGCAAAAGCATGAAAATTATTAATCCAAAAAATTTGTGGGTTAGAACTCGATCTATTCGGTTGCTGTAATTTTCTGAGCCAGAAGCTCTACGATCTTTTACGGTATCAAATAGTAATTCATTGATTAAATTATACCTACTTATGGTCTCTTGAGCCTGAATTTTTTGTGTGTCAAATTTTGAATCACGAACCAACTCTTTTACTCTAATTTTTTGATCTTCTGTTACAAATTTCAGATTCTCATATTGATGTGCCAATTGGTAGGCAATAGTAGGATTGCTTAAATGCAATTCACTCTGAATTCTACATATTAAATCTGGCGCTAATGGCATCACATTTAATCTATATTCTGCATTTATGATTGCTGGAGCTAATAGAAATTGTTTTTTAAGATTAGTAAATCCTACTTTTTTTCTGGCATTAATCGGAATGATAGGTATTTTAAGTTTAGATTCTAAACCATCTATATCAATTTCAATTCCTTCTTTTTCAGCGATATCTATCATGTTCAGAGCCATGATAATTGGAATTCCTAAATCTGCAACTTGAGAAAATAATAAAAGATTTCTTTTTAAATTGGAAGCATCCACTACTACGACCAATAAATCTGGATGGGAAATATTTTTTTGATCACTTAAAACATCGAATACGATAGCCTCATCTATGGATTTTGGATAAAGACTATAAATTCCTGGAAGATCTATTATTTCAAAGTTCTTTCCATCTATTAATGTGGAGCCACTTTTTTTGTCAATGGTAACTCCAGGAAAATTTCCTACCTTTTGATTAAGACCAGTAAGAGCATTAAATAATGTTGATTTTCCAGTGTTTGGGTTACCGATTAATGCAATTTTTATCTGATCTATCACAGATTTGCTTAAGATTTGAGAATAATGGTAGCTGCTTCTTTTTTGCGAAGACTTAATTTATATCCAGAAATTGTGATTGCCATTGGATCTCCAAATGGAGCAATATTGTTTACATGAACCAATTGACCTGGTAAACAACCCATTTCTAATAGTTTAATGGACATTTCTTGATCTGTGAAGGATTCAATAATGGCGGTTTCTCCTATGTTCAATTCTGCTAAATTCATTTCCTATTTTTAAACTTGTGCAAGGTAAAGCTTATTTATATTAATTACAATTAAGAATAAGGAAAGTTTAGAATTTTTTTGAAACACAAGGTGCATAAGGGTTTTTAATGCAAGGTGCGCAAGGGTTTCGCAAGGTGCGCAAAGGAATTTTTAATTTTTTTTTTTTGAAACGTTAGGTGCATAAAGGGTTTTTAAAGCAAACTTCGCAAAGGATTTTTTGATTATGAAGTTTTTCAACGCAAAGTGCGCAATGGAAAATAAAAATAAAGTTTAAAAAGTTTTAAACGAAAGGTTCGCAATGGAATTCTTGGTTTTAAAGATTTTTTGCGCAAGAGTTTCACAAGGTAGGTGATGAAAATTTAAAAATTTGTACTAACTTTTTTAAGCTCAGAAGCTTCAAAATCTCAGACTTAACTTTTTAATTTCAACTTATTCTTTCTGAATTTACTTTGGCTTTGCCTTTTCCAAAGTGTGGGCAATTACATTTGTTTTTTGCACTGCAAGCAGATAAAAGGGATACAATTGCAATAAAGAATAAACCTTTTTGAAGGTTATATTTAATTTTCATAATAAGCTTCGATTAAATCGTAGGAAAATTTTTTGAATAATTGGAAAGCTAAAGATACCAATAGAAAGCCCAATGCTATTTGCTACTACATCTCTCCAATCTGCTGAACGATATGTGAAGACAAAATGTTGCATTAGCTCAATAAAAACCCCATATAAAAAACCGGAAATTGCAGTGAAAAATACTGATTGATTCATGGTTCTATTTTTCTTGAAAACTGGAATAAATAACCAGCTATAGATGATATAAAACGAAGCATGAACCACTTTATCAATTCCACTAAACACAAACCAAGCATCAGAAGGAAGAGCAGATGGCCGCAAGTTGCAAAGCACAAAAATAAAAATCAGCCATAGAAAAGCTGGAATTACTTTCCAATTCAAAATCAGAATTATGCTCCTACTTGTTCTTGATAAGCCTCTGCTGAAAGTAATTTCTCAATTTCGCTGCTACTTTCAATTTTCATCTTAATCATCCAGCCGTCTCCATAAGGATCAGTGTTGACTAATTCTGGCTGAGTATCTAATTTTTTATTAAATTCTAAAACCACTCCCGTTAATGGCATGAACAAATCAGACACTGTTTTCACAGCTTCTACTGTACCAAAAACTTCTTCATGTTTTACTGTTTTACCGTTTATGGCTATATCCACATACACAATGTCACCTAGCTCATGCTGTGCGAAATCTGTAATTCCAATAGTAGCTTCGTCGCCATTTATTTTCACCCACTCGTGGTCTTTTGTGTATTTTAAATCAGAAGGAAAATTCATTTTATTTTTTGGTTAATGATCGGTCAAAAGTAGTGCAAATTCTGAAATAATTAGTTCCCTAATGTGAAACGAACACTTACACCAGCTTGGGTGAAAGCAGTAAGATAAGAAATGGAAGATTTGGGCTTAGTTAATCTATAATCGTAAAAAGCACGAACATTAAACCGCTCATTTACAACGTAATCTATGGACGGATTTAAACCCAAAATTCTATTTCCACCGTAAGGTGTGGTTTGCTCAACTCCAATCCTATAGTAAACACTTATACTGTTGCGGATAGAAAAATCCATTCTAAAGGTCATGTTATTTTTCAACTCGGTTATTTTTCCATTGATTTTAAATGGAATTTTAAAATTATTAGTGATATATCCAAATCCGAAAACTATTCCATCATCTCTCACTTGGTTTACTTGGCTATTTCCGAGATTTAATGAAACTGATCGGCTTTTAGTGTAACCAATATTTAAAGTCATATTATTTCTAAGTTTAACATCCACTCCCAAAAGCGGAGCAAAATCTTCTCGTATTCCCACCTGAGAAACTTGAAATTCCGGTAAAAAATTACCAACTGCATCTCTTGCACTTGGCGATGAAGTAGTTTTATCGAACTGTAAAAGATTTTTGAATTCTAATAAAGAATAACTAGATCGGTATGAAGTTCTAACTCCAATCGTAGAAAAAATATTGGTTAAAAAAGGCAACTTAGATAAACCTGTGTAGTTTACTTGCCAATTTGGTAAAGGAATTTTTGTGAATAAATCTAATTTTTGTTTTTTGGGATCTGTGCCAGTGTAGGCTGCCAAGAAAGCATTTATTAATACTTCTTGAGATCCACCACCATAACCATCGTAAAATCCAGAATCAATTTGACCATCTGAAAACACATTACCTTCACTTAATCTTTGTGCAATAATTATTCGATTTCTTTCAAATTCTTTAAAATATTCGGAAGTAAAATTAGGTTCTTTTTCTTTGCCAAAAGCAGAACGAATAGTAATAATTGAAATACTTAATGAACCCGTTTCTATAGGAGCTAAATCTCTAAAGCCCGTAAAATTTTGTATAGTATCGTTTACGAATCTAAAATTGGATGTCTTGTTTAATGCAAAATTTCGAATCGCTGTTAATTCAATTCTAAATTCTGGAAGTGGTTCCAAAGTTGCCCGTAAATTTATATCCTCTCTATATCCAGTAACATATCTATTGGTTAAATTCTCATCTCTTGTGATCCATCCTTTTGCTCCAGCTTCTGCCGTTATATTTTTTTGGCTTCCTAGTAGAAATGGAATTCCTGGTGCATTTTGGTTAAAATCATATCCGACTAGCCCTGTTTGCGGCAAATAACCTGGCAACACAGTAGCATCTGTTCTGGAATAAGTTCCACTTACAATTTTCACACTAGTCAGTAATCTTGCGCCTAATTTTAAAACACTTTGATTAGGGGGTTTTTTTACTTTTTCTAAACTGTCTTTTGCTGATTTTTTTTTAGATGCCAATTTTTCTAATGATTTCACATCCAATCCTCGTTCGTCTTTTACAGGTTTCTTTGATGGTGGTCTTTGCACAGGGCGCTTGGGTGTGTTCAGTTGTTTTAAAAATTTGCTTCTATTATATAATGTAGTTAATGAAAAGGTTGGATTCACTTGTATTGACCTCGAATTCTGAATTATGTTTCCGAAATCGGTAGAGTCGGTTCCTGTTCTTTCTATTTGCACCAATGGTTTTGATTGCCATTGGAATCTTCCTCCATATCTTACGTCTAATTTGGTCCAATCTAAAAAAGGAAGTTTCGTAATTGGAACAGCATAAGTCACATTGAAATTATGATCATAATCGGTTGTTCTTCCAAATTTTTTCAAATTATTTAGAATGGTATCCCTTTGCGAAGCTGTTTCTATTCTTCCATCTGGCTCATCTACATTGGAAAGATTTTGAGCAGTAAAATCTACTTTCAATGCTCTAGTAATATCGTATCTAAAACTATAAAACCGAGTTATCCTAAAATATTTATTATAAGTAATAGAAGAAATATCGGAAGGAGGAATGTAATTAGGATCTAAATTCCGCAACTGATTTTCTTCGTACAAGCGATCTACATCTACCCTAAATGCAAGCAAATTGGGCAAGTAATTAAAGTTAAAATCTTTAATTAAATTCAAATTTTTGCTTTTAATAAACTTATCAAAAGGCCTTACATTTTTGGGAGTAATGGCATAATTATATCCCAAAGTACCTCTATGATTTACGGTCAAGTCTTTTTCAATATCGTAGTTTGTTCTTAAATCATGCGTGTAAGTATAAGATGCATTTAAATTTTCTACATCATATAATCTGGTTTTTGCATTTGGTTTCGTTTTTTCTTTTCTTACATTGGTAAAGTTTATACTTTTTCTTACCGTTTTATCTATGGTTAATTTTCTAAGTGTATCACGCCTTTCTCCAGTACTTTGGTTGATTAAATCGGTTAATAAAATATCTGGTGCACTCGGGCTGTACTCTGGCTTGCTGATAATTTGAGAATAATTATAAAAAACTGGAATTTTCAAACCTGTAGATTCTGGAAAAAACTTTCCTATTTCTGCTGTAGTAGAAATATCTAATTGAGTATCATCTGATCTACTTCTTTCCCCTACTTTTTTATCAATAGAACCAAAACCAGGCGTACTTCTACTTCCTGCAACAGTTACCGTTCCAAAATCAGCTAATTTTGCTGTGGCTCTAGCTGTAGCTGCCCAACCCCCATCTTGATCAAAATCAGTCAGCCTAAGTTCGTTTACCCAAATTTCTGCACTTACATTTTCACCGTCATCAAAATTCTGAGTAGCTGCCCTTCTCTTTGGATTTCTTACCCCTATCATTATTGATCTTACTCTGCTTAAATCTGGTGAACCTACCACCGTCACCCTATTATTCCCATCTTGAAAGTAATATTCCTTTAATAAAGAGGCATTTGCATTGTTTCTTTCCTGTTTTGCATTTTGTAATACACTAAGTGAAATGTCCAATTTATTACTGTTAGGCCATATAGGATCTTCTGTGTTAGCGCCATTAGGTGTAATTTGCATTGGAATTTCATATTCATAATAATTGGCAGTGAAATCGGTTCCAAAACGAATGAAAGTTGTAACATCACCATCTTTTATTTGATTGCCTTCAGCGTGAATAAACATTTCAATTCTTTTATAGGCTCGGAAATCAAAATCGGTATTTTTATGAGTAGCTCTTGCATATCCATCTCGCAAATCTTTAACTCTCAAAACTAAAGATTGCTCATTTTGTCGAATATTTCCACGAATACTACTTGCGTTTAATTCCTGTGCTATGCCGGGCGGCAACACATAGGGAATTGGTTTTCTACTTGCATTTTCTTCCACATTAACAATGCTAACATCAAACAAGGAGGTATTATCGTCTACTTCTCCTATGTAATCATCTGGAACTCTCAATGGTCTGCCAGGTAATGGCAGATATTTTCTCCATTCTCCTCTGTTCAATTGCAAACGAGCAAATCGTAAAGTCGTTGTATCAGAAAAATTAGTTACAAACATTCTTATAAAACGAATGGTTTTAAAATCTTGAATTCCTCCAATAGGAGTTCCTTCTATCACTGGAATTTTAAACTGAAACCATTTTATAGACTCCGTTTTACCATTTTCCAATTTCACAGTACTTAATACTTCATCTGTTATATAATTTTGCCCTATCACCAAATCTTGAGGTCGCATAGAAATTTTATATTGAAAATATTCATCCTCTTTACTTATATTATTGTCCCTATTGGCATCTTCTGCATCAGGTATTAGTGTAGTAGCACCCACTTCTACCCCAAAATCTGCTCTTGATTGGTCACTAGTTTTGGAGTTGCCTTCCGTATTATTTATTTTGGAATATCTGGTTAATAGATCAGCCTTATCATCATCTAATTTCGTACCTCTAAAATAAATATTGTCGTCATTAGATGGATCATTTTGTGCCTCTATTAATCCAGGCGAACCGGGTGCAAGCACAGTAGATAGGGTTTGGAGATAATTTGCAAAAAACGTTTTTTCATTTTCTGTAGACAAACCATCAAAACCCACGTCTTGATTTTTTCTTGAATTGGCTTCATTGTCAAAGGTTTGAGTTACAGGTTCAATAGAGGGTACTCTACCGAAAACTGTGGTATCTACTCCGAAATTATCTCCATTAATAGGCAAGCCATTTTCTACCGATTTTCTACCATCTTTCAATACATCCTCTGAGATAGAACCTAAATTAAAATACAAATCTCCACCTCTTGCATTCTGATCATAATAAAATGGATCCATTACCCAAAATTCAATAAACTCGACATTCAAAGCTTCAAAATCTGTTGAAGTTATTCCTCTGTAAATTCCTCCCCAACGAGAAGCTGGATTTAATAAATCTCCATTGGTATTTAAATTGGTTGTGGTGTAATTATAGGGACCTCTTTTATTTGGAAAATAGGATAAATCAAAGGTGGTTAAAATATTTGCTTGCCCACTTTCAGTTTGCCGATTCGGAAATACCTGTTGTTCTAATACTTGGCGCAAATAGTGGTTAGATAATTGATTTTTATCATCTCTAATATTTCTGGGTGTGGCACTATTATTTTTTTGAAAAAACAATTGATCAATATTATACCAAGAAAGCTGTGCACGATTGAATCCATTGTCTAATTGAAAAGTATTGGATTCTGGAAATAGTTGTGGAGTACTAGAAAGTGACCATTGCTGCGGATTTCTTAAATCAATAATAGATAAACTTGCTTCAAAATCATCTATATAAGAAATTCCATCTCTGTTTCCCGGCGTGTTTAATGCCCTAGAATGACCAGGTTGCAGATAAGCATATTCACTATTTAAGGTAATACTGGAAGTTTCTTTTGTTTCAATAAAAGGTAAACGATCCACCAAATTGGTAAGAAATCTAGAATCGGATCGATAATTTCCGTCCAATCCATACATCGTATTGGATATTGGCTCTTCTCCTATATTTACCTTTTGAGTAATAGGTCTTTCAGATAATCGAAGAACAGTTCCTCCTAAATTTAAATTCTGACTGTATTTATAGTCAAAACGAGTTCCTAAAAATGTTTTTTGTTGTGGAAATAGTTGTTGAGCTTCTAATTTTATCTTAATAGGAATTGCAGAATTCAAATAACTTTCGTCGATGATTTTTACTTTACCTACATTATAATCGACAGTATATTGACTTCCTTCCGTCAAAATTGTGTTTCCAGCAGTCACTACTACCGAGCCTTGTGGGATATTAAATGCATTCAAAGAAAATTCTGAACTTGAAGTACTTTGATAACTACCTATAATAAAGTATTTATTCACTTCTGGAAACTGTTGTGCAGCATTTTTAGTTGTATCGTATAATTGCTGAAAGACATATTTCTCAATAAGTTTGGTTTCGGAAGGGTCGAATTTATTTTTTAAATTACTTCCAAATGGTTCTCTTACAGGAAATATTATTCTACCATTGGCTCTATCTATAGTCACATTATCAATAAAATCAAAAATACCATCAGGTCTAGCGGCTTGTTGAGTATTTAATCTATCTACATTTAATAATTGAATAAATTGCTGTCCAGATGTTTTCATTCCTTCTGTAATTACCTGTCTTTCAATTCCTGTAGATTCATCTAATCGAACCACATTTAATCTGAAATTTTTCTCATTGATCTGGAAAGCATTCAATGGATAAATGTTTTTCATCATCAAATCCCAAGTCGGCAAATTGGTTTTTAAGGTTGCATTTTTTAATAATTTGGTATAAAGTACATCAGGTTTTAATGGATCTAAAGGCCTATCCGTGGAAAACTCACCTACTTGATATTCGACTCCATTTATGGTGTATCTAAACGCAACCGACAATACTTCTGCAGCATTTAGCGATCTACTTAAAGAAATATAACCTAATGTGGGATTGAAAGTGAATTCTCTTGAAGTAAGTTTTCTGGCATTGGTAAGTTTAGAAAAATTGTCATTTGCTCCATTACCGTTGAAATAAGAATCAATGGTATTATCTTTTGATTGTCGAACGTTTGGTGGTAAATTATCAATTAAATTATTGGAAGGCTGAACCACATAAGTGGAACCATTATCCAGATTAATGGTATCTCTTCTAGAATTTGGTAGTCGATTCAAACCACCTTGAACTTGGTTTTTATTAAAAACCGTGTCTTCTCCCAAATCTATAAAGGCAATAACATTTCTTGCATCATCAAACTTATTGGTTTCATTTGTGATAAAAACCTCCACCAAATTGATAGCAATTTGGGATTGAATAAACGGAGGATTTACAAAGGCTGCCTCGTAATTATCTTTGAAATAATCTGATAAAAAATAATGTTTATTGGCCTCGTAACTATCCGCAGAAAATCTAAAATTACTAGTTTGGGCTCCACTCGTAATATTAATCTCTTTCGGCTCGCTTTTTTGTTGCGAAAAAACAGAAGTCATTGTTAATCTTCCGAACTGAAGCTGAGTTTTGATACCAAATAAACTTTGGCTACCTGTAATCAGTGAGCCACTTAATGGTAAACTAACATTTCCAGCTTCTATCTTTTTTATAATTTCATCTTCATAGCCAGTATAATCTAATTTTACTTGATTTTCAAAATCAAACTGTGATTCTGTATTGAAATTGGTAATAACTTTTAATTTATCACCAATATTTCCAATCACATTCATTTGTATTTTCTGATCGAAATCAAAATTTCCAGTTCGTTTAGCTCGTTCAGAGAACGCAGGATTTTCATTTCTGTTAAACTTACCTGAGAAAATCAATTCTGCCGACCCTTGTGGTCTAATATCTACTGAACCTCCGCCAAAAATTCGATCAAAAACCTGATTGTTTACATATAATTTTGGTACAATTCCTTTGTTTTGAACCAAATCGGTTGCTGAACTTCTTTGTTTCCAATATTCGTTTTTGTTTTGCTGGGCTTCGTATTTCTGATATTCTTCAAAACTTAAATATTGCGGACTTCTGAAAAAACGGCCGCCTATGGTTTCTGTTATTATATATTGTTTGAGTTTTGGATCATATTCTACTCTGCGTTCAATATTTTTGGGGGATTTTAAATCTATTGTATTGGGTTTATTATCCAAAACCCCAGATTCATCTGGAATTGGATATCTCAGTTCACCAGTATCTATGGCTGATGTATTAGGACTGTAAATTCTTTCTCTTGCAACAGAAGACCATACCACCGAAAAAATAATAGCCGCTATTGCAAATAATAGAAAAAGTGTGGATTTAACAGATCTCAATATGAAAATAGATTTTTAAATTCAGAACTATCTAAAGGCTTTTGAGGGATATTTTTATCAATTGCTCCACAGAAAGTTCTTCTCCATGGATTTTAGAAACATCAGAAACAACTTTTTCTGCAACGCTTTTTGCGAACCCTAACATAATCATGGCTGATAACGCTTCCTCTTTAACAGTATTGTTACGAGGCATAGAAATTAAAGAATTGCTTCCTTCTTTTTTTAATTTGTCTTGCAATTCCAAAATTACGCGTTGAGCAGTTTTAGGTCCAATTCCTTTTATACGCTGTATGGTAGGAACGTCGCCGACGATAATTGCTTGCTGTATTTCTGTAGGTGTAATAGAAGAAAGCATGATTCTTGCAGTATTAGGCCCAATTCCTGAAACCAAAATCAAATTTCCGAAAAGTTTCTTTTCTCCTTCTTCCACAAATCCAAAAAGAGTATGTGAATCTTCTTTTACAATTAAATGAGTATGTAATCTACAAAATTCGCCTTCTGGCAGTTGAGAAAAAGTATGCAAAGAAATATTGATATGGTAAGCCACACCACCTGTAAGAAGATGAACATGAGTTGGACTTTTAAAAACCAATTTGCCTTCAATAAATGCGATCATAAAAAAAATATAAGGTTGAAAATATTAATTCAAAATAAGATTTATTAATTTTCTTTTGATTGAGCATCCACTACGGCTATAGTCACCATGTTTACGATCTCTCTTACCGAACTTCCTAATTGTAAAATGTGTACTGGTTTGTTCAAACCCAATAATATGGGTCCAACTGCTTCTGCTCCACCCAATTCTTGCAATAATTTATACGACATATTTCCAGATTCAAGATTGGGAAAAATTAAGGTATTGGCAATGCCACCTGCCAGTTTCGAAAATGGAAAATTGTCTGCTAATAAAGATTCATTCATGGCGAAATTTGCTTGTATATCCCCGTCTACAATAATATCTGCATGATTTTTATGTAAATAACTTACTGCATCGCGTACTTTTATTGGCGTTGTTCCTTCCGATGCACCAAAATTGGTATACGATAAAAGAGCTATTCTAGGTTGAATATTAAATTTTTTAACTGATCTGTTTACTAATAAAGTAATGTCCACCAATTCTTGAGTATCTGGGTCAATATTTACTGTTGTATCAGCAAAGAACACCGTCCCCTTTTTGGTTAACATCATATACATTCCTGCCACTCTATTTACACCTTTTTCTGTTCCAATTATCTGCAAAGCAGGTTTAATAGTGCTTTGGTAATTTCTTGTCAAACCACTAATTAAAGCGTCTCCCTCCCCTAACTCTACCATAGCAGATCCAAAATAATTACGCTCCCGCATTAATTTTCTGGCTTCATACAATGTGATTCCTCTTCTTTTTCTTTTATTAAAAAGAATATCCCCATATTCATTTAGTTTCGCTTGCTGTTCCATCGGATCTATAATAGCAACCCCTTCTAAACCCAAAGAATGTTCTCGAATTAATGTTTTTATTTTATCTACATTTCCAAGTAAAATAGGAGTCGCGATCCCTTCTTCAAAAACTATTTGGGCAGCTTTTAAAATTTTATAATTGTCTGCTTCCGCAAAAACTATTCTTTTAGGTGCCGATTTTGCTTTATTGGTGATAGATCTCATCATCTTATCGTCCAATCCCAATCGCTTTTTCAATATTTCATGGTAAGCATCCCAATCAGTAATTGGATTTTTTGCAACCCCAGAATCCATTGCTGCTTTAGCAACTGCAGGGGATACAGATGTTATTAATCTAAAATCGATAGGTTTTGGAATAATGTAATCTCTCCCAAATTTGATATTGTTTTTGTTGTAAGCTAAGTTTACAGCTTCCGGAACAGGTTTTTTAGCCAATTCTGCAATTGCTTTTACAGCCGCAATTTTCATTTCCTCATTGATGCATTTTGCTCTTACATCCAATGCTCCTCTAAAAATGTAGGGAAATCCTAAGACATTATTTACTTGATTCGGAAAATCTGATCTTCCAGTTGCCATAATTATATCTTTTCTCGTCGCTATAGCCAAATTGTAATCTATTTCTGGATTTGGATTCGCCATGGCAAATACTATAGGATTTTTGGCCATTTTCTTCAACATTTCTGCGGTAAGAATATCAGCAGAAGATAATCCAATGAAAACATCAGCATCTTTTATCGCATCATTCAATGTTTTAATGTTTCTTTTGGTGGCAAAAAATCGTTTGGTTTCATCCAAATGTCCTTCTCTATCTGTGCGAATTACTCCTGTACGATCCAGCATAACTAGGTTTTCCAGCTTTGCACCCATAGAAAGGTATAATTTGGAACAAGAAATAGCGGCTGCACCTGCGCCGTTGATCACAATTTTAACCTTTGAAATATTTTTTTTCTGAATTTCCAACGCATTTAATAATGCAGCCGAAGAAATGATTGCCGTTCCATGCTGGTCATCGTGCATGATCGGAATAGAAAGTTCTGCTTTTAATCTAGTTTCAATTTCAAAACATTCTGGAGCTTTGATATCTTCTAAATTTATTCCTCCAAAAGTTGGTTCTAATGCTTTTACGGTGTTAACAAATGCATCCACATCGGTTACATTTAATTCCAAATCGAAAACATCAATATCTGCAAAAATTTTAAATAATAGTCCTTTTCCTTCCATTACTGGTTTGGAAGCTTCAGGTCCGATATTTCCTAAACCTAAAACTGCAGTTCCATTGCTAATTACTGCTACCAGATTTCCCTTAGCGGTATATTTATAAACATCCTCTACATTGTCGGCAATTCGTAAACAGGGTTCTGCAACTCCTGGCGAATAGGCTAAAGATAAATCTCGCTGCGAATTGGTGGCTTTTGTAGGTACAACCTCAATTTTTCCGGGTCTACCATTGCTATGATAATCCAGAGCATCCTGCTTTCGGCTCGACTTTGACATAAATTATAATTTCGAAAAAACCAAAAGTAGCAATTATATGCAGGCTTAAAACAAAAAAACCGACCTAAGCCGGGTTTTTGTTTTATTTTATGATGAAATAATTTAGCCTTTAAAGCCAACTTTAATTAATGCACCAGCTTTCAATCCATTATTTGTTTTGATTTTGTTCATTGATTTAATTTTTTCTACTGTCAAACCTTTGTGCTTGTCTGCAATGCTCCAAAGTGAATCGCCTTTGCGAACTTTATAGAATTTGTACTGACGAGCTATTGTTTGTTGTGCAGTTTCACGTTTTGCAACAGACTCAGTTTCTTCTGCATTCACGTTGATTTTTGATGAGGTTTTTATTTTTAATGGTTGCCCAATTACTAGTTTTGTAGATTTTAGTTTGTTCCAAACTTTTAAATCTTGAACATCAACATGATATTTTCTTGCAATTATTGACAAACTTTCCCCTTTTTTTACTTTGTAAGTTATTGTTTTATTAATAATTCTTGTTTCTGTTTTATGCTCATTTTCGGAAGCTAAAACTATCTGCATTTGATTTCCAAATGGTGCAGTAGAATAGACAGAATCCCGAATGGAGGCAAACAACAATTTCTTTTCGATAGGCAATGTAATCGACTTAGCTACAAACTGGCTTGCGTTTACAAATTGCTTTTTATAAACCGGATTTAAGGCTTTCAATTCTTCCATATCTACACCCAGCATAGCAGACAAATGACTAAATGAAACAGGATTAACCAACATTACAGTATCATTATTTGTATTAAACGATGGGTAAACCGGAAAAATATTGTGCTCTCTAGCGTGGTTCATTACATAAGTAGCTGCTATAAATGCAGGGACATACCCACGAGTTTCTTCCGGAAGATATTTTCTGATTGCCCAAAAATCCATAGCACCACCTGATTTACGAATGGCTTTGTTTACGTTTCCGGCTCCACAGTTATAGGAAGCAATTACTAATAACCAATCGCCATAAATGGCATACATATCTTTAAAATATTGAGTAGCGGCGAAAGTTGCTTTTGCTGGATCTCTGCGTTCGTCTACATATGTATCGACATTTAATTTATACTGTTTACCTGTGGCATACATAAACTGCCATAGTCCAGTAGCTCCAACTCTGGAAACCGCCAAAGGATTCAAAGCAGATTCTACAATTGCTAAATATTTAAATTCTGTAGGTAAACCTTGCTCTTCTAGTGTTTTTTCGAAAAGTGGAAAATAATAATCGGACAAACCAAGCATTCGAGACATCATTTCCCGCTTTCGGTTTGCATACATTTCTATATAACCTTGTACATATTGATTATGAGGCAATGGAATTTCTCTTTCTATAGAATCTAATCTTTTGATATAGACTTCTGTAGCAAAACTCGGTAGAATTTCTGGCTTTACTAATTGTATTTCAGGAGCTGAAATAGAATCAAAAATAAAATCGTTGGCCATTAAAAATAAAATAGATGCAGAATCTGGATCAGGATTATTTACTTTTTCAGGGAAGACTTTGGCAGAAATTGAACTTGATAAAAGGACAAGTGAGAGAGAGAGGATTTTAAATGATTTTGCGAAATTAAATTTTCTCATTCGTTAGAGTTAGGTATTAAATTAGTGCTACATAAGTTTTTAAGAGCGTAGCATAGTTTTTAAAACGTTCAAAATAGGAATTATTAGTTAAACGAGCAAATCAGAAGAAAAGTTCAACATTTTTTGCTCTTCATTTTTATTGGCAATCAATTGCAAACCAAAAGGTAATCCATTGCTGTGTTTTCCCATTGGAAGTGATATAGCAGGCAAACCAGAAAGCGATGCTTGAACGGTAAAAATATCAGCTAAATACATCACAATAGGATCATCTATTTTTTCTCCTATTCCAAATGCTGTGGTTGGAGCAGTTGGTAAAAGAATAAAATCATGATCTGTCAAAATCTTAATTGTACTTTCTTGTATTAATCTTCTTACTTTTTGTGCTTTAGAATAATAAGCGTCGTAATATCCAGCACTCAAAACAAAAGTACCAAGCATAATTCTTCTTTTCACTTCTTTACCAAATCCTTCTGTTCGAGATTTTTTATAAGTGCTTTCCAAATCTGTTGCATTTGGACTTCTATATCCAAAATGCACTCCATCGTATCTGCCCAAATTGCTCGATGCTTCTGCGGTAGTAAGAATATAATAAGTAGGAACTACGTATTGCAAAAGTGGAAAATCAACAATTTCAATGGTATGACCATTGTTTTTTAAATCTTCAATTGTTTTTTGTATTTGATTTTTGATTTCAATATCTAGTCCATCGTTTTCTAGAGTTTCTCTGAGAACAGCGATTTTATATTTTTTAGAATGAATAATATTTTCTGAATAAGCCGGAACTTCTGATTGCATTGCTGTACTATCAAAATCATCTTTACCAGAAATAACTTCTAATAATAAAGCTGCGTCTTGTACATTATTGGTCAAAACACCAACTTGATCGAAGGAGGAAGCATAGGCAATAATTCCATATCGAGAAATTCTACCGTAACTTGGTTTCATACCAACTAAACCACAAAACGAAGCAGGTTGTCTAACTGAACCTCCTGTATCTGTACCGATACTTGCTAAACACATTTTTGCCTGAACAGAAACAGCAGATCCACCAGATGAACCACCAGAAACCTTTGAAATATCTGCGAAATTTTTTACTGTACCATGGTAAGAAGTTTCATTGGAAGCACCCATTGCGAATTCATCACAATTTACTCTTCCAATAATTATGGCATCTTCTGCTAATAATCTCTCCACTACTGTGCTTGAATAGAGAGAAGTAAAATTGTTTAATATATGAGAAGAAGCTGATATTTTATGATTTTTGTAGCAAATCATATCTTTAATACTCAAAACCATTCCTGCTAGTTTTCCAGCAGTTTTATTCTCAATTTTCTGCTGAATAATTTCTGCTTGCGCTAATGCTTCTGAATCGTAAATCTCAATAAAAGCATTGAGATCTTTATTTTTTTCTATGTTTTGCAAATAGTAATTAACTATTTCAATCATAGAGATTTTTTGAGAATCCAATAAAACATGGATTTCCCTTAAGGAATTTATGTTTTCCAAATTAAAATTTTTTGAGAGGTAAGCTCAAAAGAATCAACTTAAAGTTTTTTTTCTTCTGTGGTATTAGTAGTGCTATTATTCGCTGGAGGAGTTTTCATGCTATCTTCAATTTCTTTTTGAACGCCTGAAGAAGCATCTTTAAATTCCCGAATTCCTTTACCTAGCCCTCTTGCCAATTCAGGGATTTTCTTTCCTCCAAATAATAATAAAACGATTACTAATATGATAATGATTTCGCTCGTTCCCAAATTCATGAATAATAAAGTGTGATCTAACATTTCTTAATTTATATTAATTTCCAAATGTACGGATTTATCTAAAATAGAGATTGTATTATTTATACAACCAGTTTTCAGGATTTAATTTTGTCATTCCTTTCCAAATTTCTAAATGGACTTCTGTGACATTTTCAACCGCATCAGTAGATGCAACACCGATTATTTGCTTGGTAGCAATTTTATCTCCACGTTTTACGGAATAGGATTTCAGGTTTGAGTAAACGGTTACATATTCACCATGTCTTACCAATATGGCAATCTGCCCACCCGGAATATTGATAATTCCTGTTACTTCGCCAGAAAATAATGCTCTTACCGTTGCATTTGCATTTGTTTTTATATCTACACCATTATTTTGTGTAGTAATTCCTTTCAAAACCGGATGTGGATGTTGCCCAAAACCTTCTGTAATTGTGCCTTTTTCTACTGGCCATGGCAATTTGCCCATATTACTTGCAAAATCTGCAGATAATTTTGCTGCTTCTGGTGTTAAATTTAAAGCGCTTGAAGTGGAAATAGGTTTTGTTTCTGTTTTTACACCCGGTTTCGTCCCTGCTTTGGCTCTGGCATCTGCTTCCGCTTTTCTTCTTGCGTTCTCAATTTCTTTTCTTATGATATCTTCAATTGCACGATTTAGTTTCGCTTGTGCAGCTTGCTTTTCTTTTAAATCTTTTTTGAGAACTTGCTCTTTACTTTGTAATACAGTAGCAATTTTGGTTTTATCCTCTTTTTCAATACCCAAAGTTTTCTTTTGCTTTTGTTCTTCAGTCAACAAACCACTCTTTTGCTGCTTTTTATTTTTAAGCTCAGTAACTTTTGAATTTAATTCACCTTGAGTTTGCTCAATATAAAAGGCTTGTTTTTCTCTGTAATCACTAAATTGTTGTAAATATTTCAACCGTTTGTAAGCCTGATTAAAATCTTTGGCAGCAAATACAAACATCAATTTATTGTAGGCACTTTGATTTCTGAATGCAAATAAAACCATTCCAACGTACTCCTTTTTCAACTTTACAAGCTGACCTTCTAATAAATTAATGGTCTGAGTATTTTGATTTGTTTGTTTTTCAATTACAGTAATTTCACTATTTATCGTTCCAATTAATTGTTCCCGAATTTGAATTTGGCGATTCAATGCTTTCAATTGACTCAATGTTGCCGCTTTATTTTTCTGCGTTTCTTTTAAAATTTTTGTGGTTAAGGCTATCTCAGCATTTAATTGCTGTTTTCTTTTTTCTAAATCTGTTTTAGTCTGCGCAATCAAATTTGCAGAATACAAAAATGAGAAGCCAAGAATTAAAAAGCCACGAAATAATTTAAATTTAGCTTTTGACATTCTTATTGATCACTTAGGTTTTTAGGTATTGAAAATGGAAATTGTAACTCCTCATTGATCGTAATTTTGGAATATCGAAGATTAAATTTAATTTCTTCTGCCTTGTTCAAAGATTTACCATCAATAGTTTGTGGCATTTTTTGATTATTAATTAAAATAAAATCAGCATAATTAATAGTCAAAGTTTGAGATTCGGAATTATTATTTGCTAATAAATTAATTAAGTGGAAATTCGCATCATAATCCGATCGATATAAAAAAGCACCCGATTGTGAACTTAAAATATTTGTTTCTTCATTTACTATTTCTAATGTATTGGAATTTAAAATTTGATTGGGTGTGCTGCCTATTAATAAAGATTGCAGTGAATTAAAATCAATATCTGTTTTTACAATTTGACTTACATAACTAAAATCTTTTGCAATATACTTTCCATTTACGCGGTCTAAAATTTTTATACTATCTGGAGTAATATATGCTCTCGCTACTTCTATTGCACCAAATGCCGTGACAGATGCCCAAATTATTTGATCTTTTTTTATTCTTAATTGAATAGTAAAACTTGCATTTAACTTTTCGGATTCAATGTCTGTTTTACTTCTTGCACTAAAGGTGTTAAAGTTTAAAGAATTAGCGGAAATACTATCTACGAATATTTTCTCACTGCTTAAAATACTTTTTTGAATTTTCGTTTTACTAATTTCTTTTTTTGTTTTACACGAAAAAAATAAAGTACTTATTAAAATAAAAAATATAATTGAATAAATTTTTTTTACCATTTTAATTTGATAATTCTTCTATAAATCTTTTTTCCGCAATTTTTTTATTTAATGTATCTGATTTAGTTCCATTGGTTCTTGCTTGCTCCCAATTGCTCATAGCTCCTTTGGTATCACCAAGTTTATATAGGATATCTCCATAATGTTCTACAACAACGGCGCTTTTCTCTCCTCCGTTTGTCATGGCTTTCTCAATCCAAAATTTAGCATCTGAATATTTGCCCTGCATAAACAAAATCCATGCGTAAGTATCTAAAAACGAAGAATTATTAACTTCCAATTCATTTGCTCTTCTAGACATGGCTTCTGCTTTGTCCAAATTTTGATTTCTTAATGATAAATAATAGCTATAGTTATTCAACAAATATTCTTGATTTGGATTGATTTTTAAAGACTCATCAAAGGCACTATCCGATAATTTATAATTTTTTAATTCATTATAAGAATCACCTAAATATGAATATAATTGAGCCATAACTTGCTTATCAGAAGATCCAATATTCAGTCCATTTTCTAGCATGGTTACAGCTTGTGGATATTTCTTCAATTGTATCTGTGCCAATCCATTATATAAATAAAATACCGATTGATTGGGGTGGTAAGTCAATGCTTCTTCAGATAGTTTAATTACTCCAATGTAGTCGGATTGGCTGATTAAAATCCTGGAAAGCTGATCCCAAATAATCACCAATTTTTTTTCTAATTCTAATGCCTTTTCGTAAGATTTTCTTGCTTCAACTAAATTTTCTGTTTGATATAAAAGATCACCATAAATGGCAAAAGATTTTGCATCTGTTGGATGAACTTTAGTTAATAATTCCCCCAATTCCAATGCTTCTGCTTTTGTTTCTGGCTGAGTAAGTCTGCTGAAATAATTAAATAAAATTCTAACCTTGGTATCAATATCCAGATCTGACTGCTCAAAAGCAATTTTCAATTCTGCATAAGCTAGTTTACTTTCCTTCTTTTCGCGATAATAATCTGCCATTGCCAAATGAGCATATCCGTTCAATGGCTCAATTTCCAAGGCTTTTTTATAGGATTCTAACGATTTATCTTTTAAATTATTAGCACCATATAAATCTCCCAACATTAAATAATATCGTATTTCCCTTGGATTTTCGTTGATTAGTAATTGTAATTCATTTGCAGCTTCTGAGATTTTACCCATTTTTAAAAAAATCTTTTGTTTATTCTGAGCTATTTCTTCATTGATTCCAGTTGTCTTTTGAATTTTTTCGTAAACCTTAATCGCTTCTTGAAATTCTCCATTATAGAAAAGCATCATTGCTTGATCCATAGCATAATCTATATTGTCTGGCTTTAATTCTGATAATTTTAAATAAGTATTTGCGGCATCCTTATAATCTTTATTCTGCTCATATAAATTGGCCAGCAATTGTAAATACCAATCAAAATTTGGTTTTATTGCTAAAGCACTTTTCGCTTGTGCAATTGCTTCTTTAGTATTGTTAGTTTTTTGCAAAACTATCGCTTTTTCATACCTAGCAGCATCACTCAATGGGTTTGCTTTGATCGCAGAATCCAAAAAGGATGATTGCTGATCTATATTTCCTAATGCTTTTTCTTTTAATGCATCAAAATAATATTTGCTAAAAACTTGCTCCTGATCGTGCGTCAAAACCCCTATTTCATTTTTTGCGCTTTTGTCTTTTTTCTTTTTTTGAGAAAAAGCAAACTGACTATTACCAATAAAAAATAGTAACAAAAACAAGGCTGGAACCAATTGGAACTTATTCAAACTGGAATTAAAAGTATGATGGTCAGACTTTTTGAAGTAATTTTTTAGTAATCTCAAAGCAATATTTTATTAACCTATAGTTGTATAATCACCTATGCTCAGATTTTTCTTTTCTCCTTTGAAAGAGGCAAAACTTCCAATCATGGCATTACTTAATCTGGCATCTGTAATGGTGGTATTTTGTTGAATGATGCTGTTGTCAATAACGGAGTTTTTGATGGTTGTATTGTTTCCAATAGAAGCATGTGGCCCAATAACAGAATTCTCAATTTTTACGTTTTCACCGATATAACAAGGCGGAATAATCGTTGAATTATTGAAAATTGCATTGCTAGCAATTAGGTTTTTCTCGTCTTTAATAAATTCCAAAATTCGCTGATTGGTATAAACAGTTGCATCTTTATTGCCACAGTCAAGCCATTCTGTAACTTTCCCTGGATAAAATTTCGTTCCCTTTTGTTTCATATTTTCCAAAGCATTGGTCAATTGGAATTCACCTTTGTCCATTATATTATTATCCAATAAATATTTAATCTCTTCTCTCAGATAAGCTCCATCCTTGAAATAATAAATTCCAATGATCGCCAAATCAGAGACAAATTCTTGAGGTTTTTCTACAAACTCAATGATTTCATTTTTATCATTCAATTTAACTACACCGAAAGCTCTTGGATCTTCTATTTGTTGAACCCAAATAATACCTTCTTGTGTGGAATCTAAGGTAAAATCAGCTTTAAATAAAGTATCTGCAAAAGCAACTACAACATTTCCATCTAAACTTTCTTTTGCACAATAGATAGCGTGTGCAGTTCCCAAAGCCTCTTTTTGATAATATATAGTTCCTTTTGCACCTAATTTTTCTGCAACTGCAATTAAACTATCTTCCGCTTCTTTTCCGAAATCGCCAATTATGTAGGCAATTTCTTCAACTTGTTGACCACAAACTTTAGCGATATCTTCTACTAATCGTTGAACTATTGGTTTGCCTGCTACAGATATCAATGGTTTTGGTGTTGTCAATGTATGTGGGCGCATTCTTTTGCCCATGCCCGCCATAGGAACTATTATTTTCATCTTTTACGATTGATTATCTTTAATTTTTTGTGCTGCAATTTGCAAAAAAGCCTTTAAACTCTAACTAATTATTTGCCCGTATGTCCATAACCACCTTCTCCTCTTTCTGTTACGCTTAATTCGGAAACTTCTTGCCAATTAATTCGCTCGTGACTTGCAAAAATTAGCTGTGCAATTCGATCTCCGGGATTAATAATAGCTGGTTCATTGGACAAATTCACCAACAAAATTTTTACTTCACCTCTGTAATCTGCATCTATTGTGCCCGGTGAATTCAAAACTGATAATCCTTGTTGCAAAGCTAAACCACTTCTGGGGCGGACTTGTGCTTCAAAACCTTTTGGAATTTCTATAAATAATCCTGTTGGAATTAATATTCGTTCCAATGGGCTTATGGTAATTGCTTCTTTTAAATTTGCGCAAACATCTAAACCAGCTGCCAATAAACTTTTGTATTGTGGTAGTGGAAATGGAGATTGATTAATAACTTTTATGTTCATTTTTTGAGAAATAATTTTCCGGGTTTTTCAATTGCAACTAACAAAAGAACATATAAAATAAATAAGGAAGAAAGTAAAATCTGTTTAATTAAAATACTTAAAACCATTTTATCTTGAATCCATTTTCCAATAAAATAAAAGACTCCCATTAATATTAAATAAATAAAGATTTTATTTATTGAATATGGTATAGGGTAATATTTTGCTCCTACTAGCCAGCAAATAGTTGCCATAGAAAAATAACAAATTAAAGTTGCATAAGCAGAACCAGTATATCCAAAAACTGGAATCCATAAGAAATTTAAAACGATGGTAATAGCTGCTCCAAAAAATGCAAAATATGCACCAAAAATTGTTTTATTTGTTAGTTTAAACCAAATAGATAAATTTAAATAAATGCCTAAAAATAAATTTGCAAGTAGTAAAATTGGAACTACTGCTAAACCTTCGCGGTACGATTTTCCTATTAATAATTGAATGATATTGATATGAAACATCACACCCAAGAATATAATTGTACAGGCTATAACAAAGTAATTCATAATAATGCCATATAGATTTTTAGCATTATCTTTTTTAAATACCGAAAAGAAAAACGGTTCTGCTGCCATTCTGAATGCTTGAATAGCCAAAGTCATAAAAATAGAAAGTTTATAAGCAGCACTGTAAATTCCGATTTGAGAAAGATTCTCATTAAGCGAATAAGGAAGTAAGTATTTTAATAATATTCTATCAATGGTTTCATTGGTCATTCCTGCTAAACCTGCTGGCAAAAGCGGTAATGAGTAAATTAAAATCTTTTTTAATAAAACTTTGTCTATGGATAATTTTGCTGATAGAAATTCTCGATAAAGAATAATTAATGTAAATGCACTTGCTAATAAATTAGAAATGAAAACATAAGCAACTCTAATCTCTGGATTATATCCCAAAATAAAAATGCTTGTCGGGTCTTTAGTGAACATATATGGACACCAAACCAAAAAATATAAATTAAAAAAAATGTTTAAAAAAATATTGATAATCTTAATGCTAGCAAATTTTAATGCTTTATTTTCTAATCTTAACTTTACAAAAGGTATGGCGCAAATGGCATCTAAAGAAATTATTCCTGCCAAATAATAAATTAATTCTACCTGTTCTGAGTAATGCAGTAGTGAAGCAATTTTTGGTGCAAATAAAATCAAAAAACTACCTAAACCTATTGTGCTAAAAAGCACTGACGTTAAAATAGTATTGTATACTTTTTGCGGATTTTCATTATCGGAACTAAAACGAAAAAATGCAGTTTCCATTCCATATAAAAATATAATATTTAAGAAGGTGAAATAGGCATAAAGTTCACTTACAACGCCATATTCAGTAGTGAAAAAAATTCTTGTGTAAAGCGGAACCAACAGATAATTTATTAATCTGCCAACAATACTACTCAATCCATAAATAGCAGTTTGGGATGCTAAAGCACGAATATTTGTCACCTTATCTTTTTAGAATAATAAAATTTTTACGTTCGGGAAATTCCATTTCTATTATTTCTACTGATTCTACAATCGATCTTTCTGGTCCAGTTTTACACCAATTTATAAATTCAGATATTTCAAAATCATCTCCACTTGCTTCTATCAAAACAGATCCATCTTTCAAATTAAGCACTGTTCCTTTCACACGCAACTGATCTGCAACGGCTTTAGTCGAAGCTCTGAAAAACACCCCTTGAACTTTTCCTATTACTTTGATCTGAACGCTTTTCATTTTTTAATAATTTAGAATTCTATTTTCAAATGATTTGAAAAATATAAATAAATGAACAAATAATAATAAACAAACTTTCATAAACCCATTTTTTTTTAGCGCTTATAAAATAATAGGCCAAAAAAACTGCCATGGGTGCACTTAACAATTGCAAATGAGCTATAGAATAATTAGATTTTAAATAAAAAGAAATCCCTAGAAAAAAAGGAATGATGAATAAAACCTGCTGTGATTTTCTAACCTGAATAATGTTTTTGTAAAAATTAGTTCTCCAAGCTATAAAGGATAAAAGAAGTACAATTAATATCGGAATTAAAACTAAATAATCTGTGTATTGAATAGAAATAGAAACTGGAAATTGCGATTTCAATGGCATCCACAGACGAGCAAATACAGATATTTTATTAATGATAAAATAATAAGACCAAACAAATAAAGCAGGAATTAATAATCCAATAACGCTAATAACCCATTCTCTCCAATTAAAAGGTCTTAAAATAAATAGACTTACCCAAATGATTGGAAATACTAATAATAAAGGAAAATAAAATAAAGTACCAGTTGCTACAATCAAACCAGATAGGAAAACACTTTGATAAGAGAAATTTGATTTATATAAAGAGAATAATTGACCTATTAATAAAATAACAAAAAAGTTAGCAAAGAGGACCGTATTTGTGTATAAAAAGATATTAAACAAACTGCTGAAAACCACATACATTAAGCCAGGCAAATAGGTGCTTTTGTATAAAATATTGTATTGCCTGCACATTACATTTATCATAACAGCTTGCAAATAAATCAACAAAGAAGAAAATATAATATTAAATAACGGGATTATTAAAATCGGTGAAATAAGCCCGAATAAAAAACCACTTAAAGGTTCTTCGGGTATTGGTATTACTGGAATTGTAGATAAAAAATATAAGGGTAAACGAAGTATAAAAGTGGCAAAAAATAAAAAAACCAAATTAATTGCTTGAGAATTCCTGAATGCTTGAATGATCATTTAATTTAATATCAGAAAATTAATTTGATTAAATTGGGTTTGTTATTACTTAAACAAGGAACAATTAATTCGTTGGAAGAAATTTGTCTTCCTCCCTTTGGCATTAATAAAATATCTAAATTTCCTAATGGAACAATCCTTTCAAAAATAACGCCTTTACTACTGACCGAAAAATTTACTAAATCTGTTTTTCTACGAATATTTCGATTGTAAACCATGTGGATTTTATCCTCATTCACATAAAAAGCATACGAAGAATAAAAAGCATTATCATTTTCCGAAACTTGATTTTTCCGCATGATACTTTCCCAATCTGTTTTCCCATTCGGATTAATAGAAAATGCCAAAACATTATCAAAATGATAGGTATAGCTTCGTACGTACACTTGATAATAGGAATTATAATTGGAGGATTCGGTTACATAACTGGATTCCGACAACATAACGGCTCCGCCATCATCGCGCAAAATTAAATTGTCAATGTTATAATTAATTAATTCTGTGCCTCTATTTACCTTTCGTTCATTGGAAAATTCATTCAAAAATTTAGGTTTGAAAGGCTCAAAACTCTTGTGTAAAAGAGTATCTGCATTTATGTTGATAGAAGCGTAAATAATTCCAGCTGATGAATAAGAAGTTTTTTCAGAATAAAAACCACAGATAATTAAACGTTTATTTAAATTATCTGCTGCAAATTTTATATCTGAAATTAATTTGTCTTCCTTTTCTAGTTCAAAATTTAATAATTCGTTTGAGTTTAAACTTACTTTTAAAACATTGAATTTTTTGATCGGATTATCTTCTACATCATTTGGAGTAAAAGCTCCCAAAACAAACGCATTCCCATCGTTATCAATTAACAAATCTCTTAATCTCCATTTCAATATACTTTCTGGTGATTCAAAATCTTTTTGATAAAGAATCTTAAAGGTCTTATCATAAATCGAAAAATGAAATGATTCTAAAGCGGTTGTTATATCCATTTTCTTGTAAAATGTAAAGTAATAATCTTTAGAAACGCTATTACTAATAAAAAAATCACTTCGATTTCTTCTTTTATCATAAGGTATGAATTCAAGTAAATTTGAACTTGAAACAAAGCTTCCATCTATTGTACTTAAACTTGAAAAATAAAGTTCTGTTCTGCTTTGTTCTTTATTTAAGGTAGTATAAAAAATGTGTAATAAATTATCAGACAATACCAAATGCTCTATTGTTGCTGCCGTTCCTTGAATGCTTATGGGTGTTTCCCATTTCTTTTTCATGTCGTTGGTGTAAAAAGCAATTTCGGCCTTTCCGTCTTCCAATTTTATCTGTGCAGTATTATTATTGAATGCATTATCCGTTTGTACCAATACAATTCCATCAGAATTTCTGCCAATAATTTTTGTGAATGGCCTACTAAATTGTTTATCCTCACCAGCTAAAACAACTTTCTGCGCAGAGGTTTGATATCCAAAAAATAGAAATATGATAGATATAAGGTATTTCATTCCTGATAAGATTTGCTTACAATGATACTAAAAAACGGTTCAACTCTATTTTTAAACACATCTTCAAGAAATTAAATTTCAATATAATTTTAAAGATATTTTAAAACATTTATTATCTGCCAATTGGAATTACTTATAATAAACTTATGTGTCCCTTTTGGCAAGAACCAATTCCATTTGGTTAAACTATTTTAATCTTAAGGTCTTACAATTAACATTTTGATAAAATTAAATTAACATCCTTCACATGTTTGACAAATACTTTTATCGAAAAATCTTAATAAAATGAAGACACTACTCTCAACTTGTAAAACTATGCTCATTGCCAGTTTTATCTTTCTCGGCATGATTTCAAAAAGTTATGCCCAACCCTTCCAAATCCAGATTTTGCACGCCTCTGATTTTGAAGGTGGCTTATCAGCTTCTACTGCGGCTCCTAATTTCGCTGCAATTCTTGATTCTTTAGAAAATACCTATCCAAATACTTTGATTTTATCTTCTGGAGATAATTTTATCCCAAGTCCATTTTCACTTTCAGGTGAAGATATAAGTTTGGTAACACCTTTAAAAAACGCATATATTTCTTTTTACGGAAGCAATTTTGCAAATAATGATTTGCGTGCTGGTATTGCTCGTCCAGATATTTCAATTCTTAATTTTTTAGGAGTTGAGGCTTCAGTGCTAGGAAATCATGATTTTGATTTTGGAACTTCTGAATTAAGAAATATCATAGCAGGAGCGAGTTCTGGAACTGCAATAAGATGGTTTGGAGCTCAATTTCCTTACTTAAGTTCGAACTTAGATTTTTCTGCTGATCCAAATCTTTCAAACCTTTTTGAATCTACAAGAAAACAAAATACTTTTTTTAGATCAAATCCTAGCCAAACTGCTGCACAAATAACAGCTACAAAAAAACTTGCTAGTTCTACTATTATTATTAAGAATGGAGTGAAAATTGGAATCGTAGGAGTCACCACTCCAATTTTAGCTGCTATCTCTTCTCCTGGATTTACAACGATAAAAAACCCTGGTGCTGGAACAGAAAATATGGCTTTATTGGCAACTATTGTACAACCAGTAATTGATTCATTAATACTAAAAGAAGGAATAAACAAGATTATATTACTTGCTCACTTACAGCAATTATCTAATGAAAAAACTTTAGCGACATTCTTAAACGGAGTAGATATAATCGTTGGAGGTGGAAGTAATACATTAATGGCTGATGCTGGAGATAGATTACAAGCTGGAGATGTGGCTGCTGAAAATTATCCATTTTTCACAACTGGCGCAGATGGAAATCAAACTATTATTGTAAACACAGATGGTGAATATAAATATGTTGGAAGATTAGTTCTTGATTTTGATTCCGCAGGAAATGTAATTCCAAGTTCAATTGACCCAGCTATTTCTGGTGCTTTTGCGGCAGATACTTTAGGTGTTACAGATTTATATGGTAATTATTCTTTAGGATTTACTTCTGGTTCTAAAGGAGCTTTAGTACGATCTTTATGTGCAGCAATCGCCAATGTAATTGTAGCAAAAGATGGAAATACTTTTGGAAGAACGAATGTTTTTTTAGAAGGACAAAGAAATTTTGTAAGAACACAAGAAACAAATCTTGGAAGTTTAACTGCCGATGTAAATTTATGGCAAGCACGTCAAGTAATTCCAGACGTAAAAGTTTCCATTAAAAATGGAGGTGGAATTCGTTCTTCAATTGGTGTTATTCGTGCTGTCGGTAGTGTAGTAGAATATTTACCACCTGCTGCAAATCCTCAGGTAGGTAAACAGGAAGGAGAAATTTCTCAATTAGACATCGAGAATGCTCTTAGATTTAATAATCGACTTTCTGTTGTTAATTCTACTCCAGCTGGTCTTAAAAATTTATTAGAACATGGTGTTTCTTTATCTGGTCCAGGTCAAACTCAAGGTCGTTTTCCTCAAATCGGAGGATTAAAATTCAGTTATAATGTAACTCTTGCAGCTCAAAGTAGAATTTTAAATGTTGTTTTAACAGACGAAAATGGAAATACTGTTGATACGGTTGTAAAAAACGGAATGATATTCGGAAATCCTACTAGAGTAATAAAAATTGTAACATTAAACTTCTTAGCATCTGGTGGTGATGGATATCCTTTCGCTGCAAACTCTACTGGAAGAAGAGATTTAGATACCTTAATCACAACTCCTGGTGTTGCTACTTTTTCTGTTCCTGGAACAGAACAAGATGCCCTTGCAGAATATTTATCTTTTTTTCATGATCCAATTGCATTTAATAAAGCAGAAACTCCAGCTAGTTTAGACGAAAGAATTCAAGAAACTACGGTTCGTCCAGATTGTATTCTTGTACCAGTTGTTGGAAATATTATTGGAAACGGAACTGCATGTGTTGCAAATCAAGCGAATACAATTTCTTTCAATGTGATTCCTGTTGATAATGCTGTTACTTATACTTGGTCTATACCTACTGGATTAACGATAGTAAGTGGACAAGGTACTACTACCATCAATTTAAGTTATACCAAACAAGCTTTAGTAGAAGGTATTAATGGAAAATTAGTTGTTGATGTAAGAAATGGTTGTAATGAAGGTTCCGAATCTTCATTAGAAATTAATATTAACCAAACTGTACCTTTTATGAATGGAACTATTTTCGGAAGAAGAAAAGTTTGCCCGGGTACATTTACATCCTACTCCTTACAAGTTATAAGAAGAGCTAAAAATTATGTTTGGACTTTACCAGCAGGTATGACCATTGTAGACGGTATTAATACTAACCGAATTTTGGTGGAAGTTGATGCTGCTTATAATGGTGGAACTATTTCAGCGATTACAAATAATGCTTGTGGAAATAGCACATCTCGTTCTATATCTGTTTCTAGACTAAATCCAACTAGACCTTCAGTAATAAATGGACCAGCTTCGGTTTGCCCAGGACAAACAAATTTGGTTTATTCTGTAGATTCGGTTATTGGTCAAACTTACACTTGGACTGTACCAGCAACGGCGATTTTAGTTTCTGGTCAAGGAACAAAAAATATAATTGTTTCCTTTAATAACGTTTCAGCATTTAATCAAAGAATTCAAGTATTTGCTTCTAATGGTTGTGGAAATTCCACCATGTTATCTTCTGGCAATATAAATATAGATCCTAATTTCTGTGGTAGAAGTGCAAAAATTGAAACATTAAATATAGAAAGCGAGCAAATTTCAATCTATCCAAATCCAGCAAAATCTTTATCAACGATTGTTTTTAATTCTGAAAATGAAAGCAATTATGTTTTAAACATTATGGATATCTCAGGAAGAAAAGTTTCGTCCATAACTGGTAAAACAGTTTTTGGTGAAAATAAAGTTGAAATAAATCTTTCTGAACTAGCTTCTGGATTGTACCAAATAGAGGTTTTAAATAATAATAAAATTGAAAGAGGAAAGTTAATAGTTCAACAATAGTCAATAATAACTTCAGTTTAATAAAAAGTCTGGCGAATTAATTTTTGTCAGACTTTTTTATTTAAATCTTATCTCTTAAATTTCATTAATCCTTTTACGATTAGTGCAGTTTCTTCTGGATAATTTACTTTAATCGTACTATTTTGAGAAATCCAATTTTTTAATTTCTGCACGAAAGTAGTATCCACTTTATAAACCATAGAAACACCCATTAATCGTAATGCTTCTGCATTGCATTGCTGTTCATATTGCCCTTTCATCGGGATTACAAATAATTTCTTTTTCAGAAATAAAGCTTCTGCTGGAGATTCAAAACCTCCTCCAGTAAGCAATCCTTCACATTCCGCCAAACTTTGATTGAATAGTACATTATCTATTCGGATCACTTCTACATTTTTGTCTATATAGTTTTCTTTGTTATGCTTAGAAAAAACTTGCCATTTTACATCAGGAATTTGTTTTAACATCTTCACCAATAAGACATCATCAAATGCTGGTAGATAGACCGTGTAATGACCTTTGTTAACAGGATTTAATTCTCTAATTTCTTTTCTAATGATCGGGGTATTAATAAACGAATCATACCTTTCAAAATGAAAACCAACTTGATGAGTAGTGGGAGCATAATTTTTTAAAACTGCTGGTCCTAATAAATCAAAAGTTTTTACGATTGGAGTTTTAGGAGACAAAAAACAAGATTGATGGCTCAAGGCAACTGAACTTACTTTTTTTAATTTGCAAGCCCAAGCAGATATCGGCTCAAAATCATTAATAATTAAATCATAATTCTCAACTGGCAATGATTTAATGTCTTTGATTAACTCTCCTAAACGGATAATTTTTGCTGTTCCGAGATAATCGATTCCACCATTTTTGCCAAAAACAAAACTAAATCCATGCTTCTTAAAAGTTAAATTTTGCGTTAACGAAACTTGTGCTTGCGTACCACTTACCATTAAATCTAATTCCCCATAATTTTGAAGATGAGGAATTATGTCTCTTGCACGACTTAAATGACCGTTTCCTGTACCTTGAATTGCAAAAAGAATTTTCATACTATCAGTTTGGCAATACTACATATATTCTAAATCAATAGTATATTATCAAAATGTTAAGAGATCTTTGGTAAAAAAATTGCAAAGCATACAATTCATTCTTCTATCTTTTATAAAATTTATTGTCGCTTTTGAAAAAGTATCTTAAAATAGCCTTTAAAATATTTCTTTGGCTTATTGGTTTCCTATTCTTTTTAATTTTATTGGTGTTTTTCGTGCTTCAAATCCCCAAAGTGCAGAATTATATCGCAGATAGAGGAACGAAATTTTTGGCAGATAAGACGAAGTCTGTAGTAAGATTGCGAGATTTAAGAATCAAATTTCCAAAAACAATCGTATTGAGCGGTTTATATTTAGAAACACCTCAAAAAGATACCTTATTATATGCTGGCGAACTGAGAGTAAATATTTCACTTTCTGCATTATTGTCTAAAAAAATTACAGTAAATCTTTTAAGCATTGATTCACTTACTGCAACTGTAAGCAGATCTATGCCAGATAGTACTTTTAATTTTAATTATATTATTAAAGCTTTTGATAGTGGAAAGCCTGCTGCTCCAAAAGACTCAACAAAGCAATCTGAACCTTGGAATATCGGTGTAGAAACCATAAAATTAGCACACATAAACGCTAAATACATCGATGCTGTAACAGGTATGGATGCAAGACTTATCTTAGGAGAATTAAAAACCGATTTCAAAACTTTTGATCTCAATAAACAAAAGATAATTATAGATGAATTATCGTTAAAAGGCACTACAGCTATATACAAACAAAGTAAAGCCTTACCAAAAGACACACTTCAAAAACCTTATTCTCCTATCTCATTTGATTTTGGTATTGATAAAATTAGTTTGGCAAACATCAATGCAACGTATGAAAATACCATTGATGGAATCAAAACAGGAATTAATTTAGGTGATGCACGGATTATTGCCGATGAAATAAATTTATCTGAAGAATTAGTAAAATTAGATGAGATAACCTTAAAAAACACAACCGCCTTTTTTGAACAACAAAAGAAAGCTAATGAAATTGAAATCGAGAAAAAAGTAAAAATTGAAACCGATGCAATTATAGAAAATAAAGCAAACTGGAAAGTAGATTTGGGTAAATTGAATTTAGACAATATCAATTTATTGATGAACAATTTTAATTCTGCTCCCAAAAGTGCTGGTTTAGATTTCAATAGATTGGATGTTAGAAATTTAGATTTAAATGTAAATGATATAAAATATAGCAGTACTAGTTCTGTGGCAACTATTACACATTTAAGTGCTAAGGAAAAAAGTGGCTTTGAAATAAAAGAATTAGAAGCAAAACTAGTTTATGATTCAACCCATGCGGAAATAGCAGATTTAAATTTTCAAACTGGAAACTCAGAGCTTAATGAATATATCTCGTTAAAATATTCCTCTTTAGAAAGTTTAACCTCAACTATTGGAGAAGCAGAAATAGAAGCAAATTTTCCAGAAGTAAAAATTGGTTTACAAGATTTGCTTTATTTTTCTCCTGATTTAATTAAAAATCCATCATTAAAAAGAAATAGAAATGAAATAATAAATCTGACTGCAAAATTAGATGGAAAAGTAAAAGATTTAACGATTGAGTATTTAAATCTAAACCTTTTAGGAAACACGATTATTAATACTTCTGGAACGATAAAAGGTCTACCAAATGTTTCAAAAAGTTATTTTGATTTATCTATTAATGAATTAAGAACTAGCCGTACAGATTTATTTCAATTAGCAAAAGAACAAATTCCAGCAACTATTACAGTTCCAGATCAAATTGCGCTTAAAGCTACTTATCAAGGTACAATGTCGGATTTTTCTGCTAAAACCGCTATCAATACAAGTTTAGGAGGATTGAATGCTGAAGTGAAAATGAATGGAATGCAGAGCAAAACTCCAACATATTTGGTAAGAACAAATTTGAAAAATTTGAATCTCGGTATATTACTAAAACAACAAAATATTTTAGGTGAATTTACGGGTAATGCAAAAGTGAAAGGATCAGGTTTAAGTCCACAAAATGTTCAGGCAAATGTGCAATTATTATTAAATAATGCAGAATTAAATGGATATGAATATCGTGGTTTACTGGTAAATGGAGATATTATTCAAAAAAGTTTTAAAGGAAAAATCAGTATAGATGATAGGGATCTTGCCTTTGATTTGGACGCAGATTTAAATATGAATAAATCAATTCCAGAGTATTCAATACTTCTAGATTTACATGGAGCAGATTTAAAAGCTTTAAAATTAGGCGATAAAGATTTTAAAATAAAAGGTTTAGTAACTGCAAAATTTTCTGGAAAAAATATCAATACAATAAATGGTTCATTAAATATGAATAAGGTGGTGATGGTGACAAATAATAAAACTTATTTTATTGATTCACTATTATGTGCTTCTATTAATGAAATAGGAAAAACAGAATTATCGTTAAATTCACCTTTTGCAGATTTAAAATTCGAGGGTAATTTCGGGATTGGAAAGTTAACAAAAGCCCTTAATCAGCATGTAGATAGATATTTCAATCTGGATGGTAAAGTGTCTAAAGAAATAATTCCATTGCAACGCTTTAGTTTTGTGGTTCAAATAAAAGATCCGACCATGTTCACTGAGGTATTTGTTCCGGGTTTAACAAAATTAACCCCTGGAGAAATATCAGGTAGTTTTAATAGTGATTCCTCTATTTTAAAAACTAAAATAAACATTCCTCAAATTGTTTATAATGATATTCAGATTGATAGTTTGCATGTAAATATTAATTCAAACAAAGATTCTTTACTCTATAATTTAGGATATAGTAATTTAAAAACTGCTGATATTAAAATTTATAAAACTGATATTAATGGATCTATTAATAATGAAATAATAAAAACCGAAATTCAAATAGATAGAAAAGATACTGTTGGAATGTATGTGATTGCAGGTCAACTTAAAAGTATTGAAAATAATTATAGATTTAATTTAGATCCAAAACAAACATTGAATTTTGAATCATGGATCGTTCCAGAAGACAATTATATTCAATTTGGAAAAGGTGGAATTATAGCAAATAATTTAAAATTAGAAAGTAATACTCAATCTTTATTTATTGATAGCAAAAATAAAAACATTCAAAATCCTCCTCTAACAGTAATTTTTAATCAATTCGATTTAACAACTTTTTCAAAAATACTGGAGCAAGATTCATCTTTATTTAGAGGCCAACTGAATGGAAAGGTAGATTTAGAAAATCTACAAACCCAACCTGGTTTTTTGGCAGACTTAGAAATAAAGGATTTTAGTTTCAAAAACGACACGCTAGGTACCATAAATATAAAAGCAAATAATGCTTCACCGAATCAATATGCAGTAAAAGTGGAGATTCAGGGTAATGAAAATGACGTAAATATTGATGGAATTTACCATGCAAAAGATTCTTTAAATGCTTTAAATTTTAATGTTGATTTAGCTAATTTAAACTTAGAATCTATAGAGCCTTACACTTTGGGAAATGTAAAAAACATGTCTGGCAGTTTAAAAGGAGATTTAAAAATAACAGGATCTGCATCTTCACCAAAAATATTAGGTGATATAAATTTAATTAAGGCTAATTTCAATCCAACCATTTTAAATACTGCTTTATATGCCGAAAATGAAAAAATAAACATTACAAATGACGGTGTATTTTTTAATAATTTTAAATTGCTCGATATTCTTAAGAATGAAGCTTTATTGAATGGAAATATTAAAACAAAAGATTTTAAAAACTATGTTTTAAATCTTAATTTAAAAACTGACAATTTCTTAGCTTTAAAAACCACAAAAAAAGAAAATTCATTATACTACGGAACTATTTTTTTAGATAGTGATATTGAAATTACCGGCGATCAAAACAAACCAAATATTAATATAAAAGCAAAATTAAATGAAGGTTCAGATTTTACCTATGCTCTACCTTCAAATATTAAAACGGTAGAATCAAGCCAAGGGGTGGTTGTGTTTTTAAATAAAGATTCAAGCATGAGCAAAATCATGACTAGACCTTTACCAGAAGAAAATAAAATAGATACAGTGCTAAAGAGTTTTGAACTTTTAGCAAACCTAGAAATAGACCCTGAAACAAAAGTTAAACTAATTATTGATCCTATTACCCAAGATTCGTTGGTTGTGAAAGGTAATGGGACTTTAAGTTTAGGCATTGATCCAAGTGGTAAGGTAAGTTTAGTTGGAATTTACGAAATTAATGAGGGTTCGTATAAATTATCTTTTCAGAATTTTGTTAAACGAAATTTTGTGATTCAACCTGGAAGTACAATTAATTGGACAGGTGATCCAACGAGCGGAACAGCAGATATTACGGCCATGTATCGTGTGCGTACTTCACCTTTAGAATTAGTGTCATCGCAGTTTGGAGGAAGTGAAGAAGAACTAAATGCTTATCGCCAAAAATTACCTTTTGAAGTTTATTTAAATATGCGAGGTAATCTTTTAACTCCTGAAATTTCATTTGATATACGTTTGCCAGTAGAAGATCAGGGAGTTTTGGGTGGTGCAGTGGATGCAAAATTAAATCAACTCAGACAGGATCCATCTGGTTTAAACAAGCAAGTATTTGCACTTTTAGTTTTAAGAAGATTCATTGCTGATAATCCACTTGAAAATAATACAAGAACAGATGTATTTTCTACTACATTAAGAACTACAGCTAGTCGAATTATTTCGCAACAATTAAATGCTTTTAGCGAACAATATTTAAGAGGAGTAACCCTAAATGTAGAAGTAGATTCTTATAATGATTTTGCTATAACTGGAGACCAAGTTGGCCGAACTGAGGCTCAGATTGGAGCTTCAAAAGTATTATTCGACGATCGAATCGTTGTTTCAGTTGGTGGAAATGTGGATATTGAAGGCGAACGAGCGAGAAATACCAATTTAAACGATTTTGCATCTGATGTTTCGATAGAATATAAAATTACACCAGACGGAAGATATAGAGCCAGAGCATATCGTGAAAATCAATTTGAAGGACTTCTGGAAGGAGAATTAACAGAAACCGGAATTGGATTAGTCTATCTCCGGAATTACGATAGCGCAAAAGATTTATTTAAAAAACCAAGCGAACAGGAATTAGCAGAATTTAAAAAACAACGCGTGCTAAATAAAAGAAGAAAAGTTCAAGAAAAACAATTGCGAATTGAAGAACGAAAAAAAAGAAAGGAAAAAAAATGAATAAGCGTTTTTTAATTTTAAATTTTTTTATACTCATTTTGCTTGCTGCTTGTAGCACTACAAAAAAAATAAAACTAAGAGAGCAGTTATACTTGGGTGCAGACGTAAAAATGACTAATGAAGTACGGGTTTTGAATCAAAAAAGTATTCAATCTGAATTAAAGGATGCATTGATTCCAAAACCAAATAAAAAGATTTTAGGACTGAGAGTAAAATTGGCCTTGTATCAAGCAGCAGGTAAAAAAGATAATGGATTTAATCGATTTTTAAGAGAAAAAATTGGAGAACCTCCGATACTTTACGAACAAGTAAAACCTGATTTAATGTTGGATTTACTGGAAAGCAAATTAAATAATAAAGGATATTTTTATTCTGAACTTTCTTACGAACCGAAAGTGAGTAAAGACAATAAAAAAGTAAAATTAATTTATAAAGTCGATGCAAAACAACCCTATTTAATTGATTCCTACAAAATTAAAGATACTGCTTTAGTAATCCTTGATATTATAAGAAACCAACTTGACAAAAGCTTAATAAAACCTGGCGATCAGTATGATTTAAATCGTTTAAAAGAGGAGCGAGATCGTATGGATGCTATTTTAAAAAATCAAGGTTTTTTCTTCTTTAGTTCTGACTTTTTATTGTTTGAAGCTGATACATCTGTAGGAAATAAAAAAATTGCTCTAATCATGACAATAAAAAATAACATTCCCCGGCAAGGAACTACTATCTATAAAATAGGTAAAATAAATGTATACCCAGATTATGCTTTAAATACTGATACTATAAGTGCAAAAAAAGATAGTGTCATGATTAATAATATGAATTATGTATATAGACGTGATATGTTTAAACCAAAAGTAATTACAGATGCAGTTTATTTAAAGAAAACCCAACAATATAGCCGCGAAAAACATGATTTGACACTAAGTAGACAGATGGGTTTAGGTGTTTTCAAATTTGTAAATATCCGGTTTAAAGAAGATGAAAAATGGGAAGATGAATTAAATGCTGATATTTTTCTTACACCTTTAAAAAAGAAATCGATACGATTAGAAGTGGAAGGAATTACAAAATCCAATGGAACTACGGGACCTTTAGTCGGTATTACACATAGAAACAGAAATACTTTTAAAGGAGCAGAATTATTAACATTGAATGGAAATGCTGGCTTTGAAACACAAATTGGAGGAAACAACAAGGCATTCAATTCTTATATTTTAGGCGCAGAAGCTGGATTGCAATTTCCCAAATTTATTACTCCTTTTGAGATTGAAAACACATCATCGAAATACATCCCAAAAACATTTATAAAATTAGGATATCAATTAAATAATCGCGTAAGATATTATCGCTTAAATTCCTTTAGCGCAAGTTTTGGTTATGATTGGAATGAGACAGATCAGGTAAGACATGTACTAAGTCCTGTTGTAATTAATTTTGTAACCTTAAGTAATCGCTCGCAGGAATTTGAAGAAATTGCTAAAAACAATCCATTGCTTGAAAGGAGTTTAGAAGAGCAATTTATTATTGGAGCAACCTACAGTTACACCGTAAGTAATCAATACTTAAAATTCATAAAAAATCATGTATACTTCAATACTACCTTTGATGTATCCGGAAATTTAATTAGGGGTTTTTTAGGTACAGTAACTCCAGGAGGGCGTGGAGAAGATCAACCGTTTGAAATATTTGGAAAACCATTTTCACAATATTCAAAAGTGACAATTGATTTTAGGCACTATTTAAATCTTGCCGAAAAAACTAAAATCGCTTCACGCTTAATAGTTGGTGCTGGTGTGCCATATTTGAATTCCATATCCATGCCGTATATCAAACAATATTTCACTGGTGGAACAAATAGTGTCCGTGCTTTTAGAAATCGAACGCTAGGTCCTGGCTCTTTTCAAGCGCCTCTTAGCACAGATCAAAACGCGTTTTTTGATCAAGCAGGTGATATTAAAATTGAATTAAATTCAGAATATCGATTTAATCTTTTCAGTATCATTAATGGGGCTTTCTTCGCTGATGCAGGTAATATTTGGTTAGTTCGAGATAATCCCGCAGTACCCGGCGGAACGTTTAAATTAAATTCTTTCTATGAAGAGTTTGGAGTTGGTACTGGTTTCGGAATTCGTGCTGATGCTTCCTTTTTTGTTTTACGTTTTGACTTAGCATTTCCACTTCGTAAACCGTTTTTACCTGAAAATCAAAGATGGGTGATTAATGATATTGCCTTTGGAAATAAGAATTGGCGAAGAGATAATTTAATTTTGAATGTAGCGATTGGGTATCCGTTTTAAATTGGTAATTATTAGAATTAAACTAATTTTTTTTAAAAAAACGTATTGAATTTTTTATAATAAAAATTAAATTCCTTTATAAAATATGGGGGGTAAGGGTCAATTATCTAACTAGAAATAGTAATTTCTATCAGATAAACAATTTTTAAAATTAATCTTCCTCTTCAGTAAAAGTTACTTCGTATTTACTAAAATAGAAAGCAATTATAGCAATACAAGAAATGGAAAGAAAAATCAAAACTTCATTATTCATAGCAGTAACATATATTACAAATAAACTGCCACTATATTAACTAATTGTTAATCAGCTGTTAAATTTTAACTCCATTTGTATTCTCTTCAATTGTTTTAAATGGTGTTTTGTATGAATAAAAATAAATCTTGACCAATGAAAAGCATTCAAATAACCCAATCTAGGATGTTTAGCCTTAGAGTCCTTATCGGCATTTTTCATTTTATCACTTAATCCATTTATTCTTTCCATCATTAAATCCAAATTCTTTAATACTACTTCTTTAGGAGATTTGATGGCTTTATCTGCTAAAATGGAAGGAACTTTATATTTTCCGGGTGGAAGACTTCCAATAAATAAAATTAATTTAACTCGCCAATCTGTTTTTTTTATTGGTTCAGAATTAGGTCGAGCGCATTTATAAATAGATAAAATGGCTAATTCATTTGCTGCGATTATATGAGTGAAAACTTCTGAATAAGACCAGCCTTTGGAAGGAGGAGTTAATACAAATTCTTCTTCTGAAAAAGACTCTAAAAAAATTTTATATTCTTTCAAAAGATTGAGTGATAATAAATTATTATTTTCCATTTCAGATAAATAAATTTATAAATATGAATTAGGTATAATTAATAAAATTATTATTATTGATTTTAAATAAATAAATTCTCAATATGGATTTAATAAGATAAAATTATTTTTCGCCATACGCTAAATCTCCAGCATCACCTAAACCAGGAACAATATAGGAACGGGTAGTTAATTCTTCGTCCAAGGCTCCTAACCAAATGTGTGCGTTTGGTAAATGCCTTCTCACATACTCTACCCCTTCTTTGCTTCCTATGATGGCTGCAATGTGTAATGTTTTATAATTTCCTTTTTGCAATAATTCTTTACATGCTAAAACTAAAGATTGTCCAGTTGCCAACATTGGATCAGCAATTATTAAAACTTGGTTTTCTAAATCTGGAGATGCTACATATTCTACTTTTATTTCAAAACTTCCATTCTTTTTTGTTTTACGATAGGCAGATACAAATGCTGCAGAAGCTCGATCAAAAATGTGCATCATGCCTTGTTGAAATGGCAAACCAGCTCTCAAAATAGTTGCAATAACTGGCTGATTTTTTAAAACGGAAATTTGCGAAACACCTAATGGAGTTTTTACATCTTTTAACTCATACTCCATTATTTTGCTAATTTCATACGCCATTATTTCCCCAGTTCTGTACAAATTCTCCCTAAATCTCATTCGATCGGTTTGTATTTCTTCATCTCTCAATTCCATTAAAAAATGATTTAAAACTGAATTTTTTAGATTTAAGATCGTAAGCATTTTATGAACGTTTAATTTTTCAGCCATTATTTTAATCTCCCTATTTTATTCCTAATATTAATGCTAAATAAAGAATATTTTCTAGAAATATTTATTTAATAATGATTTGAATTGTTTAAATATGGCTAAATTTTTTAAAAAATAAGCATATTTGTAATTATGCGATCACTTGACACAAAATTAAATTTATTACATGATGTCGCACTAGAAGACGGGCGGGATCAGTTTGAATATTTATTAATGGTAGATGAAATCGTAGAATTATCTTACAAAGGATTGCGAGATCGTTTGATATTTACCAATAAAAGATTAGTCGTTATGGATTCTCAAGGTATTATGGGTAAAAAAAAAGAATTTACTTTTATTACCTATTCTAAAATTGCTGCTTTTGCTTTGGAAACAAGCGGACCTTTGGATTATGACACTGAATTTAAAATATGGCTGAGAGGAAACGGAGGCCTAGAGTTGAGTTTTGTAAAAGGAACGGATATAGCAAGAATTGCAAATTTTTTGAGCTTACATATTTCGTAAAGCCGATATTAGTAAACAATAATTTAGATTTTTCGGCATCATTCTTTCTATTAATTTACTTAATATAGCGATATGCAAACAAATAACGAGGCTTTAAAAAAACTTCAGGCTGAAATAGAGCATGAAAATAAATTTACCGTTACCATAAGAAATGAGTTAGCAAAAGAATTAGTTGGTCAACAGCACATGATTAATAGTATGCTGATTGGTTTGCTTGCAAATGGACATATTTTATTAGAAGGATTGCCAGGTTTAGCAAAAACGTTAGCTATTAAATCATTATCCAAAAGTGTAGATGCAGAATTTTCTCGAATTCAATTTACTCCTGATTTACTGCCAGCAGATTTGACTGGAACTCTAATTTATAATCATCAAAAAGCAGAGTTCGTTGTCAAAAAAGGTCCTGTTTTTGCAAATTTTATTTTAGCTGACGAAATTAATCGAGCACCAGCAAAAGTTCAAAGTGCCTTGCTTGAAGCAATGCAGGAAAGACAAGTTACAATTGGAGATAGCTCCTACAAATTAGATGATCCATTTCTAGTAATGGCGACTCAAAATCCAATTGAACAAGAAGGAACATATCAATTACCAGAAGCTCAATTAGATCGATTTCTGTTAAAGGTATTAGTTACTTATCCTGAGAAAAGTGAAGAACTATTAATTATTAGAAAAATGAGCGGCTCTGCAACTCATGAAATTAAACCGGTTGCAAATAAAGCTCAAATTTTAGCTGCAAGAAAGACAGTATTATCTATTTATTTAGATGAAAAAATCGAGGAATATATTATAAATCTTGTTTCGGCAACGCGCTTTCCAGAGCAAAATAATTTAAAGGAATTAAGCGGATTTATAAATTACGGAGCATCTCCAAGAGCAAGTATCGGACTAGCATTAGCTGCTAAGGCAAATGCCTATTTAAATAGCAGAAGTTTTGTTTTGCCTGATGATATACAGCAAGTTGCAAAAGAAGTTTTGCGTCATAGAATTGGATTAACGTACGAAGCTCAAGCTGAAAATATTAATGTAGACGATATGATAGAAACGCTAATTAAAACGATAAAAATTCCATAATTAAATGGATGCAAAAGATATTATTAAGCGAGTTCGTAAAATAGAAATAAAGTCTCGTGGGCTTTCTACACAAGTGTTTTCTGGCGAATATCATTCAGCGTTTAAAGGCAAAGGTGTAAGTTTTGATAAAGTTAGAGCTTATGAACCTGGCGATGATATACGAACGATTGACTGGAATTTAACTGCAAAGTATGATGAAGCTTTTGTAAAAGTTTTTGAAGAAGAAAGAGCTTTAAATGTTCTACTTATGGTTGATTTAAGTGCTAGCATGTTACTAGGTTCTAATAAAGAAACTAAGCGTAATTTAATTACTGAAATATGTTCAGTTTTGGCTTTTTCTGCGGTTCAAAATAATGATAAAATTGGCTTGGTTTTATTCACAGACAAAGTAGAAAAATACATTCCAGCGCAAAGAGGGAAAGCTCATATTTTAAAAATTATTCGTGAATTATTAGAATTTAATCCTGATTCTAAATTGGCAGATATTAATACTGCCATTTCATTTGCAGGTACTGTTGTAAAAAAGAGATCAGTTGTTTTTCTAATTTCCGATTTCATTAATGTTCAATTAAATGATAAAATTAAAGCTATTGCAAAAAAGCATGATTTAATTGTTTTAAAAATTCAAGACAAACTAGATAAGGAATTACCAGATTTAGGATTATTACATATTGAGGACCCCGAAACTGGAAATATAATTACTGTGGATACCTCAGATAAAAGTATCCAAAAAGCTTTTCAAGATCAATACTTAAACAATGAAACGCTTTTAAATAATCTATTACTTAGCTCCAAAATTGATCATGCTGAAATCAACACGGGAGACAATTTTATAAATCCACTTCTTAGAATTTTTAAATCCAGAGGGGCAAGAAATTAATCCTATGACGAAGATTTTGGCGAAAATTATATTGTTTTTATTGCTTGGCGCAAATATTGTTTTTGCTCAAGGAATACATGTAACTATAAAAACAGATAGCCAAACTGTTCAATTTGCAGATAAAATTAAATTATATGTAGAAGCCGAACATCTTGCTGATGTAAAACTTAATTGGGAAAAAATTAATTTTTCAGAAAATGAAATTGAAATATTATCCATTTCCCAGCCCGATACCATTACAAAAACAAATGAAAAGATTACCGAAAGGCTAACATTGGAAATTATCCATTACGCTATTGATTCTTTAGTTATAAATTCAATAAGTGTTCCCTATACAAAAGGTAGCAGTACTATTATTTACACTGCTTCTGGAAATGAGTTAGTCCTAAAGGTTATTCCATTTATTATCGATTTGAATATTGATCCAAAACCCAATACAGCTATTTTGGATATACCATTATCGAAGATTGAAATTATTTTGATAGTTGCGGTAATTGTATTAATAATTATTTCTGGAATTGTTTTTTATCGAATTTGGAAGAAAAAACAAAAAGCTGAATTTGATAAAAGAAATAATTTAAGCCCCGAGCAAAGAGCATTAAATGCTTTAGAATTATTGAACCTAAAACAATACTGGAAGCAAAAAGAATTTCAATTATATTACACAGAACTTAATTTAATAATACGGAATTACTTAAATTCAAAAACCGATTTAGAAACAAACTCATCTACTGTAATACAGGTTTTAAACGATTTCAAAATTGCAAATCGTGCAATTGGAAAATTAGAATTATCATCAATTCTATTTGAAAGTGATTTAATAAAATTTGCAAAACTTATTCCGGCATCCAAACGAGAAAACACGATAATATCAGATACTAAAGAGATTTTTAAAGATGTTTGACTTCGAATTTACCTATCCTTGGATGTTGTATGTATTGGAAGCTCTTCCATTACTTATTTTTTTGTATATAAAATTTAATGTAAATAAAATACCGAAAATTAAATTTTCTGGATTCCCATTTTTACTTAAATCTGAAAAGACTTTTCGGGAAAAAACATTTTTTATTCCCTTTATTTTAAAACTAATGGCATTGAGTTTATTGATTTTTGCTTTAGCAAAACCTTATAAAAAAATTAATACTCAAACTACAAAAATTGACAGTACGGCTATCCTTTTTATCGTAGATAATACCGCGCTGATGTCGGGCGAAGATTTATCACCCAATCGCCTTGACGCGCTGAAACCAGAATTAATTTCTTTTTTGGATCAACATCCAGAAACTGAAGTTGGTTTAATAATTTCGAGCATCAAGCCTTTTTTAATAAGTCCAGTGACTAAAGATTTTAATGACTTAAATTACCAATTAAAAAATATTCAATTAGATTATCAATCCAATAATTCTTCCTTGGCAGATGCATTCGCCATGGCAATAGAACGTTTGAAAAACGTAGATGCAAAAAATAAAATTATCATTGCTATTTCTGCAAGTTTAGATCAAAGTCAGCTTTATTCTTTCCAAGAAATAATAGACCTTGCTCAACGTGAACAAATAAATATTTATAATATAGTAACCGCAGGATTTATTCCAACAACGTATAATTTCCCAACTGGAAAAGTTGAAAAACCTGTAGTAGTTGATGAAGAAAATCTTCAACAAGTTTCAAGAAATACAGGGGCTGAATATTACAGAGCTACGGATCTTGTTCGTTTACGTTTAAATTTTGCTGATTTGAGTGAACAATTAGTGATAGGAAGTGGAGGATTGACAAAAAAAGTAAGAGAAGGTGTTTTTCCTTTTGCGCTCCTTGCACTCTTATTACTATTACTTGACCTAATTTTAAGTTTTACGTTTTATAAATCATCTGTATGACGATAAGATTTTCATATCCAGAATACTTTTTGGTTTTTAGCTTATTGCTTTTAATTATTCCGTTTTACGGGTATGTAATTAATAAGCAAAAGAAACAAATTGATAAACTTGTAAGCAGCAATTTGCAATTAAATATACTTCCTGAATATAGTTTAAGAAAAAGAAAAATACAGTTCTTAGGGTATTTGCTGGCTTTTAGTTTTATAATTTTAGGATTAGCTGAACCAAGAATTGGATATAAAATAAAAATAAAAGAACAGTCTGAAAACGTAATTTTACTAGACTTATCAAATAGTATGTTAGCACAAAATGGGAATGTGCGAAGAATTGATTTAGGTAAACAACTAGCGAAACAATTAATTCAAAAATCCGAAAACACAAATTTTGCTTTAGTAGTTTTTGCAGCAAATGCATTTAAACTTACACCAAGCACAGGAGATAAAACGCAGCTTTATAATTATCTAGAAAATATTTCTGTTAATTATATGCCAGTGCAAGGAACAGATATGAATGCCGCATTAAATACTGCCATCAATTCCTTCGCTATTCAAAAAGGAAATAGAACGATCACTTTAATTTCAGATGCCGAAAATCACGAAAGTAGTATTGAACCAACATTACTAAAATTAAAATCCGATAGCATTAAATTAAATTTAATTGCCATCGGAACTGAACAAGGAGCCATAATTGGATCTGGGAAATCGGCTAAAAAAGATAAAAAAGGTAAGGTTGTGGTTTCAAAACCCGATTTTCAATTAATGAAAAAATGGGCAGAAATTTCTGATGGAAATTATATTGAAATTAAAGGAACTGAAATAAGTGAATCTATAATTAATTCTTTAATAAAATCTCAACAACAAAACGAAAAAACTTCTACAAAAATTATTTTAAAAGATTCAAGATTCGATTGGTTTTATTTATTGGCAATCTTCACAATTCTAATTACCTATATCCTATCTGAAAAAAGAGGATCATTATTTATTTTTCAAAAAAAGGTCATTACAACGCTCCTGATTTTATTTGCCTATAGCATTAATACAAATGCTCAACTTACTGAAAACAAGCTTAGAAAAGGGGTTGAATATTTTAAAAATGAAAAATATCAATTGGCTGAATCTGAATTTGAAGATTATTTGAAAAAAAATCCAGAAAATGAATTTGCTCAATTCAATAAAGCATTGACCTTATCTAAACTTGCAAAAATTAATGAAAGCAAACAAGTTTTCGAAAAGCTAATTACTGCAAAAAATAGTAAGATAAAAGCAGAAAGTTATTATTGCATTGGTAATATTTTTCTTATTCAGAAAAACTATCAACTCGCCATTGAACAATATAAGTCCAGCTTAAAAATTAATGATCAAAACCCAAATGCTAAATATAATTTACTGTATGCTTTGAAGAAAATAGAAAAGGATAAACCGCCATTACCACCTCCTCCTCCAAATACTTCCCCACCTCCGCAGCAAACTAAAGGGATTAAAAACGAAAAGAAAGCAGAAGCTCAAAAGGTAAAACAATTGCAACAAAATAGTTCAGAAATTAAACGCGCAATTCAACAAAATGAGTTTGGCTCTAAAGCTGGAAACGAAAAGGACTGGTAGTAAGCCAGCCCTATTCAATAATTCAAAGACAGATAATAAAATTATTTTTTCACAAATTTCACGCTATATTCTTGATCATCGTTCAGAATTTTTGCAATGTACATACCTTGAGGAAATGCTTCGATGTCGATTAAGATTTCAGATTTTTGACCTTGATCAAAAACTTTACTCATTATAGTTCTACCTAATACATCTGAAACAATCAAAGTAGCATTTTCAAGATTTATATCCTTTAAATATAATGTAATTTGATTGGCTGCAGGATTTGGATAAGCAATAAAATTGTCGCTTTTATCACTTCCAAAATTAATTGCTACAAGTTTTGAATATTCGATTTCGCCATTTAGCTTAACTAATTTTAATCGGTAATAATGAATTCCTCCACCTGGATTTTGATGAATGAAATTATAATCAGTTACATTCTTAGCTTTAATCGTACTTAATTTTTCAAATAACTTACCATTAATGGAATGCTCTAATTCAAAATGTAATAAATCTCGTTCTGCACTGTATTTCCAATTCAGTTTTGCATCTACATTTTGCTTAAATCCTTGGAAAGATAGGAGACCATTTGCAAGTGGCACAGAAGGACTAAACACTATTTTGAACCGCTCATCGCCAACGCTTAATGGATCACTTGTTTTTTGAAAAACATAGGATGGATTTTGTTTTAAATCTACACTTACGTTTAAAAAATTGTCTATCAAGAATACATCAAAATTCGTAATGAATGTTTGCATGGTGGTAAATTCCAAAGAATAGGTTCCATTGCTAGCAGCAGATACAAACAAAGGAATGGTATCATTTGCCAAAGCTTCAGCTTTGAAATTAATGGCAGTGTAAATACTATCTGGAGTTTTTGTGGCGATGTTGACTCCGCTTCCAAAGTACTTTAAAGCATCTTCTTCTGTATTGAAATTATTTCCTTTCGCATTATCAAAAACAATAACCGTTTCATCTGAATTAATTGAATCCTTTACCAATCTAACTCTGAAATGATTGGGAGGGTTTATCGTTCTGAAAAAGGATGAAGAAGGATTAGAAGTTTTACACGACTCTGAAAAAGTAATGCTCGGGTTATTACCATTAGCCACTACAAAAAACCCTTGTCCACTTGCTAAATATCTGCTTGCCTCTGCAGTTTGACCTACACCATTCAAATAAACTTCATACGATCCAGATCTTGGATTATAGATATAAAATGAATTATCAATATTGGTTCTTGTTATTCCGCTTGATTGCCAATCTATAGCAGACGGAAATGGATTGCCAATTAAATTGAATCCATCATTATTTACCCCGCCAGAAGTTACTGTGTAGGATAAATTATAAGTAACATTTCCTTTATTAATTCCTCCTGTGTAATCTATAGTTACAGGATTCGGATCAACAAACGGGGGAGTAAAGGTAGCAGGACCTTGACTTTTTTCTCCTCTAATCTGAACAAAAAATCCCTGCCCAGTAGGAATATTTGTTGAAGTCGTAGGTATTCCAAGAAAACCGTTTCCACTGGAACCAACTGCAGGTTCATTATAATAAAATGCTGAAAATTTGTTTAAAGGTGTTTGATCAAAACCATTAGCAGCCCAATTTGGACCTGAAACATAAATATCATCCTGCAATTGAGTAAGATTAATTCCTGATCCTGTAGTTACTGAACTGCTCAGCATTCGATATCTTCTAGGCATTCCAGAGCCTGTAGCTATTTGCGGAATGAAACGTTGTGAAACAACATTTCCAGTAAAATTTGCTGGAGTAGGAAGCTGAGCCACACGAGCAGTACCGGCAGCGTTTGAAATTAACGTTAATCTCCCAGATGCATTTAATGTAGCAGTTAAATTCTTCAATTCTACTGTACCAAAAACTCTAATTGAATCTGCAAGTACAATGTTAGCAACACCTAATCTGTTAATATTTAAATTTCTAAGTGAATAATCTCTTGGAAGAGTTTGCAGTAAACTTAAATTTGCAAAACTTCCAGTTCCTCCTATTTCTAATGTTGCTAAAGGATTTCCTGCAAGTTTTCCAGTTCCGGAAATATTGCTATTGATTGTTAAGGTTTTTGCTCCAACAATTTTAACTGTTCCAGAATTTATATTCAGTTCTGGAGTTGTTGTATTTTGATCAGGTGTGATGGTTAAATCAGTATTGATTCTTAAAGTATCAGTCCCCTTTGTTACCCTTATTCCTGAAAGGCTTAAAGCATTTCCGCTAATTTCTGTAATTCCTGTTCCTTCAAAATAAATCCGACCATGGCTACTGTTAAATGTTCCATTATTTATCAAGTTACCCCTTATGATACAGTCGGCAGTACTTCTTACATTTACAGAATTTCCAACACCTACAAAAATACCTTGTGCGTTAACTACTTTTTGTTGAATTAAAATCAACAATAAAAAAAGTGAAAATCTAATCATCTGCTTTATTTTTTCTTTTTTTTTGATGTAAGATTCTTATTTCTGAGCAGCCGCAGTTCCTGCAATTTGATTATTGGAAACCATTGCCTTCATCCATGTAAATTCATCTCTTAAAGCATCAAGATCTCTCGCTTGTTTATCTTCTAGGATTTCATTCTCAATTAAAAGTTTTGCTACTTGTTTTTGTAGATTTTCAATTAATAATTGCTGCTCTTTTATAGCATTAATAGTTAAATAAGTTAAAGAAGAAGGATCATAGCTTAAAAGTGATGTTGGTGCAGAATCTGTTTTATTTAATTTCATCAAAACAGTGTCTACTGTATACGAAACTACATCTTGAATTTCCTGAGCTATAACTCCTACATATTCAGTTGTTGTATCTGAGTATGGACCTTTTCCATTGTATTTGAATGTTACAGGATTAATTTTTAATAATTTAGCTAAACCATCAGTGTAATAATTAATATCTTTTTTTAATCTACGATCAGAGAAAGTAGCCCAACTTCCACCTCCAGTTTTGCTTGCATTTCCATTTACAGAAAGCATAGCATCGGGAGTAATAGTATTAATTCCTACAAATCCAGAGGGCATGAGTGCAATATCATCTGCCCATGGAGAACCTGGGATATCATTTTGTATACCAATGGTTAACAAACCATTTTCATTTGAAGTTCCATTTCCACTACCATCCTCAGAATAAGTAATATGTGCAAAATCACTAGAGGGATTTTCTGTACTTTTGAACATAATACTGCTACTTCCACCCACATTTCCATGCTCTAATACAATTGTACCATTGTTACTAGTTGCTACAGAGCCAACAGTTTCATAAATATGAAATTTATTTGTGTTTTGGGTATTTCCTAAAGAAAGAGTTCCGTTTCCATTTAATCGCATTAATTCATTTGAAGTAGTGCTGCTTGTGCCTGCAAAGAAGGAATGAAATGCGGTTGTACTTGGTATTTGATATCGCAACATGTTTGAATTAATTCCTAATCCATAAAATTGATGTTCATTATCAGCAACTTCTCCTAAATTTAATTTACGATTGCTTAAGAAGCTGTTAAATTTAATGGTTGTGCTAGAACTTGCTGTACCAATATTCAAGTTTCCGTTTGATAATAAACGTAATCTTTCCACATTATTGGTTCTCAATACAAAGTCTTGAGCATCACTAGTTCCTATGTAATTTGTAGATGGATTTGAAGAAGTATTTCCCGTTGTGGACCAACTATTTACACTTGAATTTGGAATGCTTCTGCTATGAGAAATCCAATTTGTACCGTCACTAACGAGAATGACGGACTCACCTGGATTGCTTAAAACTAAATTGACAACACCATCTATTGTGCCTGCAAGAGTTACGTTTGCCGTACTGCTAAGTGGTTTTTTAATTTCGTAAACTCTACCTTGGCAGGTGTTACCAGCAGGTAAAGTTAATGTAACTGCTATTGCCCCGTTATTTGCTAAAACAGTGCTATGAGAACCCGTTAAAGTTAAGTTTCCAGTTGGGGCAGTATATCCTTTAGCAAAAGATCCTACTGTTTGTAAGTTGGAAGTTGGATTATTATTTCCTATTGCTAAAAAACCGCTTGGATTTATTGAACTTAAAACCGTATTGCTACTATTTCTCCATTCCGTTAAGTTTGCAGTTTGTGAACCAGAAAATGCCTGAATACCTAGAGGAACACTTGCATTTCGCTGACCTAATACTAAAACTCCGGTACCGCCAATATTAGAACTATATGCAGGAAATCCAGTGATTTGACGATCTCCACCTAATATAGTTGCCCAAAAAGAGCCCATTTGAAGGTTTCGACCTCCACCACCTTGCCAGAAAATATCACCTCCATCTCCTCCAATTCTAAAATCACCAGAACCAGAAGTATTAGTAAAAAGCAATTGCGATTGTGTTCCTACTCTTCTTATCTCTAGAGTATCTTTTATTACCATTCTTGCATTAGGATCT
>JBBQYA010000003.1:0-58259 GCA_038209155.1 Sphingobacteriales bacterium | reverse complement strand
GTTTTCCTCGTAAGGAATTCAGGTTCGCTGCGCTTTTTGTTTACATCTTTTCAAAGAACGTGGTAAAAGTTATTGCTTCTTACAAAGCTTTCTCTTTTAGTAGTCATACGTTAGGTTCTGATCCTATCTCTCGATCCGGTTTTCCCGTCTCTGCTTGCTACCGCTTTTGCGTTAGCTCATCGTATCTTTTTCTCTTGCTCGATTTTGCTACTCGGGTCAACCTTGTTAGCAATCTCTCTTTTCTCTCGGCTGCGTTCAACCTAAGATCTCTTTTTACTTTACTCTACTTTCAACCCCTTTTTCAAAAACCCCTTTTTTCTTGCGGACTGCAAAGGTAGAAACCTTTTTTATTTCTGCAAGGTTTATTTTTAACTTTTTTTTTATCAACTTTTCCTGTCAACTCATATTCTCTTTCCCTCCTTATTTCCCCTCCTCTCTTCCTCTTCCCGATAATCCTTTTCCCCTCGTTTGGGAGTGCAAAGGTGCAGTTTGTATTTTTATTAAGCAAATTAATTAACGAATAATTTACACAAACTTAACTTTAGGAGATTCAATTGACTGAATTACAGTATGAAAAGAGATACTATTTTTTATTGATTTACCGTTTAGAAAGATAACAAATCTTAGAAAATTTAAAAAAGAACTTAATAAACACTATTTTTACCAAATGATGATAATAGGAAGGATGTGGACTAAACCTTTGATTTTTATTTTTTTATTTATAATATTCAATGGGTGTAGAAGCGAATATGAAAAATTAAAAAGAAGTCCAGATGTAGCCAAAAAGTATGAAAAGGCAAAGGAATATTATAATAAAAAGGACTATTTCCGAGCTTTACCGCTTTTTGAAGAATTGGTAACCATATATAGAGGTACTGATGAAGCAGAAACTATTTACTATTATTATGCTTATTGCACTTATGGTATGAAGGACTTATTAGCTGCACGTTTCCATTTTAAAACTTTTGCTGATACGTATCCAAACAGCAAGTATGCAGAAGAATGCAGATTTATGGCGGCATACTGTTATTATTTTGAATCACCTACTTATTCTTTAGATCAAGAAAACACTTATAAGGCAATAGAATCATTACAATTGTTCATCAATCTATATCCGAATAGTGAAAGAGTAAAGGAAAGTAATGATTTGATTGATAAATTAAGATCTAAATTAGAATTAAAGTCTTATGAAATAGCAAAATTATATTATAACATCGGCGACTACAAGAGTGCAATTATTAGTTTTAGAAATTCTATTGACGATTTTCCTGATACGAAATATAGGGAAGAAATGGAATATCTTATGGTTAAATCTAGTTTTTTGTTTGCAAAAAATAGTGTTGAAACAAAACAAATTGAAAGATATAATGAGACCTTAAAGCTTTTTAATACTTTTGCAGAAAATTATAGCAATAGTGATTATATAAAGGATGCAAACAATATTAACAGGGATGCATTAAAAGAATTAGAATCTAAAAAGAAGTTAAGTTTAAATTAAATAAATATGAACAATCCGAAAAATTTACCAATCAATTCAACCATAACTCGTGATGTAAGATTACTTGATAAGGATACTAAAAACATTTATGAAAGTATAGTGGTAATTGCTAAAAGAGCTAATCAAATTTCAACAGATTTGAAGGAAGAATTAAATAGTAAATTAGCAGAATTTACTACTTCTAATGACAACCTAGAGGAGATTTTTGAAAATAGAGAGCAAATTGAAATATCTAAAACATATGAGAAAATGCCAAAACCTAGTCTATTAGCAACTCAAGAATTTTTAGAGCATAAGATTTATTCGAGAAATCCAGCAAAAGAACAATAAGATGCTTTTCGGAAAACGAATACTTTTAGGTATTTGTGGAAGTATCTCTTGTTATAAATCTGCTGAACTTGTTAGACTTTTAATTAAAGCTGGAGCAGAAGTAAAGGTGGTGATGACTAAGGATGCTAGTACCTTTATTACACCCCTTACCTTAGCTACTTTATCGAAAAATCCAGTTTTTATTGACTTTGTAGCTAATGAAGATGGAACATGGAATAACCATGTAGAATTAGGTATCTGGGCAGATTTGATTTTAATAGCTCCAATAAGCGCTAATACACTTTCTAAATTTGCTCATGGGATTTGCGACAATCTTTTGAGTGCAGTTTATTTATCTGCAAAATGTGAGGTATTATTAGCTCCAGCTATGGATGTAGACATGTGGAAACATCCATCTACACAAAAAAACATTGATTTGGTGAAAAGCTTTGGCAATATCGTTATAGAACCAGAAAACGGAGAATTAGCAAGTGGACTGCATGGTATTGGAAGATTGGCAGAACCAATTACTATACTATCAATCGTTGAAAAATATTTTTTAGCCAAAAACGATTTTGAACATACACGAATATTAATAACTGCGGGACCAACCTATGAAGAAATAGATCCAGTTAGATTTATAGGAAACCATTCAAGTGGTAAAATGGGTTTTTCAATAGCAGAAGAGTTTGCACTTAGGGGAGCGAGTGTATGCTTAATAAGCGGTCCATCTCATCTAAATTGTAGTGAAAAAATTGCAAGAGTAAATGTGACAACTGCCAACCAAATGTTTGAAGAGGCTATTTCGAGGGTAGATAGCCACGATATTATTATAATGAGTGCAGCAGTTGCTGATTATACACCTATACTAAAATCTACACAGAAAATAAAAAAGAACGAAGATCGTTTTCAAATTGAAATGATAAAAACGAAGGATATTCTTGCACATGTTGGATCTACTAAAAAAGACAATCAATTTCTTGTTGGATTTGCTTTGGAGACAAACGATGCAATTGAAAATGCTAAAATGAAATTGGTTTCAAAGAATCTTGATATGATTATTGTGAATACACTTGAAGATATTGGTGCTGGATTTTCCCAAAAAAAGGATTTGAATGAAAATGCTGCAACCAATAAAATTTCTATCATAACTTCTGATAAAAAAATTACAGAATATAAGTTAAAAAGCAAAACAGAAGTAGCTCATGATATTATTGAAAAAATAAAAGAGGTAAGATCATGAAAAAAATAATTCTCTTTATTTTTTTACTAACAATCCATTTCCAATCAATAGCTCAAGATTTTAATTGTAATATATCCGTTTTAAGCGAAAATATTCAATCTTCTGATAAGCGTATATTCGGTGTGCTAGAGAATGCTCTAATTGAATTTATGAATAATAGAAAATGGAGCGATGATATAATCTCAAGCAAAGAAAGAATTAATTGTAATATCGTTATTGATGTGAGATCGTGGAATGGAACAGATGAGTTTTCTGGAAATGCCCAAATACAATTGAGTAGACCCGTTTTTGGAACATCTTATACTACAACACTTTTAAATATTAGCGATAAAGATTTTAGTTTTAGTTACTCAGATGGGCAATCTTTAGATTTCAATGAGAGTAATAATACGTCAAATTTGACTTCAATGCTTGCATATTATGCCAATATAATGTTGGGATTGGATTATGATAGTTTTAGTTTAGAAGGTGGAAGTTCCTATTTGCAAAAAGCATTTGTGATTGTGAATAATTCGCAGAATTTGCCAGCAAGGGGATGGAAAGCACCAGAAGATACGCGAAATAGATATTGGTTGATAGAGAATCTGTTAAATGCGAATTGCAAACCTTTGCGTCAAGTTTCTTATTTATATCATAGAAAAGGTTTGGATGTTTTACAATCGAATGAAGCGGCAGGGAGAAAACAAATAAATGATTGCATTCCATTATTAAAAGAAGTTCAAAAAAACAGACCAAATACCATGGCTCAACAAATGTTTTTTATTGCTAAAGCAGATGAATTAGTCAATTTCTTTTCAAATGCAAATCCAAGTGAAAAATCTCAGATTGTGACGGATCTATCCTTGGTAGATCCTGCTAATATTTCTAAATACCAAGCGATACTCAAAAATTAAAAATCCTTAATTTTATTGCATCCTATAAATTTAATTTAAATTTACGACCGATACTACGGAAGGATGCTGGAACAACTTACTATAAAAAACTTTGCTTTGATTGATTCTATACAAATAGATTTTTCAAATCATTTAAATATTTTAACCGGAGAAACAGGTGCTGGGAAATCAATAATTATTGGAGCATTAGGACTTATAACTGGAACCAGATCTGATTCCAAATCATTTTATGATTCCGCTAAAAAGTGCGTAATAGAGGCCAATGTTAGAATTGACAATTATGATTTACATGACTTTTTTAATGCAAATGATATTGATTATCAGGATGTAAGTTTACTCAGAAGAGAGTTGACTGTAGATGGTAAATCGCGAGCATTCATTAACGATACTCCTGTGAGTATTGCTATTTTAAAATCTTTTGGCGAGCTTTTAATAGATATACATTCTCAATTTGATACTTTATCTTTAAACAAAGAAAAGTATCAGCTTTATTTAATTGATTCTTTTTGTAATCATAAACTAATTCTTGATGAGCATTCAATAACCATAAAAAAATTATTACAACAGAAAAAAAATCTAGAATTATTAAAGGAAAAAAGGGAAAAGGCAGGCATAGAGCAAAATTTTATTCAGTTTCAGTTTGATGAATTGGAAGAAGCAAAGCTTAAGAATGAAGAGTTAGAAAATTTGGAAAGAGAAGCAAAAGAATTGTCTAATGCTGATGTAATTCTTAGTTCATTTCGCAAAGTATCTTTTATAATTCAAGATAATGAAATTTCTATACTTAGTTCTCTGCAAGAAATAGTAGCTACATTTAGCGGAATAGAGAAATATTATGAACCTGCAAAAACTTTAAATAGCAGAGTAAGGAGCTTACAAATTGAATTAAAAGATATTGCTTCTGAATGTGAATTAGTAGAAACCCAGGTAACTACAAATGATCAAAAATTGCAGGAAATTGAGCAAAGGTTGAGTCAGTTAAATTCTTTATTATTAAAACACAGAAAACTCACTGTCAATGATTTAATTGATCTTCATCATTCATTTAGCAATCAATTACTTGCTTTTACTAATTTGGATGAAGAGATAGAAATACTTAAAAAAGAAATTGAAATAACAGAGGAAACTGGTAAATTATCTGCAAATAAAATAAGTAAAACTAGAAAAGAATATAGCCCCAAATTAACATCTGAGGTAGAAAAACTTTTGCAACAAATGGGAATGCCCGATGCAAAAATAGCTATTGACATTAAAGATAAAAATAATGATCAAATGGATGCAACAGGAAAAGATTCAGTTCAATTTTTATTTTCGTCTAATAAAGGATTCGAGTTGAAAGAATTAGGAAAAATAGCCTCTGGAGGGGAATTATCGAGATTAATGCTGGCAATAAAATCTGTATTGGCAAGAGTTAGTAAACTTCCAACTATTATTTTCGACGAGATTGATAGTGGAATTTCTGGTGAAGTGGCGCAAAAAATGGGTGTGATTTTGGAAGAACTATCCAAGAATTTGCAGGTAATCACCATCACCCATTTACCTCAAATAGCTAGTAAAAATGGTAGACACTTCATGGTTAGAAAGTCGAATAGAGGAAATCAAACAGTCTCCACTATTAACGAATTGAAAATAGAGGATCGTGTAATGGAAATAGCAAAAATGTTAAGTGGAGATAATCCAAGCAATACTGCCATGGAGAATGCAAAAGAACTTTTGAAAATAAAAATTTAGATAAATAAAAATTAGTTTACTGAAAAAAGCTTGATGCTCAGAAATGAAAAATAATTACTTTTAAAAAAAATAAAAACACCATTTTATGAATAATAATATACTAAAAGGTAAACGAGGAATTGTTTTCGGAGCACTTAATGAAAATTCAATTGCTTGGAAAGTAGCACAACAAAGCGTGCTGGAAGGAGCAATTATTACCTTAACTAATGCACCAATTGCATTAAGAATGGGTGAAATAAATAAATTAGCGGAAGAATGCAAAGCTACTGTTATACCAGCAGATGTAACGAATATGGAGGATTTGAAAAATCTATTTGAAAAATCTCAAGATATTTTGGGTGGCAAAATAGATTTTGTTTTGCACTCAGTAGGCATGAGTATAAATGTGCGAAAAGGAAGACATTACACGGATACCGATTACGATTTCATGCATAAAGGTTTTGATATTTCCGCAATGAGCTTGCATAGAGTATTGCAAACCGCTTATAAAATGGATGCTCTAAATGAATGGGGTTCTGTGGTTGCGCTGAGTTATATAGCTGCACAAAGAACATTTCCGGATTATAATGATATGGCAGATGCAAAATCTTTATTAGAATCCATCACCAGAAGTTTTGGATATCACTATGGTAAGCACAAACATGTGCGAATAAATACAATTTCTCAATCTCCAACTTACACTACAGCTGGATCTGGCGTGAAAGGTTTTGATGGTTTTTTTGAATATGCAAATAAAATGTCACCACTTGGAAATGCTACTGCTGAGCAATGTGCAGAATATTGCATCAGTTTATTTTCAGATTACACCAAAATGGTAACCATGCAAAACTTATTTCATGATGGTGGTTTTTCATTTACTGGGGTGAGTACAGAAGTAGTAGAGGTTTTGAGTAAATAAAACAAAGTATGCTTTGTGATCATAAAAAAACCCGAAGCATCGGGTTTTTTTATGATTGATTTTATAAAGAGGTTTTACAGTTTTAGATTTTGATTCATTTTATGATCTCTGTATTTTTTTACACCATAAGCCAAACCTGCTGCTGCTAATATACTTACACCACCATCAATAGGCACATCAGCGTCATCTGGAGGTAGTGGTTGTGCCATAGCTAATGTTGCGGAGAATATAAATATTGATATAATTAATAATAATTTAAAGTATTGTTTCATTCTAGATTTTTCAATAAATACGCTCTAATGTAAATGATAGTTTTTGATTTTTATTTTCAACTTGCAATTTTACAACTATTTGATGAATCTCAAATAATTATTTTTTAATTCTTTATCACCTTTAAACTTACTAAATTTTCTCCAGAATAGGTGTCTTTAAATAAAAATAAATAAGTTCCTTCAGGTAAATCAGCTATATTTTCTTTTATTAAGGTTTCATTCTCTTCCATTGATACGTTTTTATTTCTTATTAATTTACCATCTATAGTAGAAATTGTAAATAATAATGAACCAACTTGAGAACCTAATATCGAAATATTTACTACCTCGTCTGCTGGATTTGGATAAATTCTTATTGCCATCATTTTACTATTTGATGAAATTTTTAAAGCAATAATTTTACTCGTGTCCTGCCTTCCATTCAAGTCCTTAGAAATTAATCGATAATAATTAATTCCAGAAAAATGATCTTTATTTATGAATGTATAGTTAGTGGAAATATTAATTCCACCCTTGGCTTTTACATTTCCAATTGTAATAAATTCATTAGCATTAGAACTTTGCTGGATAAGAAATTCTTGCGTATTAATTTCAGTGCTTGTTTTCCATTGTAAAACAGAATTTTGGTCAACTATTTTTCCAGTAAAAGAGGTAATCTTAATTGGTAATGGAATGGATGGCTGAAAAATAACTTTGAAACGCGAATCACCTTTTGAATTTGGATCTGAATTAGTAGAAAAAGTGATTATGTTATTCGATCTCAAATTGCTGCTAGTTCCCAAAAAATTATCGATTAATAAAATATCTAATGATTCGTCTATACTTTCCAAATCATTGAAAATGAATTTATAGGTCCTGTTTGTTGTTGAAGTAATGCTTAGAAAAACAGTATCAAAAATGGCTAGAGAAGGTATGGTACTGATTGATAATAATTTGCCAGAAATAGTTTTTGAATATAAGTTAAAACCCGCGTTCAAAAATTTAAGACCATCTTCGTTACTATTATAATCCAAATTGGAAGTACTATCAACTATTACCAAAAGCTCATCACTATTTACTGAATCCAATTCCATTTTTATTCGCATGGCTTCTGTAGAATATCCATTTCTCAAAACCGTATTGGCAGCTCCAGAAGATTTTAAACTTTCTGTAAATGTTAAACTAGGATTTGGCCCATTTGCTTTTACAAAAAATGCTTGTCCAGATGCTATATATCTTCCAACTCCATTTGTACCATTATCAAAAGGAGAATTATTTAAATAAGTTCCATAAGAATTGGTAGCTGGATTAAAAATATAAAGTACTCTATCTATATTGTTTCTGATCCAATTTGGACTTTTCCAATCTATTTGGCTTGGATAAGGATTTCCAACTAAATTATATCCATCAGATTCTGGCATTGGACTTGGAGAAACGGTGTAAGTTAATGATGGTGAAATATTTCCCTGATTCATTATTCCTGTATAATCTAAAGTCACAGCAGTTTGAGCAGGAAATGGCTGTTGAAAATATTTATTTCCAGATAAAGTTGGAGAATTTCTATTTCCTCTCAATAATACTAACATTCCAGTTCCAGAAGGTATTACTTGATTGACTGAAGTTGGTCCAGAATATCCGAAATCAAAATAACCAGCCACTGGCTCGTTATAAAAAAGGCTAGAACTATTATTATTATTAGAAGGATCAAAACCATTTGCAATGCCTCCAGTCCCAGTAATGTGAATATCATCTATCATCTGCGATACTGCAACACCGCTGGTACTTCCAAAAAGAGTTTGAACTGGAGAAGACAACATTCTATATCTTCTTGCAATAGCTGGAACATATCTTTGTGCTATAATGCTATCGATAATGGTTCCGTTAATAATAGAATCTACACGTGCCGTTCCGAATTGATCTGAGATTAATGTCAATTTATTAGCAGTATTTAATTCGCCATCTTTTAAGGTTAGTGTTCCTGCTATATTAAGATTATTTCCTAATGAAACTTTTCCCAATTCTGATCCAGAAGGGTTTGACAAATCTGGCAAATCGATCAATAAGTCTTTTAGATAATTCCCATCTATATGTTGAGTACTAAATTCTAGACTTCCCATGTCGCCAGATTTGTTTAAAATAACAGACGACTGCCTTGATCCGACCAAAGTTCCCAACCCAGATTTAATACCTTTTAAAGTAAGAATGTTACTTTCTATGGCTAAATCAGCATTGATTAAGTCGAGCTTACCATTGATAGTTACATTTCCCAAAAGAGTTTTAGTACCGCCACCAAGCACATTTACATTATTATAATCGTCTCTTGAAGAAATAAATTGAGACCCTATTCCGTAATATTCCACTAAACCCGTTGAAGGTAATTTAAAATTGACAAATGTATTTCCAAATGTAGAATTAGCTGAGCCAGTTAATCCATTTGGATTAGCAGATCGAATAATTGGAGGCAGTTTATGAGCTCGAATAGAATTAAAATTTAAGGTGCCAGACAAAACTCCTAGATTTGCATCTACTAGATTATTGATTCTAAATCCAAAGGTATTGGAATTCAATTTTCCGTTTATTAGAAATAATGAATCTATAATAAGAGAATTACTACTAAAAGCTTCTCCACCAGTTTTATTTATTCTTAACGATTTCAGTGTGAATATTTTATTTGGGAGGGTGTAAGTTTTATCACCTCCAATTTCCATTCTCATTGTAGTAGGAAACGTAACGTTATTATTAGCTATAATTCCATTAACTTGAAAATTATGATTTGCTGGATTTACGGTACCACTCGTAAGAATTAACGAATCAGAAACTGCAAAATCACTTTGCATGTTCAGCGTATAAGTATTTAATCTCAATTCTAATTTTGCGAATTTATTAAAAGCAGAAGTTGATAAATTAATAACTTTGAAACCATTAGACAATACTCCACCAGTAGCAATTCCGTCGCCCAAAATAAACATTCCTCCGGTAATGTTTAGCAAACTTCCTAGTGCAAAATCAATTACTTGAGCATAAGCGCCGGAAGATGGGTTACTTTTTTTAATGTGAACAATTCCGGAAGTCATTTCAAATGTATTTCCGCTGGTAGCGCCTAATGTAATATGGCCAGGACTAGTAACTGCACCAATATAATCTAAAGTAAGCTTACCACCATTAATTGAAATTTTTCCTCCATTTGAAATTCCAGCAAAGGAACGGAAACGAATTTTATCCATAATTACTTCTCCAGAATTAATAAAAAAAACTCCAGAAGGTCCACTTACATTGATATCTCTCACATTCATACTTAAAAGCATAGAAGAAAACGTAGAAGTAACACTAGATTCTAAAGATAAAATTCCAGAAACAGTTATTGTATTTGAGTAAAAATGATTGATAAATGCAGTGCCTTTTATATAAACTGCACCATTTGCAGGAATTGTCCAGTTAGATGCGGTTAAAAATTTTGCTTGACCTGCGTATTGTTCCCAAGCTCCAGAAGTAATTGTAATGATGCCAATTAAATTAGGATTTGGGTTACAAACTACTTTTTTTGTGCCCATAGTTTTAATTACGGTTACGCTATTTAGCTGTATGGATCCTGAAGATGTTATAAATTGATCTTTAGTTTCATCATTAAAAGTAATATTGCAGACATTATCAGTAGAATTTGATGTTTTGCTCATATCTAAAGTTGCTCCCGAAGCAACTGTAATATTTCCTTTTAGGTTAATTTGATGTACTTTATTTCCACCGGCGTTTGACATGTCAAATGAAGCACCTAACCGCACTTCTAGGTTTCCGGTTACGTCAATTGTGACTATTTCATTTCCAAAAGAAGTTTTATTGGAAACTACAATTAGGTTTTTGCAAGTAAAGTCTTGATCTAAGATTATATCATTATTCAAATATAAATTTGCAGTCGATGGAATATTTCCTGATGCATTGATATTGAATGATGTACCATTCCATATTTTGAATTTATTAATTTCGCTTATTTTACCACTTGAAACTGAACCCCAATCTCCAATATCTTGAGCTTGAAGATTGTTTTTTACGAATAATAAAAATAATATAAAGATGATTTTGATAATCTTGAGCATGTTTGAGAAGTGTTTAAATGATGATTAGTCATGTTAACCACTTTTTACGACACACATAAAAAAAAGTTCGATTGCTTCATTAAAATCCTTATAAACTTTTTTTCAATTAAACTTTTAGATTATTTTTTTACAATAGTGCCTGAACTAATAGTTTTATTATCCTCACTATTGGTTTTAAAGAAATAAACTCCTGAAGGTAAATTTAATAAAGAAAGGTTATTTACTCCAGAATTAAGTGAGGTAGAAAGGATAAAATTTCCAACTGAATTAATTAATGAAAATCCAATAGCATTTAGATTTGTGTTCTCAATTGTAATTTGGTCAGTAGCAGGATTGGGATAAATTTTAATTTGTTTTGCTACAAGATTATTAACAGAAATTAATTTATAATAGGACTTTTTACCATCCAAATCCATTTGTAATAATCGATAATAAACAATTCCTGAATTCTCATTTTTATCAATAAACTGATAAGTAGAAATATTTGTACTATAATTTGCAGCATTTACATTCCCAATATTAGTAAACTCAATTGCATTTAAGCTTTTTTGAATTATATAATGTGAAGTGTTTTTTTCTGAAGCAGTAGACCATTTAAGAGAAGTTAAAGAATTTATCTTATCAGCATTAAAAGAAAGCCATTGAACCGGAAGCACCGAAGTTTTTTGGAAAATAAGTTGGAATCTAGATGTACCTTGAGATAAAGGATTGGATGAAATGGTAAAGGAGTAATCTAAAGAATCTGTTATAGGAATTAGGGTAGAAGTGAAATTATCATATAGAGAAATTTGCATTAAACTATTGAAACTAGCTAATTCAGTAAAAATTAGATGATATACTCCAGCATAAATTGCTGTTGTAGCTAAATTTGTAATATGGGTAGCATTTATTTCAGGAAATGTATTAATTGCCAAACTGATATTGTCTGTAGAGTTTGAATAAACATTAATATTCGAATTAAAAAACTTTATCGCATCTTCTGTATTTACAAATCTAGAATCTCCATCTTGTGCAAATTGCAAAATAGCCTCGTCTGAATTGTATGTATTATACTCCATTTTAACTCTCAAATTTCCCACGCTAGAAAAAGAAGATAATTGGCTACAAATTAGAATTAGAATAAGAGAGGCATAAACAAAACGAAAAGAAATTACAGATAGAATTTTCATATTTGTTTGTTATGAGTCTGATAACAAAACAAAATTGTAGAAAATTAACCTTTGATAAAATAAGGTGAATAGCGTAATTTTTCTCCGTATTTATACTGAGGTTAAAAATTGAAAAATGCTTGATTTACCTTTGGAAATAAAAATAAACTATGGTTGGCTTATGTAGAGTGGGTTTTTAAACAATTTTACATATATTAATAGGATTTCTATTTATTATCTGCTAAGAAAGAAAAAAATAATAAACCTTAAAAAGCTTAGATAAAATTTAACCAATCATTATTAAAAAAAAACAACATTTTTAAAAGGAATAAAACAAAAAAAAATAAAAATGGTACATTAGCCATTCAAACAAAATCATTTAAAATCAAAAAAAGAATGGCAAAAAAGGAGAAAGAGAAAGAAAAAAAACATGAATCGGTTGTGACCAAAAAATCTTTAACCTTTTTAGAAAAATATATTAATAACTCATCACCAACCGGTTTTGAGTCAGAAGGTCAAAAACTATGGTTAGAGTATATTAAACCATACATTGATGAATATTATGTAGATAATTACGGAACAGCGGTGGCAATTATAAATCCTAAAGCAAAATATAAAGTAGTAATAGAAGCTCACGCCGACGAAATTTCTTGGTTTGTAAACTACATTACAAAAGACGGTTTGATTTACGTAATTAGAAATGGTGGATCAGATCATCAAATAGCACCATCCAAAAGAGTAAATATTTATACAGAAAAAGGAATTGTAAAAGCAGTGTTTGGATGGCCAGCTATCCATACTAGAAATGGAGAAAAGGAAGAAGCACCTACTTTGAAAAATATTTTTTTAGATTGTGGATGTACATCTCAAGAAGAAATTGAAGCGCTTGGAATTCATGTTGGGTGTGTAATAACTTACGAAGATGAGTTCATGATTTTGAATGATCGATATTATGTTGGGCGTGCTTTGGATAATCGTGCAGGTGGTTTTATGATTGCTGAAGTTGCTAGATTATTAAAAGAAAATAATAAAAAACTTCCATTCGGATTATATATTGTGAATGCTGTGCAAGAGGAAATTGGTTTGCGTGGTGCAGAGATGATAGCAAATCGGATCAAACCAAACGTAGCAATCGTAACCGATGTAACACACGATACACAAACTCCCATGATTAATAAAATTACTCAAGGAGATTTGGCTTGTGGCAAAGGTCCGGTAATATCCTATGCTCCAGCGGTTCATAATAATTTAAATAAACTTTTGACCGAAACAGCAACCAAAAATAAAATTCCTTTTCAACGTCAAGCATCTTCTAGGTCTACCGGAACAGATACCGATGCATTTGCGTATTCTAATGATGGAGTATTTTCTGCCTTAATTTCTTTACCCCTTAGATATATGCATACCACTGTGGAAATGGTTCATAAAGAAGATGTAGACAATGTGATAAAATTAATTTACCATTCCTTATTAGCTATCGAAGAAAATCACGATTTCAGATATATTATTTAAATACCTGTGGAAAAAAAAGAACTTTTTATTCAAAAAATACAAGCATCCTACACTACAATTAATCCTCATATTTATTTAGGTGCTGGTTTATTGAATGGCGAAATTTTAAGTGCAGCTCAAATAAATATTCCTCTAAAAATGATGAATAGGCATGGTTTAATTGCTGGCGCTACCGGAACAGGGAAAACTCGAACCTTGCAAATACTTTCTGAGCAATTGTCTGAAGCTGGAGTTCCTGTTTTTATGCTGGATGTAAAAGGAGATTTATCAGGTTTATACAAAGAAGGAATTAGCAATCCAAAACTTGCAGAGCGTGCGCAAGCCTTAGGTTTTGAATATAAACCAGCCTCATTTCCAGTAGAGTTGTATTCACTCACTGGTAAATTAGGTGCTCAAATGCGAGCAACGGTTATGGAATTTGGGCCCATTATGTTGGGCAAAATTTTGGATTTAAATGAAACACAAACTGGTGTTTTAGCAGTTATTTTTAAATACTGCGATGATAATAAGTTGGGTTTGGTGGGATTAGAAGATTTGAAAAAAACATTGAGCTACTTGTCAGAAGGTGATGGAGCAAAAGAAATAAAAGATTCTTATGGCACTATTTCTACTTCCACTTCTGGAACGATCTTAAGAAAAATTGTTGCTTTGGAGCAACAAGGTTTATCTCAAATTTTTGGAGAAACTTCATTTGATATTCAAGATTTGTTTAATAAAATAGATGGAAAAGGGGTTATAAGTTTATTGAACATTTCGGATGTGCAGCAGCAACCAACTTTATTTTCTACTTTTCTTTTAAGTCTATTAGCAGAAATTTATCAGGCTATGCCTGAGGCTGGAGATTTAGATAAGCCTAAATTGGTTTTCTTTTTTGATGAAGCCCATTTACTGTTTAAAGATGCTCCGAAAGCCTTTTTAGAGCAAATTGAACAGATAATACGATTGATAAGATCAAAAGGAATTGGTGTTTTCTTCTGTACTCAAACTGCTCAAGACGTACCTGACACTGTTTTAGCTCAATTGGGTAATCGTGTGCAACATGCATTAAGAGCATTTACGCCCAATGATGCCGAAGCATTAAGAAAAACAGTTAAAACTTATCCGAGATCAGATTTTTATGAAATTGATTCTTTGCTGACTTCTCTTGGAACTGGCCAAGCTTTAATTACAGTATTAAACGAAAAAGGAATTCCAACAGAAGTTGCGGCAACTCATTTGACTCCTCCAAGAGCCGTAATGGGACCGATGGCTGCTATAGAATGCGAACAATTAATTTCTAAATCTGATGTTGCTCAAAAATATAAGGAAACCTTAGATCCTGAAAGTGCTTATGATATCTTAAATGAAAGAATCAATAAAAAAATGGCTGAGCAGGAAGAGTTAGCAGCAAAACAAGAAGTGGAAAAAGAAGAAGCAACCGCTGCAAGAAGACCCAACGAAAAAAGTATGATGGAAAAAGTACTTACATCTGCCACTACGAGACAAATCGGTAAAGAAATTGTAAGAGGTCTATTTGGAATGCTTTTAGGAAAAACACCAAGCAAAAGCAAAGGTGGTTTCTTTTCATAATAATTTAAAAATCATGAATTTAATTAGTCGTTTTTTAGTTTTAATAAGTTTATCTGTTTTCTTATTTGCTTGCAAAGAAGAAAAAATAGAAGTTGAAAAGAATACTATTACTACCAATTTGGAAGTGGATGGATTTTTAACTGTAGAACCTGAGCAAGAATTTTCATTTATCATTCAGGCAGAAAATCCAGAATTAATTCAATCATTTAATCTTAGCCTTTTTAGAAATGGCGATTTAATTAAAGTAATAGTGGATTCTACCATATTTCCAACTGATAAAGTTACTTATGAAAATAAATCCAAATCCAATGCTTTAGAAAGCATTGATACTTATGTTTTTTCTTATTTAAACAAAAATGGGACAAAGTTTTCTAAAGAAATTAAAATAAACGTAGTGGGTAGGATTATTTCTTATAATACTAAATTATTTAGATCTGATAGGGAAGTAACTAACATAGCATCAAGTATTTCTCTCTATAGTGGTAAAGTTTTTACTAATCAGAATGCGAAAAACTCTAACTTAAATATTGATTTGTTTTATACCTATACTGATTCCGTTTTATGTCTTGATGATCCTTGTAATTTTTTCATAGATAGTGTAAGTTCAGCTATTGGGAGCCCGAATTCAAAAAATATTCGCTATTTCTTTAATCATCCCACTTTTGGGATACAAACTTGGAGTAATAGAAACAAAACAACGTTTAAAAATCTTGGCAAAATCAACCAAGAAGATTTTGATAAAATTTATAATGAAAACGTAATTGTCGATTTAGCGAAAGGAACTTTCGAAACTATTATACCATTTTTGCAGGAAGATCAATTTATTGCTTTCAAAACAGTAAACTCAAAATTTGGAATTATTAGGGTAAAATCTTTACAGCCAGGATATAATGGGAATATAGAGTTAAGCGTTAAAATCCAAAAGTTTTAATTTTCAAACAATTTTATGAAATTATTTAAGTGGTTTTTTCTTTTTATTGCTCTGAGTTTGTTAAATTTTTATTGTAAAAAAGAAGAAAATAAAATAGAGAAAAACTCCATTGCCACAGATTTGGAAGTGGATGGATTTTTAACTGTAGAACCTGAGCAAGAATTTTCATTTATTGTAAAAGCAAAAAATCCAGAGTCAATAGTTTCATTTAAAATAAATAGATTTCAAAATCAAAATCTAACAGAATTAATCATTGACACAAGTTTTGCACCTATTGAGAATATTGATTATAAGATTAAATCGAAGGTGGGAGATAAAGAAAGTATAGAAAAATATGTTTTTAGCTATTTAGATAAAAATGGAAAAAGTTATTCAAAAGATTTTATAGTGAACGTAGTTAGTAGGTTATTTACCTATAAAGTTCGTTTAAAAAGAAGTGCTCCAGATTTATTTGATGTTAAAAATTGTTTAAATCTATATTCAAACCAATTATTAACAATACAAGAAGGATATTATAATAGCGTGTTGGTTGATTTGGTTTACTTTCAAGAAAATAACAATTCTGATTTCGAACCTCCAAAATTAGGTGGCCCATTTGATGGAGAAGCTAGAAAATTTTTTTCTCATCCAAGTTTTCGACTTACAAACTGGAAAGTGAGAAACAAGACAGTTTTTAAAAATTTAGGCTCAAAAGAACTGGTTTTTGAGAAGTTAGTAAAAGAAGATTCACTAATAAAAACTGCATCCTTAGCGAATGAATTTTCAGTTGTATATCCTGTCAAAGGTCAGGTTATTGCTTTTAAAACTGTAAACTCAAAATTTGGAATTTTAAGAATTGATTCTGTTAATATTGGAACACTTGGTTTTATCGATTTTAGCGTGAAAATACAGAAGTATTAAAAAAAAATATAAATAAAAAAGCCCCTTTTGGATTCAAAGGGGCTTTTTTACATTCTTGAAAAGATTATTTGTCTTTATCTTCTTTTACTTCTTCAAATTCTACGTCCTTCACATCATCTGCTCCTGCATCTGAACTTCCCGAATGATCATTTCCACCCATATCTGGATTTGCATTTTCCTGACCTTGAGTTGCTTTGTACATATCCTCAGAAGCTGCATTCCATGCTGCAGATAGTGCTGCTTGTGCAGTTTCTAAAGAAGCAAAATCTTTTGCTTCGTAGGCAGTTTTCAATTGAGCAAATCCTTCTTCAATTACTGCTTTTTTATCAGCAGGAATTTTATCTCCGTATTCTTTCAATTGTTTTTCTGTTGAGAATATTAGTGCATCAGCAGCATTCAATTTATCTATTTCCTCTTTTGCTTTTTTATCTGAATCTGCATTTGCTTCTGCTTCATCTTTCATTCTCTTTATATCAGCATCTGTCAATCCAGAAGAAGCTTCAATTCTGATTTTTTGCTCTTTTCCGCTTGCTTTATCTTTCGCGCTTACATGCAAAATACCATCTACATCTATATCAAAACTAACTTCAATTTGAGGAATTCCTCTTTGAGCTGGTGGTAAACCATCTAAATGGAATCTACCAATTGTTCTATTTTGATTTGCCATCGGGCGTTCTCCTTGTAAGATATGAATTTCTACAGAAGGCTGATTGTCCGATGCAGTTGAGAAAATTTCACTTTTCTTAGTTGGAATAGTAGTATTAGAATCTATTAATTTAGTCATTACTCCGCCCATAGTTTCTATTCCTAAAGATAATGGAGTTACATCTAATAATAATACATCTTTCACTTCGCCTGTAAGAACTCCACCTTGAATAGCTGCACCTATTGCAACAACTTCATCTGGATTTACACCTTTACTTGGCTTTTTTCCAAAGAATTTTTCAACTAAATCTTGAATCGCTGGAATACGAGTAGAACCACCTACCAAAATAACTTCATCTATTTCAGAAGTTGAATATCCAGAATCTTTCAACGCTTTTTTACAAGGTTCAAGAGTTGCTTGGATTAATTTATCGGCCAATTGCTCAAATTTAGATTTAGATAAAGTTCTAACCAAATGCTTTGGCAAACCTTCCATTGCGATTATGTAAGGAAGATTAATTTCGGTAGAATTAGAACTTGATAATTCGATTTTTGCTTTTTCAGCAGCTTCCTTTAATCTCTGAAGAGCCATTGGATCTTTTCTCAAATCTACATTTTCATCATTCTTAAATTCATCTGCCAACCAATCTATGATTACTTGGTCAAAATCATCACCACCCAAGTGAGTATCTCCATTAGTGGATTTTACTTCAAAAACCCCGTCTCCTAATTCTAATATAGAAATATCAAAAGTACCACCTCCTAAATCGAAGACAGCAATTTTCATTTCTTGATTTTTCTTATCTAATCCATAAGCTAATGCTGCAGCAGTAGGTTCGTTTATGATTCTACGAACTTTCAATCCTGCAATTTCTCCAGCTTCCTTTGTTGCTTGACGTTGAGAATCATTGAAGTATGCTGGAACTGTAATCACAGCTTCAGTTACTTCCATTCCCAAATAATCCTCAGCCGTTTTCTTCATTTTTTGAAGAGTAATAGCAGATATTTCTTGTGGAGTATAAAGTCTATCACCAATTTGAACTCTTGGCGTGTCATTATCACCTTTAACCACGGTATAGGTTACATTCTTAATTTCTTTTTGAGTATTGCTAAACGTTTCACCCATAAATCTTTTGATGGACGAAATTGTATTTTTAGGGTTGGTAATGGCTTGTCTTTTTGCTGGGTCTCCAACTTTTCTTTCACCATTTCCATTATCTAAAAAAGCAACTATTGAGGGGGTAGTTCTTTTTCCTTCGCTATTAGGAATTACAACTGGCTCATTTCCTTCCATTACTGAAACGCATGAGTTGGTAGTTCCTAAATCGATTCCTATTATTTTTGCCATAATATATTGTTATAATTTCTCTTCAATTTATCAAGGAATATGCCATTCAATAATTGCAGGTAAACCCTTACTAATTTGACAGAAAACAATTAAAATTATGGCCTAATAAGCCTAAAACTAACTGACAGAGCGTCAGTTTTACCTTACAAAACCTAAATTTCCTGTAATTTTACCACTCGTTAATTCGGCGATAGATGCATTATTTAAGGCTATAAAAAAGGAATTTGTTAATCTTGAAGCAAAAACACCCAATGCACCATCTACATTAGAATAATTTGTCACGGTGGTGTTGAAACCAAATGTTTGACTATTTAAACGTAAAAATTCATCAAAATCTGCGTTCGCAGCATACCATCTAAATTCTATTTCTGGATCTATAACTCTAATTAAATTTTCATCAGGAGCTAATTTTGATTTGATAAAGTTGTAGAATTCTAATCCGTTTACTGGATAAGAATATTGAGCTTTCAAATTTCTAAATTCTTTTACATTTTCCCAAATGATGGATTTTTGAACTGTATCTTTTGTAACTTTATTTATTTCCGAATAATTAATTCTCGTTTGAATTGTATAAGAAGTTGCTCCTTTAGGGCTGTTCCAATTTAATATAAAAGGTTTATATTCTGGATTTTGATAAAAGGATACTTGAGCTGGTGGATTACTTAACAAAAAAGTAGAAATTACATTCGTTTTACCTTTTGCCAAAATTTCATTTTTATTAAATCGCTTAACTTCTAATAAATATTCAGAAAGTGGATTCAGTTTATAGCCCGGTTTCGTTCTATATACCAATTGATTAGGCCCAGCAAAAATACCTTCTTCTTTCTTTACTTCTACTGGAACTAAAGACATTTTATCTACCACTACATCATTTAGTACCTGTGTTAAAATAACTTCAATTTTATATGGCAAATACAATGAATCACTAATTTGTGCAATTTCCAAAACGCTTTTATCGCTCAAAAAAGCTTTATTTACTTTCACATATTGTATAGAATCTGAAACGTTTAATAAACCATAAACTACTGCTATTTCTTCATAATCTGCATTTATATCAATTTCATTGTTGCAACTAATAAATAGGAAAGCAAAGAAAATGGCAAAAAAGGTATTCAACTTATTCATAGCGAAAGTTAAGGCATTTTATGGTATAAAAAAAGGGAAATCTACCTAAGTAAATTTCCCTTTAATTAATTTTGTTTAAAAACTATTTTGATTCTTCTGTTGTGGAATCATCTGCTGAATCAATTTCAGGAGAATCTGAAACCTCATCATTATTTGTAATTTCTACTGATTCGTTTTCAGGAGTTTCTATTACAGCAGATTCAGTTTCTTCTTCTGAAGCCGTAAGTGCAACGGTTTCAGTAGCTGATGCTGTAACTATCTTAGCTTTTGTGCTTCCTCCACCTCTTCTTCTAGTAGCTTTTGCTTTTGGTGCAGCTTTAGCGGCAAGCATTATTTCATTAAAATCTACCAATTCTATGAAACACATTTCTGCATTATCACCCAATCGTTTTCCTGTTTTAATAATTCTTGTGTAGCCACCTGGTCTGTCTGCAACTTTTTCTGCAACCTCTTTAAAAAGCATTGCAGTAGTTACTTTATCTTGCAAATAACTAAAAACCACTCTTCTAGAATGCGTAGAATCGTCTTTTGATTTTGTAACCAATGGTTCAAAATACGTTCTTAAAGCTTTTGCTTTTGCGACTGTAGTATTAATTCGCTTGTGCAAAATTAGAGATGAAGCCATATTAGCAAGCATCGCTCTACGGTGCGAATCCGTTCTGCCAAGATGATTTATTTTTTTTCCGTGTCTCATTGTTTTAATGTAGCGAAGGAGTTAAAATTGAAGCTGGAAATCAGCTTAAATAATTTTACTGCTTCCTTTTTATTCTTCTTCTAATTTATATTTTGAAAGATTCATTCCGAAGGATAAACCTTTTGATTTTACCAAATCTTGAATTTCTGTTAATGATTTTTTACCGAAATTTCTAAATTTCAACATATCACCTACATCATAAGTTACTAAATCTGATAATGATCTAATATCAGCAGCTTTTAAGCAATTTAATGCTCTAACTGACAAATCCATATCAGCTAATTCAGTTTTTAAGATCTTTCGCATGTGCAAAATTTCTTCGTCTACTTCGTTAGTCACTTCTTTTGCTTGAGTTTCCAACATAATTTTCTCATCAGAGAAAAGCATGAAATGATGAATCAAAATTTTAGCTGCTTCTTTCAAGGCATCTTCTGGATGAATAGATCCATCTGTAGAAATATCTAAAACTAATTTTTCATAATCCGTCTTTTGTTCAACTCTGTAGTTTTCAATACTGAATTTAACATTCTTGATTGGAGTATAAATAGAATCGATCGGAATAACACCTAATGGAGCATCTGCGATTTTATTTTCTTCAGCAGGAATGTATCCTCTTCCTTTTCCAACAGTAAGTTCAATTTCTAAATTTACAGAAGTAGAAATATTACAGATAACTAAGTCTGGATTTAATATTTCGAAATTACTTGAAAACTTTCCAATATCTCCAGCCGAGAATGTTTCTTGATTTTTGATCATCACAAAAATCTTTTCTGCATCTCCAGCATCATTTATTTTTTTGAAACGAACTTGTTTCAAGTTTAGAATTATTTCGGTCACGTCTTCTACTACTCCTTTTATAGTCGAAAATTCATGAGATACACCCGACATACGAACAGATGTAATTGCATAACCTTCTAATGAGGATAATAAAATTCTACGTAATGCATTCCCGATGGTAATACCGAAACCAGGCTCTAATGGACGAAATTCAAATAGTCCATCAAAATCTGTCGATTTTTGCATGATTACCTTGTCAGGTTTTTGGAATGATAATATTGCCATTTAATTGCTTTTTTATTAACGTGTTATTGAACTTTTTAATTGAATGATTCAGTATTACTTAGAATACAATTCGACAATTAATTGTTCTTTAATATTTTCTGGAATTTCTGTTCTGTCTGGATAGTTTAAAAACTTACCTGAATATTCTTCTTGATTCCAATCTAACCAGCTATATTTTCCTACTTTTCTAGCAGATATTGAAGTTGTGATTGCTTCTAACGATTTAGATTTCTCTCTCACTGCAACTACATCTCCAGATCGTAAAGAGTAAGAAGGAATATTTACAACATCGCCGTTTACAGTAATGTGTTTATGACTTACTAATTGTCTTGCACCACTTCTGGTTTTTGCAATTCCTAATCTAAAAACAGTATTGTCCAATCTTGCTTCTAAGAACTTTAATAATAGTTCTCCAGTTACACCATCTTTTCTACTTGCTTTATCAAATAGATTTGCAAATTGCTTTTCTAATACACCATAAGTGTATTTAGCTTTTTGCTTTTCGCTCAACTGAATTGCGTATTCAGATTGCTTACCTCTTTTTTTACTCAGTCCGTGTTGTCCTGGCGGGTAATTTTTCTTTTCAAGCACTTTATCTGGTCCAAAGATTGGCTCTTTAAACTTTCGTGCTATTTTTGACTTGGGTCCTATGTATCTGGCCATGTTGTTGTTTTAATGTATTGGAAGCCTTTAGCTACCAACTCTTAGCATTAATGAATAATAAATTAAACTCTTCTCTTTTTAGGAGGTCGACAGCCATTATGCGGCATCGGGGTGATATCTTTTATAATACTAACTTCTAATCCAGTATTTTGTAAAGTTCTAATGGCTGATTCACGTCCAGAACCTGGACCTTTTACAAACACTTCGATTTTTCTTAATCCTAAATCATATGCTACTTTTCCACAATCTGTAGCTGCTTGCGAAGCTGCATAAGGAGTATTTTTCTTTGAACCTTTAAATCCCATTTTTCCGCTAGATGCCCAAGATATAATCTGACCACTATTATTAGTTAATGAAATAATTATGTTATTGAATGTAGCATTGATGTGAGCTTGCCCGGAAGCTTCTACTACAACTACACGCTTTTTGGTTACTTTTTTAGTTTTTGCCATTGTTCTTAATATATGTTCAGCTAAGAATTACTTAGTTACCTTTTTCTTACCTGCAACTGTTTTTCTCTTACCCTTACGAGTTCGCGAGTTATTTTTAGTTCTCTGTCCACGTAGAGGTAAACCTTTACGATGACGAGTTCCGCGGTAACAACCAATATCCATCAATCTTTTAATGTTTAGTTGAACTTCTGAACGAAGTGCACCTTCCACTTTTACTTGATCATTGATGATGGTACGAATAGCCGTTTGTTGAGCATCGTCCCATTCCTGAACTTTAACGTCAAAGCCTATTCCAGCCTCGGTTAAGATTTTCTGTGCAGTCGTACGTCCGATACCAAATATGTAGGTAAGTCCGATTTCACCGCGTTTGTTTTTTGGTAAATCAATACCAGCAATTCTTGCCATGTTTCTTCAATTATAATTTAGCTACTAATTATCCCTGTCGTTGTTTAAACTTGGGGTTCTTTTTGTTAATCACATACAACTTTCCGTTTCTTCGGACAATCTTGCAATCAACGCTTCTTTTCTTGATCGACGCTTTTACTTTCATTTTATTTGTATCTATAAGTAATTCTTCCCTTCGATAGATCGTAGGGTGACATTTCTAATTTTACTTTATCACCAGGTAGTATTTTTATATAATGCATTCTCATTTTTCCTGAAATGTGAGCGATAATTTCATGCCCATTTTCAAGTTCTACCCGAAACATTGCGTTTGACAATGCTTCTCTGATTATGCCGTCTTGTTCTATTGACGCTTGTTTTGCCATATTTTATGATCATTTGTTTCTAAATGAAACCAAATCTCAATTTTTCTTTTTTAATTCTTCATCAATACAGTCAAATGTTGATAGTATTTCTGTTTTGTTTTTGCCAATCGCAATCGTATGCTCAAAATGAGCTGAATGCTTACCATCTACTGTACTTATTGTCCAGCCATCCGATGCATGTTTAACTCCTGCTTTCCCCAAATTAATCATCGGTTCTATTGCAATCACTAAACCACTTTCTAATTTTATTCCACTTCCTCTTTTTCCATAATTAGGAACTTCTGGCTTTTCATGTAATTGTTTCCCTATTCCATGGCCAACCAATTCTTTTACAACACCATATCCGTTATTTTCAGCGTGGCTTTGAACAGCAAAACCGATGTCTCCCATTCTCATTCCTGCTACTGCTTTATCTATTGCTTTGTAAAGGCATTCTCTAGTTACTTTCAACAATTTCATAACTTCTTCTGACACATTTCCAATAGGAAAAGTAAAGGCAGAATCGCCATAAAATTTGTTTTTTACCACTCCACAGTCTACCGATACTATATCTCCATCTTGCAATGGTTTATCATCTGGTATACCATGAACAATCTTTTCGTTTGTAGAAATACATAAGCTATTTGGAAAACCATTAAAGTTTTTAAAAGCTGGTATACCTCCATTATCACGAATAAACTCTTCCGCAATTTTATCTAGTTGCAAAGATGAAATCCCTGGTCTGATAACCTTGGCTACTTCTGCAAGCGTTTTTGAAACAAGCAAAGAACTTTCTCTTATATATTCTATCTCTTCGACAGATTTATAATAGATCATATTAATTTTTTAAATAGCAGCTCCGACTGCTGATCGCCCCTTCACTCTTCCAGTTTTCATTAATCCATCGTAATGACGCATTAATAAATGACTTTCTATTTGTTGTAATGTATCTAGTACTACTCCTACCATAATTAATAAAGAGGTACCTCCAAAAAATTGCGCAAACTGACTATTTATTCCTAAAATAATAGCGATAGAAGGCATAATGGCAATCAAAGCTAAAAAGATAGAACCTGGGAATGTTATTCTTGACATAATTGAATCAATATAATCAGCTGTAGGTTGACCTGGTTTAACACCTGGAACAAAACCCCCATTGCGTTTCATATCCTCTGCCATTTGGTTTGGATTAATAGTAATAGCTGTATACAAAAATGTAAATACAATAATTAATAAAGCAAAAGTTACATTATAAGTTACAGATGTATAATCAACAAAAGAAGATAAAAAACTTTGCGTAGCGTCAGAATTGGGAACAAACTGAGCTATTGTAGATGGTATGAACATGATAGCTTGTGCAAATATGATTGGCATTACACCAGCAGCATTCACTTTCAATGGAATATACTGACGAACTCCTCCATATTGTTTATTACCAACTACTCTTTTTGCATATTGAACTGGAATTTTTCTAACACCTTGAACTAATAAAATCGTTGCCATAATTACTCCTAGAAGTGCAACTAATTCTATTAATAAAGGAATTGGACCGCCACCACCTGCTGCAAAACGAGAATTAAATTCTGCGCCTAAAGCGAAAGGAAGTTGAGCGATTATACCAACCATAATGATTAAAGAAATTCCATTTCCGATTCCCTTATCTGTAATTCTTTCGCCCAACCACATTACAAATAATGTACCTGCAGTTAAGATTATAATTGTGGAAACTGTGAATAGCATTCCTTCCATAAGAATTGCTTCTGCAGGAATTTGTGATTTAACGTAAGCCACTGCTTGACCCGCAGTTATTACAATGGTCAGAATTCTAGTCCAATTATTAATCACTTTTCTTCCACTCTCTCCTTCTTTTTGTAATTTTTGGAAATAAGGAACACCTATTCCCAAGACTTGCATTACAATAGATGCAGAAATATATGGCATTACACCAAGTGCAAAAATAGAAGCTCTTTTAAAAGAACCACCAGCAAACATATTTAGGATACCTAAGATTCCGTCTGCAGAAGATGAATCTAATTTAGTAGGATCAATTCCGGGAAGCACAATATATGAACCCACTCGATAAACAAGCAAGAAAAGAAGCGTATTAAGAATACGCACCCTCAAATCCTCTATTTTAAAAATATTCCTTATGGTCTCAATAAACTTTTTCATTCTTACAATTTAACTGCTGTACCGCCTTGTGCTTCAATTGCCGCAGCTGCTGTTGCTGTGAAAGCATGAGCAACTATATTCAATTTTGATTTCAATTCACCTCTACCAAGTATTTTAATTCTATCAGATTTAGATGCTAAACCATGTTTTCTGAATTCGTCAAAATTGATATCAACTAATGAGAATTTCTCAGACATGGTTTGAATAGTATCTAAGTTGATTCCAACAAATTCTACTCTGTTGATGTTTTTGAAACCGAATTTGGGCACTCGACGTTGCAAAGGCATTTGACCTCCTTCAAAACCAACTTTACTTGAGTATCCAGATCTAGATTGTGCACCTTTATGTCCACGAGTGGATGTACCACCACGCCCAGATCCAGTACCACGACCTAATCTCTTGTTATTTTTTATTGAACCTTCTGCAGGTTTTAGGTTACTTAAATTCATATTAGATATTTTCTACCGTTATCAAATGATTTACTTTAGCTACCATACCTAGTATTTGCGGAGTTGCCTCTACTTCTACTGATTGGCTTATTTTTCTTAAACCAAGTGCTTGCATGGTTCTTTTTTGTCTTTCACTTCTGTCAATTACACTGGCAGTTTGAATGATTCTTATTTTTGCCATTTTATTATCCGTTAAAAACTTTGTTTAAAGAAACACCTCTTTGTTGAGCTACTGTTACTGCATCTCTCATTTCTGACAATGCTTTTACAGTTGCTTTAACCACATTATGTGGATTGGAAGAACCTTTTGACTTTGCCAAAACGTCGGTAATTCCAGCACTTTCTAAAACAGCACGCATTGCACCACCGGCTATTACACCTGTACCATGAGCAGCTGGTTTCAAGAATACGTATCCTCCAGAATATTTACCATATTGTTCATGTGGTACTGTTCCTTTGTGAATAGGTACTTTAATTAATGATTTTTTTGCATCATCAATTCCTTTTGCAATAGCCTCAGTTACTTCTTTAGCTTTACCTAAACCAAAACCAACTACACCGTGCTCATCTCCAACTACTACGATTGCAGAAAAACTAAATGTTCTACCACCTTTAGTAACTTTTGCTACTCGTTGTATGCTTACCAAACGATCTTTTAATTCAATCTCGCTTGTTTTTACTCTTTTTATATCTTTCGTCGACATGTCTATTTAAAATTTAAGTCCACCTTCTCTGGCACCTTCTGCCAATGATTTGATTCTACCGTGATATAAATATCCGTTTCTATCGAAAACAACTTCACTTATTCCTGATGCAACAGCCTTTACAGCTAACATCTTTCCAACCTCTTTAGCTTGTTCAATTTTCGCTGAAGTATTTGAGAAATCTTTTGCTAATGTGGATGCTGATATCAAAGTTTTACCTGTGTTATCATCAATAATCTGTGCGTATATTCCTTTGTTACTTCTGAAAACTGATAATCTTGGTTGTTCAGCTGTTCCTGTGATTTTGATACGTATTCCTCTTTTGATTCTTAATCTTCTGGAGGTTTTAATAGTTCCCGACATTTATTTATTTTTTAGCAGCCGATTTACCAGCTTTTCTTCTTAATACTTCACCAGTAAACTTGATCCCTTTTCCTTTGTAAGGTTCTGGAGCTCTCAAGGATCTGATTTTTGCAGCTACTTGACCAATCAATTGTTTATCAATGCTCTGCAAAATAATTGCAGGGTTTTGACCCTTTGCCGATTCAGTAGTTACTGTCACTTCAGAAGGTAATTGAAAAACATAATGGTGGGAATATCCCAAAACCAAATCTAGCATTTGACCTACGTTTGTTGCTCTATAACCAACACCTACTAATTCTTGACGAATTGTATAACCTGCAGTTACGCCAACCACCATATTATTAATTAACGAACGGTATAAACCGTGCAATGCTTTGTGTCTTTTTTGTTCTGTAGGTCTCTCAACTAATAAAGTTGAATCCTCTACTTTTATAATCATCTCTGGATTTATTTCTTGAGAAATTGATCCTTTTGGTCCTTTTACAGTTACCAAATTAGATGCTGATACCGTTACAGTTACTCCTGCTGGTAATTCAATGGGTGCTTTTCCTATTCTTGACATTATTTCCCCTCTTATTAATAAACGTGACAAAGAACTTCACCACCAATGTTTAAAGTTCGAGCTTCCTTATCCGACATTACTCCTTGAGAAGTAGTAAGAATAGCGATTCCCAATCCGTTTAAAACTCTTGGAAGATTGCTTGTATCAGCATAATTTCTTAAACCAGGGCGACTTACTCTGTTTAATTTTTTGATTGCAGAAATCTTAGATATTGGATGATATTTTAATGCAATCTTGATCAAACCTTGAACACTATTGTCTTCAAATTTGTAGTTTGCAATATATCCTTTATCAAAAAGCACTTTAGTTATTGCTTTTTTAAGATTTGATGCAGGAATTTCTACAACCCTATGGTTGGCCTTAATGGCATTCCTTACTCTTGTTAAATAATCTGCTATTGGATCAGTCATTGTTTTTTAATTAAAGCATTTCTGCTTATTTTACTTTTTTAATATTACCAGCTTGATTTTGTTACTCCTGGGATTTTTCCAGCTAAAGCCATTTCGCGAAATGTAACACGGCAAATTCCAAACTGTCTCATGTAACCTCTCGGTCTTCCAGTTAATTTACATCTATTGTGTAAACGCACTGGTGAAGAATTTTTTGGTAGTTTGTCAAGACCTACTAAGTCTCCTGCTTCCTTTAAAGCGGCACGTTTTGCTGCGTATTTTTCGACCAGTCGAGCTCTTTTAACTTCTCTGGCTTTTAAACCTTCTTTTGCCATTATTCTTTTATTTGATTTTTAAATGGTAAGCCAAATTCTTTTAATAATTCTAATGCTTCTTCATCCGTTTCAGCACTTGTCACAAAAGTGATATCCATTCCCATGATTTTATTGATTTTATCAATGTTTATTTCTGGAAAAATGATTTGCTCAGTAACACCTAACGTGTAATTTCCTCTTCCATCAAATCCTTTGTCATTAATTCCTTTGAAATCTCTAATACGAGGTAATGCAACAGAAATTAATCGGTCAAGAAATTCATACATATTATTGTCACGTAATGTAACACGAACACCAATAGGTACATTTTTTCTTAACTTGAAGTTAGAAATATCCTTCTTCGATTTGGTTGGTATTGCCTTTTGACCAGAAATGGTTGTCATTTCTTCCATCGCACTATCAATCAATTTTTTATCAGATACAGCAGCACCTACTCCTTGATTTAAGCAAATTTTCTTAAGCTTAGGAACTTGCATTATGCTTTTGTAATCGAATTTTTTCTTCAAAGCGTTTACAATTTCTTCTTTGTATTTGCTTTTTAATCTTGGTTTATATTCCATTATTTAATTACCTCTCCTGTTTTTTTAGCGATTCGTTCAGTTTTACCTTCGGCATTAACCTTACGACCCACTCGTGTGGTTTTCCCAGATGCTGGATCTACTAACATTAAATTAGAAACGTGGATAGCAGCCTCTTTTTTAATAATTCCTCCATTTGGAGATGCAGCACTTGGCTTTGTATGTTTCGAAACCATGTTGGCTCCTTCTACAATAGCACGATTTTTTTTAATGATTACTTCTAATATTTTTCCTTGCTGACCTTTAGCATCTCCAGATAAAATTTTTACTATATCACCTTTTCTGATTTTAAGCTTTGGGATAATTTTGATATTCTTTTCCATATTTATAGTACCTCAGGAGCTAAAGAAATAATTTTCATAAACTGTTTTTCACGAAGTTCACGGGCAACCGGACCGAAAATACGAGTTCCTCTTGGCTCATCATTTGCATTAAGTAAAACTGCTGCATTATCATCAAAACGTATATATGAACCATCCTTTCGTCTGATTTCTTTTTTTGTCCTAACGATAACTGCTTTCGAAATTGCGCCTTTTTTAATATTACCAGAAGGTAAAGCGTGTTTTACAGTTATTACAATTTTATCGCCAATGGAGGCGTATTTTTTTCCTGTACCGCCTAATACTCTAATGCAAAGAACTTCTTTTGCACCACTATTATCAGCTACGGTTAGTCTAGATTCTTGTTGTATCATTTTATTTAGCCTTCTCTAAAATTTCTAACACTCTCCATCTTTTATTTTTACTCAATGGTCGTGTTTCCATTATGTTCACTACATCCCCAACACCACAAGTATTGGTTTCGTCATGCGCCATAAGTTTGGTAGTCTTCTTTACGAATTTACCATAGATCGGGTGCTTCACTTTTCGTTCTACCGCAACAGTAATGGATTTATCCATTTTGTTACTTACAACTTTCCCGATTCTTGTCTTTCTTAAATTTCTTGTTTCCATAATAATCATTACTGAACAGCTACTACTTGCGTTTTGCTTATTCTACTTGTAAGTTCTGTATTAAGCTGAGCCACAGTCCTTCTGGCCATTTTAATTCTAAGAGGGTTTTCGATAGCAGAAATAGAATGACTAAATTTCATTTTAATGTAATTTGCTTTTTCTTCTCTGATTCTTTCCTTTAATTCTTCAAGAGTTAACTCTTTTATATCTGAATATTTCATCTTTCCTTATTTAATGGCAGAATTACTCTGCTGCGTAATCTCTTCTGGTAATAAATCTAGTTGCTACTGGCAGTTTTTGAGCTGCAAGTCTTAATGCTTCTTTAGCAGTTTCCATAGATACACCTTCTGTTTCGAAAATAATTCTACCTGGCTTTACTACTGCAACCCAATATTCTGGAGCACCTTTACCTTTACCCATACGTACCTCTGCAGGCTTTTTTGTGATAGGTTTATCTGGAAAAATTCTAATCCAAACTTGACCTTCTCTTTTCATAAAGCGAGTTACCGCAATTCGAGCTGCTTCAATTTGTCTACTGGTAATCCAGCATTCTTCCAAAGATTTGATTCCGAATGTACCAAATGAAAGTTCAGCTCCGCGTTTTGCGAATCCTTTCATTCTACCTTTCTGCATCTTTCTAAACTTTGTTCTTTTAGGTTGTAACATGATATGCCTTCTAAAATAATCTTTTTGTAAATATTAACGTCTTGGGCCGCCCTTGCCTCTATTTGCACTTGGAGCTCCACCTTGTCCACCTTTTCCTCTATCACCACCTTTATTGAAACCACCTCTTTCTCCACGATCTCCTCTGTCTGATTTCATTCCACCTTGACCTGGACCAGCCTTTTCACCTGCACCTGCCAATGACTGACCTATGTTTGGAGATAAATCTCTTTTTCCGAAAACTTCACCTTTACAAATCCAAACTTTAACACCTATTTTACCATAGGTAGTTTGTGCTTCTGCTAATGCATAATCAATATCTGCTCTAAGTGTATGTAAAGGCGTTCTTCCCTCTTTGTATTGTTCTGATCTTGCCATTTCTGCACCACCCAATCTTCCTGAACACATTATTTTTATTCCTTCTGCACCCATTCTCATTGTAGAAGCTATTGAAGTTTTCATTGCTCTTCTGAACGAAATTCTTGCTTCTAATTGCTTCGCAACACCTTCGCCAACTAATTGAGCATCTAATTCCGGGCGTTTAATTTCAAATATGTTGATTTGAACATCCTTCTTAGTGATCTTCTTTAACTCTTCTTTTACTTTATCTATTTCAGTTCCACCTTTTCCAATTACAATTCCTGGTCTAGCTGTGTGTATAGTAATGGTTATTCTCTTTAAAGTTCTTTCAATTACTACTTTAGAAATTCCTCCTTTGGCAATACGCGCTGAGATATATTTTCTAATTCTTTCATCTTCAACTAATTTGTCTGCATATTTTTTGCCACCAAACCAGTTAGAATCCCAACCTTTAATTATACCTAATCTTACTCCTATTGGATTTACTTTTTGTCCCATTATCTGATTAGTTAGTAGTTTCAATCATTTTATTGTCCACTTTGCTGTCCACCACTAAGGTAATGTGATTGGATCTTTTTCTGATTCTATGACCTCTACCTTGTGGTGCAGGTCGTAGTCGCTTTAATTGGCGCCCACCATCTACGAATATTTCCTTGATGAATAAATTACTATCATCAATTCTAGAACCTTCGTTTTTAGTTTCCCAATTCTTGATAGCGGAATATAATAGCTTTTCAAGTTTTAAAGATGCCTCTTTGGGGTTGTATTTTAATATATGTAATGCCTTCTGGATTTCGACACCTCGAATCAGATCTACCACCAATCGCATTTTGCGGGGTGACGAAGGACAATCGTTTAGTTTAGCAACTGCTTCCATTTCTTACTTATTTTTTCTTGTCGCCAGAGTGACCTCTAAACGTACGAGTAGGTGAAAATTCTCCTAATTTATGACCAACCATGTTTTCTGTTATATAAACAGGAATAAACTTATTTCCATTGTGGACTGCGAAGGTTAATCCAACGAAATCCGGAGAAATCATTGATCTTCTTGACCAGGTTTTAATTACAGTCTTCTTTACTATATCATTTTGAGCTACAACTTTTCGCTCAAGGTTGTAATCGATATAAGGACCTTTTTTAATTGAACGTGCCATTATTTTTTTCTACCCTCAGTAATGTAACGGTTTGAAGCCTTCTTTTTATTTCTAGTTTTAAAGCCTTTAGCCAAAATATTATTTCTTGATCTTGGATGACCTCCAGAAGCTCTACCTTCTCCACCACCCATTGGATGATCTACCGGATTCATTGCTACTGGTCTTACTCTTGGTCTTCTTCCTAACCATCTTTTTCTTCCTGCTTTTCCTAATACTTCACTTGAATGATCACTATTAGAAACTATTCCAATTGCAGCCATACACGACTGAAGAATCATTCTTATTTCGCCAGATGGCAATTTAATAGAAGCGTATTTTCCATCTCTTGAAGCTAATTGGCAATAAGCGCCAGCACTTCTTGATAAGGATGCTCCTTGACCTGGGTTTAATTCAATGTTGTGAATTAAAGAACCAAGCGGAATATATTTTAAGGTTAATGCATTTCCAACTTCTGGAGCAACATTCTCACCTGAAATAACTGTTTGTCCTACTTTTAATCCTTGAGGAGCAATGATGTATCTCTTTTCTCCGTCAACATATGCTAAAAGTGCAATACGAGCTGTTCTATTTGGGTCGTATTCAATCGTTTTAACAATTGCAGGAATATCTACTTTGTTTCTTTTGAAATCGATGATTCTATAAGCTTGCTTGTGACCACCACCCATTTGACGCATGGTCATTTTTCCGGTATTATTTCTACCACCAGAACGTGTATTGGCTGCTTCAACTAATGATTTCTCAGGTTTTGAAGCCGTGATCTCACTAAAAGTACTATCAACTCTAAATCGTGTGCCGGGGGTAACCGGTTTAAATCGTTTAACTGCCATAATTATAATGCGTTATAAAAATCAATGGTATTTCCTTTTTCCAAGTAAACGATTGCTTTTTTGAAAGCGGCCGCTCGTCCTGTTACCATACCTTTTTTTGTATTTCTCGATTTCAACTTACCAATATATCTCATGGTATTAATGGATAGAATAGAAACTCCATACATTTGTTCAATCGCTTTCTTAATCTCTATTTTATTTGCTTTTGGATCAACAATGAATCCGTAAACATTAGCTTTCTCACCTTGTGCAGTAAGCTTTTCTGTCAATATTGGTTTTTTAAGAATATCCATATTATTTCTCGAAAGCCTCCTCTATAAGTTTAATTGAGCTGGTTGTAAGTACTAGTTTACCAGCATTTAATAAATCGTACGTATTTAAATCAGCGGCAGGCATCACTTTCGTTTTGCTTAAATTTCTGCTCGCCAAATACATATTTTTATCTAGATCCGAGGTTAAAAACAATGTCTTAGCTCCTGTTAATTTTAAATTTTCAAGTATTGCTGTAAATTCTTTTGTTTTTGCAGCTGTTAAATTAAAATCTTCTAAAACAATAATGCTATTTTCTGTTGCCTTATAACTAAGAGCAGACTTTCTAGCAACAACTTTAAGTTTTTTATTCAACTTGAAACTATAATCTCTTGGTTGTGGTCCGAAAACTCTACCTCCACCTTTCATAAGAGGAGATTTTATACTTCCTGCTCTTGCACCACCTGTTCCTTTTTGCTTTTTTAATTTACGGGTAGATCCTGAGATTTCTCCTCTATGCTTAGATTTATGAGTTCCTTGTCTTTGATTAGCAAGAAATTGCTTTACATCCAAATAAATTGCGTGATCATTAGGTTCAATCCCAAAGATTGCATCAGATAGTGTAACCTTATTTCCGGTTTCTTTTCCTTCTATGTTGTGTATATTGATTTCCATCTCTTATTTCTCCAAAATTACGTAAGAACCTTTAGCGCCTGGAATAGAACCATTTACTACAATTAGATTTTGCTCAGTATATACTTTAAGTATTTCAAGGTTCTGAACTTTCACTCTATCACCGCCCATTCTTCCGGCCATTCTCATTCCTTTGAATACCCTTGATGGCCAGGATGATGCTCCCAAAGAACCTGGTGCTCTCAATCTATTATGCTGACCGTGAGTTGCTCCACCGACTCCTGCGAATCCATGTCTTTTTACAACTCCTTGAAAACCTTTACCTTTTGAAGTACCTATTACATCTACGAAATCTCCTTCGGCAAACGCATCAACTGTGATAACATCTCCTGCATTTTTTTCTTCTGTAAAGTGTGTGAATTCTACTAGCTTTCTCTTTGGTGTGGTTCCTGCTTTCGCAAAGTGACCTTTCATCGGATTAGAAGTATTTTTTTCCTTCTTCTCGTCAAATCCAACTTGAATAGCTGTATATCCGTCTTTTTCTAAGGTTTTTACTTGCGTAACTACGCAAGGACCAGCTTCGATAAGTGTGCATGGTAAATTTCTACCATCGGCACCGAAGATACTGGTCATTCCTACTTTTTTACCTATTATTCCAGACATTTTTAATTTATTAATCCTCTAATTTTAACTATACTTTGATCTCAACCTCAACTCCACTTGGCAATTCCAGTTTCATTAAAGCATCTACCGTTTTTGAAGTGCTACTGTAAATGTCTAGAAGACGTTTGTAAGTACACACTTGAAACTGTTCACGTGCTTTTTTATTTACGTGCGGGGAACGCAAAACCGTAAAAATTGATTTCTCAGTTGGTAATGGAATTGGACCACTAACCACAGCACCCGTAGGTTTTACTGTCTTTACGATTTTCTCAGCAGATTTATCTACCAGATTGTAATCGTAGGACTTAAGTTTAATTCTAATTCTTTGGCTCATTATTTTTTTATTTTAAATAGCAGGTTAGAGCTATTTTCAACCTGTTATGTTATGCGTTTACTGTTCTACCTTTTGCTTTTGCTATTACTTCTTCTTGAACTGCTTTTGGAGCCTCAGCATAATGCGAAAATTCCATAGTTGATGTTGCACGTCCAGAAGTAATTGTTCTTAACTGTGTTACATAACCAAACATTTCTGAAAGAGGTACCTGAGCTTTAATTACTTGAGCCCCAGCTCGAGTATCCATCCCTTGTAATTGCCCTCTTCTTCTATTCATATCGCCCATTACATCTCCCATATTCTCTTCAGGTGTAATGATTTCTACTTTCATAATCGGCTCCATCAATACTGGTTTTGCTTTTGGTAAAGCTTCACGGAAAGCAGAACGAGCACAAATTTCGAATGATAATGAATCTGAATCGACCGCATGGAATGAACCATCAATTAATCTTGCTTTCATATCCTGAATTGGATATCCTGCAAGAATACCGTTCACCATTGCAGCTTTTAATCCTTTTTCTACTGATGGAATAAATTCTTTTGGAATAGATCCACCGACGATTTCGTTTACAAATTGTAAGCCTGTATTACCCGCGTCAATTGGTGAAATAATTAATGAGATATCAGCAAACTTACCTCTACCACCTGATTGTTTTTTGTAAACTTCTCTGTGTGTGATAGTTCCAGTAATTGCTTCTTTAAATGCAACTTGTGGTGCACCTTGATTTACTTCGACTTTAAATTCACGTTTCAATCGATCCATGATAATATCTAGGTGGAGTTCACCCATTCCAGAAATAATAGTCTGACCACTATCTGCATCTGTCTGGACTTTAAAGGTAGGATCTTCTTCCGCTAATTTTCCTAAAGCCATTCCAAGTCTATCCATATCTGCTTGAGTTTTTGGCTCAATAGCTAAACCAATAACTGGTTCTGGAAAATCCATTGCTTCTAGCACTACAATATGTTTTTCGTCGCATAATGTATCTCCTGTTTTAATATCTTTAAATCCAACTACAGCTGCTATATCTCCCGCTCCTACATTTGGAATTGGATTTTGCTTGTTAGCATGCATTTGGAAAATTCGGGAAATTCTTTCTTTATTTTCTGATCTTGCGTTGTATACATAAGATCCAGCATCTAAATTACCTGAGTAAACTCTTATAAAACATAGTCGACCTACAAATGGATCAGTTGCAATTTTAAAAGCTAAAGCTGCAAAAGGAGCTTTCACATCTGGTTTAACCACAACCTCTTCTCCTGTATCCGGATTTGTTCCAACAACTCCTTTTGAATCTAAGGGAGAAGGAAGTAATTCCATTACATAATCGAGCATGGTTTGCACACCTTTGTTTTTGAAAGATGAACCACAAACCATTGGAACTATTTTAGCATCAAGAGTTGCTTTTCTTAGAGCATCCAAAATTTCTCTTTCTGTGATTGATTCAGGATTGTCAAAGAATTTTTCCATCAACGACTCATCATAATCAGCTACTGATTCTAATAATTTCTCTCTCCACTCTTTAGCTTCATCTACTAAATCATCAGGAATAGGAACTTCTCTAAAAGTCATTCCTTTATCATGCTCATTCCAAACAATACCTCTAAAATTAATTAAATCGACAACGCCTTCAAATCCTTCTTCAGCACCGATTGGTATTTGAAGAGGTACCGCATTGCTGCCTAACATGTCTCTAACTTGCTTAACTACCATCAGAAAGTCAGCTCCAGCACGATCCATTTTATTTACAAATCCTATTCTAGGTACTTCGTAGTTATTTGCTAATCTCCAATTAGTTTCAGATTGAGGTTCAACACCGTCAACTGCTGAAAACAAAAACACTAATCCATCTAATACTCTTAATGAACGATTTACTTCAACTGTAAAATCAACGTGTCCTGGAGTATCAATTACGTTTACTTGGTATTTATTATCTCTATAGTTCCAAAAAACAGTTGTAGCTGCAGAGGTAATTGTAATTCCTCTTTCTTGCTCCTGAGCCATCCAGTCCATTGTTGCAGCACCTTCGTGCACTTCACCAATTTTGTGACTTACCCCAGAATAGTAAAGAATACGCTCTGTAGTAGTGGTCTTACCTGCATCAATATGAGCTGCAATTCCTATGTTACGTGTATATTTTAAATCTCTCGACATGATCAGGAGTAGTATTGAATTAGTTTATATTAAAATCTAAAATGAGAGAATGCTTTATTCGCTTCAGCCATTTTATGAGTATCTTCTCTTTTCTTAATTGCCGCACCTTCATTTTTTGAAGCTGCAATAATTTCACCAGCCAATTTATCTGTCATGGTTTTTTCTCCACGCTTACGAGCGTAAGTAATCATCCATTTCATTCCCAAGGCAATTTTTCTTTCTGGTCTAACTTCTGTAGGCACTTGAAAATTTGCACCTCCAACTCGTCTACTTTTCACTTCTACCCCTGGCATAATGTTATTTAAAGCTTTTTTCCAAGTCTCAACACCACTTTCACTTGTTTTCTTTTCGATCAATTCTAAAGCACCATAGAATACACTGTAAGCTGTACTCTTTTTACCATCATACATTAAGTTGTTCACAAAACGAGTTACCATTACATCATTGAATTTTGGATCTGGTAAAATGATTCGCTTTTTTGGTTTTGACTTTCTCATTACTAAGTATTACTAATAATTACTTTATTGCTATTAATTGGGTAATCGTTATTTTTTCTTTTTAGCAACTGTTTTTTTAGTTGCTGCTACTGCTCCTGGCTTCGGTCGTTTAGTTCCGTATTTGGAACGACGCTGATTTCTTCCATCTACTCCTGAAGTATCTAATGCACCACGGATAATGTGGTATCTTACTCCTGGTAAATCTTTTACTCTTCCTCCTCTAATTAAAACTATAGAGTGTTCTTGCAAATTGTGACCTTCTCCTGGAATGTAAGCGTTTACTTCTTTACCATTTGTAAGACGAACTCTGGCTACCTTACGCATCGCAGAGTTTGGCTTTTTTGGAGTGGTAGTGTATACACGTGTACAAACTCCTCTTCTTTGTGGACAGGAATCTAATGCAGGTGATTTGCTTTTATCTACAAGTGATACTCTTCCTTTTCGGACTAATTGCTGGATAGTAGGCATTTTATCTTTTTATCGTTTATTTTATTTGTTTCCGCCCGTTTTCGTGCGAGGACTGCAAAGGTAGCAACTAAATTTTAATTCGCAATAGCTGATTTGAAAAATTTTTATGAATTAATTCTTTCCTATTCAAAGGGCGAAAAATGGCTTCTTATGCATTGATATGCTATTTATTAAAATTTGTCATGGCGATTTCTATTCCTGCTGTTGCAAAACTCTTAATCATTTCAACAGATTTATCCATCAGAAAAGGTAATTCCGACTGCTCATCTTTGGTGAAAGACCCAAGCACATAATCTACTTGATGCCCTTTGGTATAATTATCTCCGATGCCAAATCGAATTCGTGGGTAATTATTATTTCCTAATGTTGCTTGAATGTCTTTTAATCCATTATGCCCTGCATCACTGCCTTTTGGCTTTAATCTTAATGCACCAAAAGGCAAAGCAATATCATCTACCAAAACCAACATGTTTTCCGGTGTGATTTTTAATTGCTGCAACCAATATGAGACTGCCTTTCCACTTAAATTCATATACGTAGTAGGTTTTATGATATGAAGTGTTCTCGACTTGTAGTTTATGCTTGTGTAGTGAGCATATTTTTCTGTACTAAAAATGGATCCTGCTTCTTCGGCTAATTTATCTGCAATCATAAAACCAATGTTGTGGCGAGTGCTTTTATACTCTGAACCTATGTTTCCAAGTCCAGCAATTAAGTATTTCATGATCGTTTTGTTCTGATTGTAAGGCTCTATTATTTCAAACAGCCTTGAAACACAAATCTATTCAAGATTTTTTTATCTGTATAAAGTTTTGCTATTTAAAATTTCAAAGTTTTTTAATCTTAGATTCCATCACATGTATCAGAAAAACTAAAATAGACTAGAATAGATTATAATTTATTTAATAAAGTATTGACGTTGAAAATGTAATTGATTTTGCAGTTTTTGATTAGAAATCTGATGATATAACTATCATAATATCCGTGTCAAAGAGCTTTAGTAATTGCTATGTTCTATTTATTAAAAAAAATGGTAACACCTATATTATTAGGGTTACCATTTTTTGTAATTTAAAAACTTTACTTATTTCTTAGCAGCAGTTTCAGCTTCTTTCAAAGCACGAGATGATGCAACAGTAACGATCGTATCTGCTTTTGAATTGATGATTTCCAAGTTTTTCAAAGTAATATCTCCCACTCGAATTGCTTTTCCTAATTCCAATTGATCAATATTAACTTCTACTGTATCGGTGAAATTTTTAGGTAATCCTTTAACTTTTAATCTTTTTTGTTTTTGGATTAATTTTCCACCGACTTTAACACCTGGTGAAACTCCTGTTAATTTTACTGGAAGATCCATTACCAACATTTTGTCTGGAAACATTTCCATAAAGTCGATGTGAAGAACTAGATCTGTAACTGGATGGAATTGTAAATCTTGCATTACTGCTTGATATTTTTTTCCTTCGATATCCAGATTTACAAAAAGAGCATCTGGAGTGTAAACTAGATTTTTTAAATCTGAAGCGAATGCAGCAAAATGCACTTGAGTATCGCCACCATACAATACGCATGGAACTCTACCTTCGTAACGCAATTCTTTAGCATCTCTTTTCCCTACGTTCTCACGAAGAGAACCGCTAATAGCTATTGATTTCATTGTTTGTTATTTATATAATTGTTTAATTGATTAAAAATGAATGGTTGGTTGGAAGGTATCAGAGATTTTGAATAAATCACTTACCGATCCATGTTCGTTTACATTGGCAATAGCTTTAGAAAAAAGATCTGCTGCTGAGAGCACTTTAATTTTTTCGCAAATCTGTTTTACTGGAATTGTATCACAAACAATTAATTCAGTAAGATCAGAGTTCTGAATATTTTCATACGCTTTACCAGAAAGGACTGGGTGTGTACAAACTGCTCTTACAGATGCTGCACCTTTTTCTTTTATTAATTTTGCTGCTTTAGAAAGTGTAGCTGCTGTGTCGCAAATATCATCTACTAAAATAATATCCATGCCTTCTACATCTCCGATTACTGTCATGGATTCTATTTCATTTGCTCTTTTTCGAGTTTTATCGCAAATAACCATTTCTACATTTAAGGCTTTTGCAAAAACTCGAGCTCTATGTGTACCACCCATATCTGGTGCTGCAATGGTTAAATTTTTTAATTGCAAGCTCTTTATATAAGGTATGAAAATTACAGAAGCATCTAAATGATCTACCGGGATATCAAAAAAACCTTGAATTTGAGCTGCATGCAAATCCATTGTCATTACTCTATTTGCTCCAGCAGCAGACAATAAATTAGCAACTAATTTAGAACCAATAGAAACTCTTGGTTTATCTTTTCTATCTTGACGAGCTAAACCAAAATAAGGAATTACAGCGATTATATAATGTGCTGATGCTCTCTTGGCTGCATCAATCATTAATAAAAGCTCCATTAAATTATCTGCTGGCGCACTTGTAGATTGAATAAGAAAAACATCGCAACCGCGAACAGACTCATTAAAACTAGGCTGAATTTCTCCATCGCTAAAGCGACTGATGGTAAGATCACCTAATTTCACCTGACTGTTGGATGCAATTTTTTCAGCGAGCTGACTTGTGGCTGTTCCAGAGAACAATTTAATTGCGTTGAAGCGAGAAAGCATTATTTGTGGGTAAGCAATTCGTTTATATTAGGTTTAACTAGGTTCAATCAATTTTAACTATTAAAAACAAGATCAACCTTCCATTCCCCAGATTACAAAACTGCAACCGTTAAAGTTGTCCGACTAGGGCTCGAACCTAGACTCTTCTGGACCAAAACCAGACGTGTTGCCAGTTACACTATCGGACAGTTAAGAAAAACATTTTTTTCTAACGAGGTGCAAATGTAAAAAACTAAAATTAATAGTCAAATTTTTCTTTTATAATTAATAGATACAATTTTCAAAATCAATGTTTCAAAAGAAATTTTAAACTCCATAAAACTGATAATCAATTGTAAAGAATGATTTACACTGGATTTTCTTGTCTCAATATTGTATCGTATAAATAAATACTATCTTCGGACGTTTTTTAAAATTCATTCTTTTATCTTTTATGATGACCAATTACACACGAATAAACAACATTTTCGGCTGGGTAGCTTTTCTGTTTGCTGCTGTAACTTATACATTAACATTAGAACAAACCGCCAGTTTCTGGGATTGTGGCGAATTTATCGCTGCAGCTTATAAACTTCAAGTAGTGCATCAGCCAGGTGCTCCATTATTTTTAATGATTGTAAGAATGTTTACTTTATTGGCAGGATCCGATACTTCTCAAATAGCTTATTTTGCTAATTTTAGTTCTGGTTTGGTAAGTGCTAGCACAATTCTTTTCTTGTTTTGGACTATTAGTGCTTTTGGAAGAAAGTTATTAATGAAAACAGAGGAAGATTACACAACTGCAAATATTATAGCGGTTATGGGAAGTGCTTTAGTTGGTGCATTAGCTTATACTTGGTCAGATACGTTTTGGTTTTCGGCAGTGGAAGCTGAAGTTTATGCTATGTCATCTTTATGTACTGCGGTAGTAATGTGGGCAATATTAAAATGGGAAAATGAAAGTGATGCAAAGCATGCCGATAAATGGTTGATTTTCATTGCTTATTTAATGGGATTATCTATTGGAGTCCATTTATTGAACTTATTGGCAATCCCAGCTTTGGCATTTGTTTACTATTTTAAAAAATATGAGACAAGTACAAAGGGGATAATTTACACTGCCATTGGTTCTATACTTATTCTAGGATTTGTGCAATATGGAGTTATACCTGGTGTGGTTTCTTTAGCAGCTAGTTTTGATTTATTGGCTGTGAATGGCTTAGGTTTACCTTTTGGATCTGGAGTTATATTATTTGCTATTATATTAATAGGAAGTATTGTATATGGTTTAATGTATTCTGTAAAGAAAAATCATGCGATCATGAATACAGCCATTCTATGTTTGACCTTTATTATTATTGGCTATTCATCCTATTCTATGATAATAATTAGAGCCAAAGCAAATACGGTTTTGAATAATAGTAGCCCAGATAATGTGTATAGCTTTTTAGGATATTTAAATCGTGAGCAGTATGGTGAGAGACCTTTATTATATGGTCAGAATTTTACTGCCAAAGTAATAGATGAGAAAGAAGGAGAAATGATGTATCGAAAAGGGAATACTCGCTATGAAGAAATAGGTAAAAAGAGAATTAGAATATTTGAAAAAAACCAACAAACGATATTACCTAGAATTTTTAGTGCAGATCAAGCATCGCATGTGAGTTTTTATAAAAGTTGGTTAAATATTCCAGCAGGAAAAAGTCCAACTTTTGCCGATAACATAAGTTTCTTATTTTCTTATCAAATAGGATATATGTATTTACGCTATTTTATGTGGAATTTTGCGGGTAGGCAGAATGATATTCAAGGAATAGGAAATTCGACTGAAGGCAATTGGATAAGTGGAATTAAACCGCTTGATGCAATGAGATTAGGAAGTCAGGACAATTTACCACCTAGTATTTCAGAAAATAAAGCCAATAATAAACTATACTTTTTACCACTTATTTTAGGAATTGTTGGTTTAGTATATCATTTCCGTAAGAAACAGAAAGATGCTACTGTAGTTGCTTTGCTTTTCTTTTTCACTGGTTTGGCCATTGTTTTATACTTAAACCAAACCCCATATCAGCCAAGAGAACGAGATTATGCATATGCAGGATCATTTTATGCCTTTACTATTTGGATAGGGCTTGGAGTATTGGCATTATTTGATTTTTTCAAAACAAAAATAACTGGAATTGCGGCGGCTGGCTTGGCAACAGGTATTTGTATGATAGCGGCTCCAGTATTGATGGCATCAGAAAATTGGGATGATCATAACCGATCAAACAGAACTATTGTAAGAGATCTAGCCAGTAATTATTTAAATTCTTGTGCCCCAAATGCCATATTATTTACCATGGGAGATAATGATACTTATCCGCTTTGGTATGCTCAAGAAGTAGAAGGAATAAGAAAAGACATCCGATTGGTAAATTTAAGTTTATTGGGTACAGATTGGTATATCAATCAACATCGTTTAAAAATGAATGATTCTGAAGGTATCAACTTTTCTTATTCTCCAGCTAAAATTGTCACTGGTTTAAGAGATTATGTTCCATTTTATGATATGAAAATTAATGGGTACGCAGACTTAAAAGAAGTAACCGATTTCATGGGAAGCGATAATCGGGAAGCACAACTGCAAACCAGAAATGGCGATTATATTAACTTTTTACCTACCAAAAAATTAAGTTTAGCCGGAAATACAGGTTCCAGCAATGCCTCGGACACATTATCTTCAAATAGAGTGAGATGGGAACTCAAAAAAGATGGGCTTTATAAAAATGATTTAATGGTTTTAGATATCATTGCTAATAATAATTGGAAACGACCAATATACTTTGCAGTTACCATCGGTGCCGATAATTTCTTTGGATTGGAAGATTACTTCGAAGTGGATGGACTTGCCTACCGCTTAGTTCCAAATAAAGCAGATCCAAATACTAGTAGAGGAAGTGTCGGCAAAGTAAACACTAAAGTGATGTATGATAATGTGATGAATAAATTTAAATGGGGAAATTTAAATGGTGGAGTTTATATAGATCCAGAATCTGCTAGAATGACTACGGTATTGAAAAATTATTTTTATCAATTAGCTAATCAACTAATGGCTGAAGGTAAAAAAGATTCTGCATTGAAAGTTTTGGCAAAAGCTGAGGAAGTATTACCAATTGATAAACAAGAAATGAATACGACTATTCTTGATTTTCAAATGGCCGAAATTTATTATCAAGCTGAGAATCCAGCCAAGGCAAATGATTTGTTGAATAGAGCTGCTACTCATATAGAAGGAGATTTAAATTATTATTATTCTTTAAAAGGTAAAAAAATGCAGCAGTATAGTAGAGAAATTCAATATGGATTATCAATCATGCAAGAACTTACACGTATAAGTAAGGCTTATAATCAGCCTCAAGTTTCTGCAAGTTTGGACAAAAGATTAAAAGAACTGGAAACTAAGCTAAGATAGAATTAATAATAATATGTTTAAAAGGAGCTGTTAAGCTCCTTTTTTGCGTTTATCCGTTTTATTAAAAAACAATTTGAAAATAAACAGAACTTTAAGAAAATAGAATGCGTAATAAGACTTATTAATTTAATGGTTTATGAAAAATAACAATGTTCTAATAAAGGAACTTAATCCAGCGGCAGTTTATACTCCTGCGGAAAAACTGGAAGATTTACTTTTTGCTTTCACACACGAATTTAAGAATACCAATCTTTTTTTAAGTAATTATCCTGAGCGATGTGTCGAAAAAATCTTAGAATTTTATCTTCATGATCACTACAACGAGGGAAATCATTTGCTTAAACATTTTGCAACAAAAATAAAAGATGAAATAGCTTATTATAAAGAAGTAAGTAAATCTTTTAAGAAATTGTACAAATGGGATATTTCTTTCGGTTTGGATTTATACAGTAAATTGATCCATATTGCCAAAACCAATAGCCAGTTTGAATTAGCTCAGCAATTGACAACCGAATTATTAGAAATGCTAAACACTTACGAATCTTCGTTTAGCAACAAACAGATGAGTGCATAATAGCATTCATTTACTACTTTGACCTAATAAAATTGCATTAAACTTTAAAAATAACTAATTACTATTTAGTATTTATAGTTCTGTGACCATGCCCATAGAACAAAATTTATTAATCCTCTCTGCTACCAAGCTTTGAGGATTTTTTTCTTTTAGCTCTGCTAAATCTTTTAAAATTTGCTTTTTTAATGATTCTGCCATTTCTGCTGCATTATTATGAGCTCCTCCAAGTGGTTCTTTAATAATACCGTCTACCAATTTGTTTTGCAACATGTCATCAGCAGTTAATTTCAAAACTTCAGCAGCTCTTTCTTTGTAATCCCAAGTTCTCCATAAAATAGAAGAACACGATTCTGGTGAAATAACAGAATACCAAGTGAATTCTAACATATAAACCCGATCTCCAACGCCAATTCCCAATGCGCCTCCAGAAGCTCCTTCTCCAACAATAAAACAAAGAATTGGAACTTTTAAAACGGACATTTCTAATAAATTTCTGGCAATAGCTTCTCCTTGGCCTCTTTCTTCTGCTTCCAAACCCGGGTATGCGCCAGGAGTGTCTATAAATGTAATGACAGGAAGATTAAATTTCTCTGCCATTTTCATCAGCCTTAGTGCTTTTCTATATCCCTCTGGATTCGCCATTCCAAAATTCCTAAATTGTCTCATTTTAGTATTTGCACCTTTTTGATGACCAATAATCATAACTGCTTGACCATTAATGGTAGCAACACCGCCTACGATTGCCTTATCATCTTTCACCGTTCTATCGCCGTGCAGCTCAATGAAATCATCTGTGATTAGATCAATGTATTGTAATGTATAAGGTCTGTCGGGATGCCGAGACATTTGAACTTTTTGCCACCCGTTTAGATTTTTATAAACGTCTTTTCTGGTTTTAACCAATTTATCCTCCAATTCCTTTACGGTAGCGGAAACGTCTACTTTGGTTTTTTCACCCACCTGTTTTACTCGCTCTATTTGATCAAATAATTCGCCGATAGGTTTTTCAAAATCAAAAGATGTTTTCATAGTCTAAATAATTTGCAAGCGGGCAAGATACAGAAATATGCAGAATGAAATAATTCTGAAAGTATTTTGGGAATGCCTATTTTTGCATGAATTTAATACTGAAATGAATCTAAAAATCAATTTACTAATATTAATGACCCTGTTGGTCGTGCTAAGTTCTTGCAATACAGAAAAGAAAAAATCGATGAGTGCCATAGTAGAAATGGAAAAGAAAACCATTACTAAAGAGTTGGAAATCAACGATACAATTGCGAATAAGTTGCTGATTCAATATTTGGAATTCGCGGAAAAATATCCAGATGCTAAGGAAACTCCAGAATATATTTTTAAAGCAGCTGAAATCACCAATGGTAGAAGAAGATATGTAGAGGCAATCACGTTATTTGAAAAAGTTTTTACCAAGTATCCAAAATATAAAAGAGCACCAGAAAGCATGTTTCTTTGTGGTTTTATTTCAGAAACTAGTATGAACAATTTGGCGAAAGCTGGAGAATACTACAAGAAATTCATTGAAACTTATCCAGAAAATCCATTAAGAAAAGATGCAGAAGCTTCTTTAAAAAATTTAAATAAATCTCCAGAAGAGTTGATAAGAGAATTTGAAAAAATGAATAAGGAAACTCAACCAGCTTCTTAATTTTATTTACTTTAATATAATGGAAGTTATAGTTAAGAATAAAAATAAAAAGTTTTTGAAGCAATTCCGGCTTTTCGCTGTATCTTTTTTGCGGAAAGTTTATCCAAAATATAAAAAGTAGAAAGCAAAAAAGGATGCCGCTACAATCCGGGCTAAAGCAAGATTATGATTAAAACTATGTCCATCGCACATTTGAAAATTCAGCTTAAAACAATAAAAACTGCTGGCTCAGAGATTACACCAAACTTTATGGGAATGGCCTTAATTTTGACTTTTACTAGTTCAACCATTTATAAATGCAAACACAAAACATTTCTCGTTTTCTCAGAAATACAAAATAAAAATTTGATCTCAATTTTTTGAATTGACAATTCTTATAAAGAAATAGAAACTTCAACTAAAATTTAAATAATAAATTAACCATCAATAATCTGCTAGATACACTAAAGAATTAAAAGAAAAATCAAGAAAAATAATTTTTTGGATACGTTAAGCACTTTACTAAATAAAAAGCAGTTCAATTAAAATTAAATTAGATTAATAAAAATATATGAAATACGATGTAGTGGTGATAGGTTCTGGTCCTGGTGGATATGTTGCAGCAATTCGATGCGCACAATTGGGTTTAAAAACAGCTTGTATTGAAAAATATGACACATTAGGGGGCACATGTTTGAATGTAGGATGTATTCCATCCAAAGCATTATTAGATTCTTCTGAGCATTTTTATAATGCTGGTCACACTTTCAAAACTCATGGTATTGAATTAAGCGGATTAAAGGCGAATTTAAAACAAATGATTAGCCGAAAAAATGATGTAGTACAACAAACTACTGAAGGAATTAAATTTTTGTTTAAAAAAAATAAGATAGATTCATTTTTTGGAATGGGCTCTTTTATTAATAAGAATACGATCAAAATAATTGGCTCAGATGGTAATGAACAAACCATAGAAGCAGATAAAGTTATAATTGCAACTGGGTCTAAGCCAAGTACTTTACCCTTTGTTACGATAGATAAAAAAAGAATAATCACTTCTACAGAGGCTTTAAAATTAAGTGAAATTCCTAAGCATTTAATACTGATTGGTGGTGGTGTAATTGGTCTTGAACTTGGGTCAATCTATTCAAGATTAGGTTCTAAAGTTACGGTTGTGGAGTATTTAGACGGCATTATTCCAATTATGGACAAAACCATGGGAAAAGAATTATTAAAATCTTTACAGAAGATTGGTATGGAATTTTTGCTTAGCCATAAAGTAAAAGAAGTAAGTACAATAGACCAAACAGTAATGGTAAAAGCTGATAATGCAAAAGGAGAAGAAATAGTTTTGGAAGGTGATTATTGCTTAGTTGCGGTTGGTAGAACTGCATACACCGAAAGTTTAGGATTAGAAAATATTGGGATTAAAACCGAAGAAAGAGGAAATAAAATAAGTGTAAATGAACATTTGGAAACATCTGTGCCAGGCGTTTATGCAATAGGTGATGTAATAAAAGGTGCAATGCTCGCCCACAAAGCTGAAGATGAAGGAACTTTTGTAGCCGAAATTATAGCTGGACAAAAACCACACATTAATTATAATCTGATACCGAATGTAGTTTATACTTGGCCAGAAGTAGCAAGCGTGGGTAAAACAGAAGAAGAATTAAAAACAGCAGGAATAGAATACAAAAGTGGTTCATTCCCATTCAAAGCAAGTGGACGAGCAAGGGCAAGTATGGACACTGATGGATTAATAAAAGTTTTAGCTGATGCCAAAACGGATGAAATATTGGGCGTACACATGATAGGGCCAAGAATGGCAGATGGAATAGCTGAAGCAGTAATTGCTATGGAATTTCGCGCAAGTGCAGAAGATATCAGCAGAATGAGTCATGCACATCCTACCTACATGGAAGCTTTTAAAGAAGCTTGCCTAGCCGCAACTGGCAACAGAGCTATCCATATTTAATTCAACAAAAATGTTGATTGCTATTTTTATCATCGTTGCCACCGTAGTAGGAATGGAATTATTTTCTTGGGCCATACATAAATATTTATTTCATGGTATACTTTGGAGGATTCACAAAACTCATCATGGCAAAAAAAAAGGTTGGTTTGAATTAAATGATATTTTTAGTTTAAGTTTCGCACTAACTGCAATTTTTTTGATGATTACTGGTAGAAATAATTTAGATTTTTATTTCTGGATTGGAGCTGGTATTACACTTTATGGCGTCATTTATTTTGTATTTCATGATGTATTTATGCACAATAGATTTAAATCTTTTAAAACAAATAATTCTTATTTATTACGAATTAGAAGAGCTCATAAAATTCATCATAAATCTTTGGAAAAAAAACCATCGGAATCTTTTGGATTATTATACGTATCCAAAAAATATCAAGTTCAAGCAAAGAATTAATTAAATTTCATTACTTAATAATGACCAAAATTCTTAAAAAACAGTCACTGAAAAAATTAAACACCTTTGGTGTAGATGCTTTAGCTGAAAGTTTTGTTCTTATACAATCTGAAAATGATTTAACAAATTTATATGAATCAGGGGAATTAGAAAAACAGCCAATTTTAATATTAGGAGGCGGTTCTAACATGCTTTTTACTCAAAATTTTAATGGGCTTATTTTAAAAATTACTATTCAAGGAATTGAGGTAAGAAAGCAAGAAGGTGAAATTTTAGTAATTGCTGGTGCAGGAATTGATTGGAATTCTTTTGTCAATTTTTGCGTAGAAGAAAATTACGGTGGTGTAGAAAATCTAAGTTTAATACCCGGCACAGTTGGAGCATCTCCTATTCAAAATATTGGAGCGTATGGAGTGGAACTGAAAGACGTTTTCTATCAATGCAGAGCTTTTGAAATCGCAACAGGAGAGTTTATTGAATTTAAAAATAGTGATTGTAAATTCGATTATCGCGATAGTATATTTAAAACAGAAAAAAAGGGGAAATATATTATCACTCAAGTAACTTTTAAATTAAATAAATCAAAAAACCTAACCACAAGTTATGGAGCTATTAGTTCTGAATTAGAAAATAGAGGAATAGATAAACCCAGTATAAAAGATATAAGTACAGTAGTTTCAGAAATTAGAGTTGCTAAATTACCAGATCCAAAAACCATCGGAAACGCGGGCAGCTTTTTCAAAAATCCAATTATTGATTCTCAAAAACATGCAAATTTGAAAGATAAATTTCCAGAAATAGTAAGTTATGAAGTGGGGGGTAATTACAAACTTGCTGCCGGTTGGATGATAGAACAATGTGGATGGAAAGGCAAAATCTTAGGAAATACGGGAACTTGGAAAAATCAAGCATTAGTAATTGTGAATCATGGTGGAGCAAGCGGAAAGGAAATTTTTAATTTCTCTACTTTAATAATAGACTCGGTGAAAGAAAAATTCGATGTGAAACTGGAAAGAGAAGTAAATATAATTTAAATGAAAATCTACATTGCTACTCTTGTAAAACAGAAACCTGAAATTGTTATCAATCAATTCAATAAGGAGTTATTTATGGCATTAGCACCTCCAGGCATTAAAGTAGAATTAACACGGTTTGATGGTTGCATCAAAAATGACGAGGTTCATTTGGTTTTGGATTTCATTTTTTTTAAGCAAAAATGGAATAGCCTTATTATAGACAATGGAAAAGATGAAAAAGGAATTTTTTTTGTAGATCAGGGAATCAAACTCCCGTTTTTTCTCAAAAGGTGGAAACATGTACACCGTGTTGATTTTAGTCAAGATGGCAGTAAAATAGTAGACGATATAACCTTCTCTACTGGTCTTATTCTTACAGACTTACTTATGTATCCAATCCTTTACCTTCAATTTTTGTATAGAAAGCCTATTTTTAGAAAAAAATTCGATGTTTAAACATCATGTTTAACCTTTTGATAAAATAGTTAAACAAAATTTGTTTTTGTGGATTGAACTTTGTTATCTTTGTGGAAGAAATAATTTAAAAAGTTAAACAACATGACAAAGATTGAATTCAACACATTAGTAATTCGCCAGGCGACTTCACTAAAAACGTATGCTTTGCACTTTACACATGACTTGGCAGATGCCGAGGACTTGGTACAAGACACCATGTTGAAGGCAATAACTTATTACAACAAATTTAAGGAAGGAACGAATTTAAAAGGATGGCTTTACACCATCATGAAAAACACTTTCATCAATAATTACAGAAGAATTGTTAAAATAAACAGTTTTGTAACTAAGTCAGATGAAATTCCTTCCAATCATTTATTATTCAGCAGTACTGTAAATCAAGGCGAAGCTAAATTTGTAATGGCAGATATAAAAGAAGCCTTAAATGCATTAGCAGATGAGTACAAAATACCTTTCAATATGTATTTTGAAGGATATAAATACCACGAGATTGCAGATCACCTAGAAATTCCAATTGGGACTGTTAAAACTAGAATTCACGTGGCTAGAAAAAACATGAAAAGCAAATTGAGAGTTTACGATAAGGGAACAAAAAAACCAGCATTTGAAATGTTGGAAGAATAATTTAACCTTATGATGAATAAGAAAAACCTTTGAGAAATCAAGGGTTTTTTTTTGATATTTATTGTAAAGGATTTGTGAATTTGAAAGCGAGTTTTGTTTTGGTGTTGTTTTAAATTTTGAGGTTTTGCGATTTTCTTGGAAAAAATGCTTGGCTAGAATTCAATATATCAATAAACTATCTCTGAGATTAAGAAGCAGCTTTACATTAATTGATTTTCTTCATATTTTAATATTAAACAAAATAATAAAAACCATAGTTTTGAATACATGACAAAAGTAGAATTTCAGGATTGGGGTATTTGTGAATATCAAAGGGCTTGGAAAAAGCAGGAAGAAATTTTTGATCATACTGTTTCTGTAAAAACAGCCAATAGAAATTTAGAAAACCCTATTGAAACTAAAAACTACCTTATCTTTTGTGAACACACACATGTATATACTCTTGGAAAAAGCGGAAAATTAGAAAATTTGTTATTAGATGAATCAGGTTTAAAAAACCATGATGCTGAATTTTATAAAATAAATCGTGGTGGAGATATTACTTACCACGGATCAGGCCAATTGGTCGGGTATCCAATATTAGATTTGGATCATTTTTTTACAGATATTCATAAATATTTGCGTTTATTAGAAGAAGCTATCATCCTTACCCTCAAAGATTACCAGATTTCTGCTGGCAGAATTGAAGGACTTACTGGAGTTTGGATAGATTTTGAAAACTTAGAAAAAGCTAGAAAAATTTGTGCGATGGGAATTAGATGTAGTAGATGGGTTACCATGCATGGTTTTGCTTTTAATGTAAACACAGATTTGTCTTATTTTAGTCATATAATTCCATGCGGAATAGATGATAAAGCAGTTACGAGTTTAGAAAAAGAATTAGGCAGAAAAGTGGATATGGAAGAACTAAAACCAATTTTGAAAAAACATTTATCTCAGTTACTTGAATTTACTTATTTATAATTAATTATGACAAATTTATCTTTTGGAGTTAAATTTCTACTGGGCTTTCTATTGGTATTATTAATTGCTAATATTTTTATTTTTACCAGTGGCTCTACTTATATTTATAAAGCTTTAATTTATCAGCAAGTTGGAATAGATGATATAAATTTATTCAATATTCGAGAAGTAAAAGCTGGAAATATTAAGCAAGAATGGTCTAAATCAAATGATTATAACAAAAATTCTCTTTCTGATTCATTAAGAAAAACTTTAGAAAGAAATGAATCGGTTGCATTTCTAGTAATCAAAAATGATTCAATACAGCATGAAGAATATTGGGATAATTATAAAGACACTACTTTATCTAATCCATTTTCTATAACCAAAAGTGTGGTGAGTTTATTAATTGGAATTGCGATAGAAGAAGGAAAAATTAAATCTATTGATCAATTAGTTGGTGATTTTATTCCAGAATTTAAAGAAGGCAAAAAAGCAGGTACTACAATAAAAAATATTTTGCAAATGGCATCTGGTTTAGATTTCATGGAAAGTTACAGCACACCTTTTAATTATACCACTGAGGCTTATTACGGAAACGATTTGGTAAGTATGATTAAAAAATTAAACGTCATTGAACTCCCTGGAACTATCAGTAGATATAAAAGCGGCGACACTCAAATTTTAGGTTTAATTCTGATTGCTGCAACCGGAAAAACCCTCAGCGAATATGCTTCTGAAAAAATATGGTCAAAACTGGGTGTTCAAAAATCTGCACAGTGGAGTTTGGATCATGAAAATGGAATAGAAAAAGCGTATTGTTGCTTTTACACTAATGCCAGAGATCTAGCAAAAATAGGAAAGTTGATTTTGCAAAATGGAAATTTTAATGGAGATCAATTAATAGATTCTGCCTATTTAGCTGCTTCATTTACTCCAACGCTTTTGCCAGATGAAGAAGGGAAAGTAACCGATTACTATGGCTACCAATGGTGGTTGATAAATAGAAATGGGGTTCAAATAAAATATGCAAGAGGTTTAGGCGGTCAGTATTTATTCATTATTCCCTCAGAAAATATGATTGTGGTTCGCTTGGGAAATAAAAGAAGTGAATCTCGAACAGAAGGAGTACCAAATGATATTTTAATTTATTTGGATGAAGTGATAAAGGAGTTTTAAATTTTAATCGAATTAATTGAAACGCTTAGAAAGTTGATTTTAATGCTAATTAAGCGAGTTTTTCGAAAAGAGCAAAAAGAGTTTTTTTGTTAATTTATTTGTATGAATCAGTGGAATTCATGGTTAAATATTTAATACAAAGTAGTTTATGGACTCACTAAGAGCGCAAAAATTTTGATTTTTTAAATTTTGTTATTTCTATGGAATTACCATCTCTTATTTTTAGTGGATTAATTGCAGGCTTTTTAATCCCATCTTTATTAAAAACTTATGAAGTAATCTTCTCAAAAAGAGTTGATCGAGCAACAGAATTAAGAAATAATCAATTAAAAATTTTAGAGGATTTTACAAAAACCGTTTGGGAATGGAGATTTACCTACAAGCAAGTTGCCTATGATGGATGCTCCTATAAATCTGATTTTTCAAAGTTTGAGGAAGCCGTATCTAATTATGAGCTAAATGTTTGGAAACATTTTATTGAGATCAAAATTTTAAAGGCAAAAGCTATAATATGGTTTAAGCCAGAGGTATCAAACGATATCGAAAATTTATATAATTATATTAAAACAGAAATAGATCAGGAGCTAACTAGTTTAATTTTACAATCAAAAAAATCATCATTGGATTTAACAAACTCATTTTATAATCTATCAGAAAAATTTTCAAATGAAGTATCTGAAAGATTAGATTTAATAGTTCAAAAGATTGCTACTAATGTTTCTATTGTAACTATAAAGTAACCTTTCTACAAAACCAGCTTTGTTATTAGTGTAAATTGATTTTTTTGACTAAACCAAAAAAGCCATCAGAAGCAAATCTGATGGCTTTTTTAATTGATGTATGGAAATGATTTACATCATTCCACCCATACCGCCCATTCCACCTGGCATTCCACCACCATGGCTATGGCCTTTATCTTCTTCTGGCTCATCTGCAATTACACATTCTGTTGTCAACAACATAGCTGCAATAGATGCTGCATTTTCTAATGCTACACGTGCCACTTTAGTTGGATCAATTACTCCTGCACCAATAAGGTTTTCGTAAACCTCTGTACGTGCATTATAACCAAAATCGTCTTTTCCTTCTTTCACTTTTTGCACTACAATGCTTCCTTCATCTCCAGCATTAGCCACTATTTGACGTAAAGGCTCTTCTAAAGCACGTTTTACAATCTGAACTCCAGTTGTTTCGTCTTCATTTGCTCCTTTAAGATTTAAAATAGATTCAATTGCACGAATATATGCTACTCCACCACCTGCTACGATTCCTTCTTCAACTGCTGCACGAGTTGCATGTAATGCATCATCCACACGGTCTTTCTTTTCTTTCATTTCTACTTCTGTAGCTGCTCCGATATATAAAACCGCAACTCCACCAGCCAATTTAGCCAATCGTTCTTGCAATTTTTCTTTATCGTAATCAGAAGTACTTGCTTCTACTTGAGCTTTTATTTGATTTACTCTAGCTGCAATATCTTCTTTCACTCCAGAACCATTTACAATAGTAGTATTGTCTTTATCTATTGTGATTTTTTCTGCTTGGCCTAAATAACTTAATTCAGCATTCTCTAGTTTATAACCTCTTTCCTCAGAAATTACGGTACCACCAGTAAGAATTGCGATGTCTTCTAACATTGCTTTTCTTCTATCGCCAAAACCTGGGGCTTTCACCGCTGCAACTTTCAATGATCCTCTTAATTTATTAACAACTAAAGTTGCTAAAGCTTCTCCGTCTAAATCTTCTGCAATAATTAAAAGTGGCTTTCCTGTTTGAACTTGCTTTTCCAAAATTGGAAGCAATTCTTTCATAGAAGAAATTTTCTTATCATAAATAAGAATGTATGGATTTTCTAATTCAACTTCCATTTTTTCGCTATTGGTAACGAAATATGGCGATAAATATCCTCTGTCGAATTGCATTCCTTCTACCGTTTTCACTTCAGTTTCAGTACCTTTTGCTTCTTCAACTGTGATTACACCTTCTTTTCCTACTTTGCCCATTGCTTCTGCAATCAGAGACCCGATCACTTCATCATTATTAGCAGAAATAGATGCTACTTGCTTAATCTTATTATTATCATCGCCTATAGTTCTTGACTGCAATTTTAAATTAGCAACAACAGCAGCAACTGCCTTATCAATTCCTCTTTTCAAATCCATTGGATTTGCACCAGCAGCTACATTTTTAATTCCAGCGGTAACAATAGCTTGAGCTAAAACAGTAGCAGTTGTAGTTCCATCTCCTGCGATATCTGCAGTTTTAGAAGCTACCTCTTTTACCATTTGAGCACCCATATTTTCAATAGGATCTCTTAGTTCAATTTCTTTTGCAACCGTTACACCATCTTTAGTGATAGAAGGTGCACCAAATTTTTTATCAATAATTACATTTCTACCTTTTGGACCTAATGTAACTTTTACTGCATTTGCTAAAGCATCAACTCCTCTTTTCAGAGCGTCTCTAGCTTCTACATTATAACTTAATGATTTTGCCATTTTGTTTATTGTTCGATTGTTTGTTTTAAATTTTAATAAGATTTATTTTTAGATAACAGCGTAAATATCTGTTTCACGCATGATCAAATATTCTTTTCCTTCAAAAGTGATTTCTGTACCACCATATTTACCGTAAAGAACTTTATCTCCAACTTTCACTCCAGATGGAATTAGGTTTCCAGTAGTTTCTGAATATTTTCCAGTCCCAACTGCTACAATAGTTCCTTGAACTGGTTTTTCTTGAGCTGTATCTGGAATGTAAATACCAGAAGCGGTTTTTGTTTCTGCGGTAGCAGCTTCTACTACTACTCTATCGCCAATTGGTTTAATGTTTAAAGCCATGTTTTATTTGATTTTTAATATTATTTATTGAATGATCTAAGGTTAACAGTTAATGTGCCAATCGAATATTTAAGAGATATAGGAATGAAATTTGACAAAATTTCATTGGAATAAAATTTAATGCTTAAATTTTGTCAGTTGCTTGTCAGCCGAAAGTCCAAAAAAAAACTCCCTTTTAGAGGAAGTTTAAAGTTTCTATTTTGTTGAATCTGCTGGTGCCGGTGCAGGCGAAGTTGCCGGTGCAGTAGTTGGAGTCGCTTGATTAGGAACTTCTGTTCTATCGAGTTGTTCTTGAATTAAGGAATTTTCTGGAGTCCCATCTCCTGCTCGTGGTGTGAAAAAATTAAGCGACAAAGTAAGAGCAAACAAAGTGATAATTAAGCCCCAAGTAGCTTGTTCTAAAAAATCTCCTGTTTTCTTTACTCCCATTACTTGAGTAGAACTTGCGAAATTAGAAGATAATCCTCCACCTTTTGGATTCTGAACCAATACTATTAGCACTAAAAGAATACAAACTACTATGGTAAGGACGGTTATGAAAATGTACATTTTTAATTAATTATTAATTTTTTCTGCTATTTTTTTTAAAAGAGTGGCAAAGTAAGTGCTTTTTTCTGGAAATTTCAAACTTAATTTTTCGTAGGTTGCTATTGCCTTATCATATAGCTTTTGCTGAAAATAAATATTAGCCAAGGTTTCCGTAACGGGCAATTCTTGTTCTTCTGAGCTTTTTTGTGCTTTATTCTCTGAACCTACTTTCCGATCATCAGATTGCTTCATGTGTGGCTCCTCTCGAATGAATTTTTCTAATACAACATCTTCTTTCTTTGAAAAATTAAATACGATAGTTTGTTTCTCATCACCTAATAAAACATCGGCTGCAGATAAATGAAATAGATTTTCTCTATACAATTTATCCAACATCAAATCTTCTTTTTTTTTTAATTCAGGCTGATTTGTATCGGTTTCTATTGTTTCGTTCTTTGATTTTATTTGTTGAAACCACTGCAAAAAAGTAAAAGTTGCTTGAAAATCAGGAATGAAAATAGGGTCTGTAGTTTTTTCTATTTCTTGTGAATAGTTTATAGAATCGACATATTCTTCTTCACTTTCAAATTGTCTTTCTTCAGAATTTGAATTTTCTGAAAGAGTTTCTTGTTTTAAAAGTAAAGACTCTTCAATTTCTGTTTCTGTTTTTTCAATTTCATTTTTTGGAAATTGATTTTGAATAAAATCTGAATTATCATTTTCTAATTCATTTTCTAATTCCGAAGAAAGTAAAAATGCATTGTTTTGAGCTTCAAATTCATTTATTGAATTATAAAATTTTGAATGAGGATTTTCAGCTTTTGTTTCTTCCTCCATTTCTGTTTCAGATTCAACGGTCGAAATAGAATTGCTTTCAGTTGAAAAAGTATTTTCTGATTCTTCTGGTTGTTCAATCCTGTTTAAATCACTTTCATTTTCTGTTTCAGAAAGTATTTCAATGGTATTCTCAGTTTCTGCTTTCTCGACTTCCTCTTCATTTTCAAAAAAGAAATCTGTGTTCTTATCAGTGTTTAAACTTTCTATTTCAGCATTTTTTTCATCAATAATCGAATAATCTTCTTCCTTCAAAACTTCTAATTCTGAATGATCATTTTCTGAATTTAATTCTAAATTTTCTGTTTCTTGTGTGTTTTCAGCTCCTATTTCTAATTCATTCTCTGTTGATTGATTGATTTCCTCAATCTCCGTTTCTGGTTCAATAATTACTGAGTCAATCTTCTCTTCAATCTCCGTTTCTGGTTCAATAATTACTGATTCAATATTCTCCTCAACATCCGTTTCTGGTTCCACAATTACTGATTCAATATTCTCCTCAACATCCGTTTCTGGTTCAATAATTACTGATTCAATATTCTCCTCAATCTCCATTTCTGGTTCAATAATTTCTGATTCAATATTCTCCTCAATATTTATTTCTGGATTAATAATAGTTGATTGAGAGTTTTCTTCCACTTTCAAATCAGAATTTATGGAATTATCAGATAATATTTCTTGGGTAATAGGATCTGAATTACTTGGATCGTTCACCAAATTATACAATTGCTTTCGATTGATAGCGTAAGCTGCAGATAGTTTTAATTGGGAATAATAATGAACGCTATCTTGATTGTGCAATGATTTAATAAACAACAAATGTAAAGATTGACAATACGGATATTTTTCAATC
>JBBQYA010000002.1:0-69651 GCA_038209155.1 Sphingobacteriales bacterium | reverse complement strand
CTTCGTGGAGGCGACTATGATCAAGCTACAGTTTACGATGTTTCTGTAAACGATATGCTTGACATCTTCTCTTCTAAGGGTACAGATTTTGTCCATATCATTGATTTAAATGGTGCAAAAGGCGATTTCTCAAACCAAGATTATGTAATGAAAGCCATCAAAAGAGGTGATATAAAAGTACAGTATGGAGGTGGAATTAGAAGTATAGACAAGGTTAAAGAGTTAATTGATCTTGGTTTTCAGCGGATAATTGTAGGAACCATGGCATTAACTAATCCAGGTTTTTTGGAAGAATTGAGTAAAGAAATTTGTGGAAAAGATCAATGTTCTGATCAAGTTGTGATCGCAATAGATGTGCTGGACGAGGTGATAAAATACGGCGGTTGGATGGAATCTTCGCCCATAAAACTTCAAGATTATATTGATAAGTGTACATCTCTTGGTTATTTTAGATTTCTATGCACAGATATAGAAAAAGATGGTAGAATGGGCGGCAGCGGTGTTTCTTTATATAAAAAACTAATGGATCATAGTCCTTTTATTAAACTAATTGCTTCTGGAGGAATCAGCTCTATGGAAGACATTAAAGATTTGCAACAAGCAAAAGTAGAATCTGTGGTGGTGGGAAAAGCCATTTACGAAGGCAAAGTTTCTGTAGATGAGGTAAAAGAATGGAATCTGAATGCTTTAGTCAGTTTTTAAAACTAAAAGCACAATTTTGATTCGAGTAACACAAGCAGCACAACTTATTGGTCATCATCATCCGATTTTTTCGGTTGAGAATTCTGGTAAAAACTATATCGTATTTACAGCTGGCGAGGACAAAGGAATTGTAGAATGGAGTTTGAAAACCATGCAATTCATTAAAGTTCTCTATCCAACTGTTTCTACAGTTTATGCTCAACATTCTTGCGAATTCTTACCTTATTTCATTAGTGGTGATATAAAAGGAAATATTCAACTTTTTGATTTCGAACAGCAAAAATTGAATCAACCATTTTCTTGTGATGGCAACACGATTTTCGATATAAAATCTAGCCATCTTACAAAATTGATGTATGCAGGATGTGGTAACGGAGAAGTTCATATTTGGTCTCTTCTTACTTTTGAAAAAATATTTACATTAAAAGTAGCCGATGATGCCATCAGAGCAATCGCTATATCTCCAGATCAGAAATTTATTGCTTTTGGGTGTAGAGATAATAAAGTCTATGTTTATTCTATTTTAGATTTAGAATTGAAAAGTATATTGAAATCTCATACACTACCCGTTTTTTCTTTGCAGTTTACAAATGATTCTTCTTTACTTTTTTCTGGATCAAGAGATGCTCAATTAAAAGTTTGGGATCTATCCACTTTTAGTTTGAAAGAAAATATTCCCGCGCATTTGTTCGCAATTAATTCCATTGCCTTGCATCCTACAAAACCTTATTTTGCTACTGCAAGTATGGACAAAAGCATAAAAATATGGGGCTTGGACGATTTTAACCTCTATAAAAAAATAGACCTTGCCAATTATCCATCCCACCGATTATCCATCAATAAAATAGTTTGGAATAGCTTTCAAAATCAGCTTATTTCTATTTCTGATGATAAACTGGTTATGGTTTGGGACGTGGAAATTGATTGAGTTTAATTAAGTAGAATTATCAAAACCTACCGATAAGTTTTAAATTGAGAATTATCATCTGATTCAATGGCAAATGAGTGTCTTTAAATTCTTGACTTGGTTCATCTATTCCACCAGTAGCAAATCTTGCTTTCTCGAACGGATAATTTGCATACGAAAACTTAGCTCCCAATCCCATATTTTTTGCGAAAAAATAATTTAAATCAAAACCTCCTTTGATACCTATGCTATTATATCTCAAAGTAGCGAATATGGGTTCAGACCAAGGAAGTCCAGGGTTTCTTTCTGCAAATGAAATAAGTTCTAAACCATCATAACGGTAAGATAGTCCAAATGATGGGATGATTTCAATCAATGAATAGTTGAAAATTCTTCCATAGCTAACTGCGAAGATTCAGCATAGGTACCACTTATATCTCCGATTTTCCAGTTATTAAAGCTACCTGAAAATTCAATATAATCTAAAGAGATAATATTATTTGAATTGAAAATTCTTGAATATCCAATATAAATCTTATCGGTTGTGGGCTTGTGTGATTTTGAAATTTTTTGAGAAAAAAAATGCATTCCAGTAGATCCAACTTCTATCCGATTTTTGCTTCCAAACAATTTTTGTTGTAAACTCTGAGCATTTATATCCAATGCATAAAGTGTAAGTAAAATGATTAGATAACTTTTCATACCTTATTGTTTTACGAATTTCACATTCTTTGCCCATTTATCTGTTTTGATGCTAATGGTGTAAATACCAACGCTCAATGATGCAATGTTAATTTCAGCATTGCTTAATTGTTGTTTTAAACTATTACAACAATTAAAACCGACCAATAAGTTTAAGATGAAGATTAAACATTTCTGTTATTGGTTTATAATTTTCAATAATAGATTGACTTGGTTGATCACCTCTACTTGCATCACCACCAGCAATTAACTTCCCATTTTCAAATGGAAAGTTTGCATAATAATACTTAACTCCTACACCTAAATTTTTGAAAATATAATAATTTGCATCTAACCCAACTGAACCTCCTACTGAATTGTATTTTAAATCAGCAAATAATGGCTCAAACTTATTTACTGGATCTCTATACCCAAATATGGCAGATTCTAAACCAAAATATCGATAATTAATTCCTGCAAAAGGAATTATTTCTATTTGTTTATAGTTAAATTTTCTCCCATATTGAATACCCACTACATCGAAAAAACTCGATTCGACTTCGCCAATAGAATAATTATTTTTAAAATATGCTTCATAGAGGCGAAAATTAAGAGAGATTAAATGTGTTTTTTTAATAATTCGCGTATATCCAAAATACGCTTGGACTCTAACATTTTTATTTTTGTTGAATCGATCATTTTTAAAAAAATTCGCATAGGTATTACCAACTTCTATCCGATTTTTACCTCCAAACAATTTTTGTTGTATACTCTGAGCATTTATACCCAATGCATAAACTGTAAGTAAAATGGTTAGATAACTTTTCATACCTTATTTAATTTTATTGTAACAAATAATTGTCTTTTTAAATTTTCCATAGCTAATAGTTTATAATAAATTTTATAATAAAGATATTGTTATAAAACTAGATTGTATACAATACTTAACAAATGTGCTTAATCATTTAACGGATAGTTAATTTTCGTTCATAGTTCGGGTTTAAGTCCAAGTCTTTTGAGCAATTCCATTTTATGTGAATCGGCTACTTTTATTATAGTTGAATCTACCAATTCTAAAACCCAACCTCCTTTTGTTCTGATATATACAATTTTATCCAAATTAACAATAAAACTATTGTGAACCCTTAAAAATGAATATATTGGAAATGTTTTTTCATAAAAACCAAGCGCTTTGCAAGTATGGTGATAGTGAAGGTTTTCAATTCCATTTTTTTGAATATAAATTTTAGAGTAAGCACCGTCTCCTTTCAGATAGGTTATGTCATATAACCTTAGCAATAAAAAATCTTTCCCTTTTTTGATTGGTAAAACCGTTGTGTGGTAATATTCAGGCTTTTTAAATGGCTCTGTGATTATTAAATCTTTCATATGATCAACTAAAGTATCTAAAAAATTGGATCAATAATAATTTTTAATAAAACATAAAAAATAAAAATAAGTACATTACATCCTTTTATTAAAATAATTGAAAAATACTGGCAACTAAAATAATGATACTACTATTTAATAACTTTGTAAAAAAAATATTTTATTTAATAAAAGATTATTAGATGAAAGATTTAAAAATAGATTTTTAGATTTGAATCTAAAAAATTTTAACTCAACCTATTATCCCCATTCTCTTAACAATTCTTAATTTATGACTATATTTTTTATACTCTTTATTAAAAATACCAACATGGTCAAATTGGTCTATTCGTACTTTTCCAGAAGCATGAATAATGTTTTGGTTGTTTAATGCAATTCCAACATGAGTGATTCTTCCTTCTTCATTATCAAAAAATAATAAATCGCCAGGGACAATCTCTTCTGCAAAATGAACAAGCGCACCCTTTTCTGCTTGCTGATAAGCATCTCTTGGTAGTTTTATTCCCATTAATTTGAATATTATTTGGGTAAATCCCGAACAATCTATACCAGCTGGAGATTTTCCTCCCCATAAATAAGGACTATTTAAATATAAACCGGAAAAATTTTCTAAATTTTGTTGAGTAAAATCTGAAGCAAATTTTGCTTCTCCTAAGTAGTTATATTCTCGACTTGCTAAAATTACTTGATTTCCATTAAATTCTGGAAGGGAACAACCTAAAGGGATAAATAATTTTTTATTTTCTGGATCTTTTACTTCATTCAGATAAGCTGTGCTAATATAATTTGGGAAAACACATAAATTCTGATACTCGTCTTCCAATAAAATAAAACATTGCTTTCGATCTATCCAACCTTCATATTCATCAAACCAAGTTTTAATTTTAATCCAAGTTCCATTTTCTTCTTCAATCAAGAAATGATCTCCAAACAGTAATTGACTTATCATTTCTGATTGGTCTGATGGCTCTAATCGAACTGGAATTACGGATAAGCAACAAATACCAAATTCAGATTTCATAGAATAGATTTTTGAGATATAAAAAAAGGGATAGCGTTTCTGTTATCCCTTTTATTGTTCAATTATATGATTTTCTAAACTTCTGCGTGCAGAAATTTCTTTTTAGCTAATAATTCTTCCTTCGTTTCGCGCACGTTTTCATCATCCACACAGCAATCAACAGGGCAAACCGCTGCACACTGTGGCTCATCATGGAAACCAACACATTCTGTACATTTTTCTGGAACTATAAAATATACTTCATCGCTGATTGCATTATTCGCTTTATCAGTATCCACACTTTTTCCAAAACTAAAATCTATTAGTCCATGTAATTCTGTTCCCTCAGAAAATTTCCAAGCTGCACCTGCATCATAAATTGCATTATTTGGACATTCTGGTTCGCAAGCCCCACAATTTATACATTCATCTGTAATGATAATCGCCATGTTATTCTATCCTTGATTTTACTGTTTATTAAACCTTAGCTTTGCAAATTGTTTTTGCATAAAGCGCAAATATAATAAATTAAACACTTATCAGATTTAGAGAATAGTAAAGAATATGCAACGTAGTGCAATTATTAAGGATTTTGAACAATTAGGTCAAATTTTATTATCAGCTTCAACAGAAATTAATGAAGTAATGCTTCAAGCATCAAAAATTAATAATTGGTTTACAAAAGAAAATTCTACACTTTCTTTTCATGCATTTGGTCATTTATTAACCGAAAAAAATCTTTCTGAATGGTTAAATCATTATCCAAATTTACCAGTCGATAATAAAAATCAAAAAACAATTGGACTCATTTTAGCTGGAAATATTCCTTTAGTAGGTTTCCATGATGTTTTATGTGTATTAATAGCTGGTCATAAAGCGATGATTAAACTTTCTTCTCAAGATAATTTGCTTATCCGTTTTGTGTTGGAAAAATTAGTTTCCATAAATCCTGAATGGAAAGATGAAATTATATTTACGGATAGACTTGCCAATTTTGATGCAGTAATTGCCACCGGAAGTAATAATACAGCCAGATATTTCGATTATTATTTTGGAAAATATCCACATGTGATTCGTAAAAACAGAAATTCGGCTGCTGTTTTAGATGGTAAAGAATCAGAAACAGAATTAAAAAATCTTTGTTCGGATATTTTCACCTATTTTGGTTTAGGTTGTAGAAGTGTTTCTAAAATTTATGTGCCGGAAGATTATAATTTCAGTCCATTATTTGATGCTTCTTATCATTTTAAAGAAATAGATTCTCATTTCAAGTACAAAAATAATTACGATTATAATCGAACTTTACTTTTGATGAATAAAGCAGAACATTTAGCAAACGAGTTTTTAAGCATTGCAGAAAATACGAGTTTTCAAAGTCCAATTTCTGTAATTTATTACGAAAAATATAGCGATTTAAATACTTTAAAGCATTATTTGAAGGAGAATTCAAACTCACTTCAATGTTTGGTAAGTTCTTTAGAAATAGAAAACTCGATTCCTTTTGGCAGTACTCAGCAACCCGGACTTATGGATTATGCAGATGGAGTGGACATTCCAAAATTTTTAGAAAATTTACAGTAAACACAAAAAAGAAGTTTAACTTTACATAAAATTAACCTCGAAGCAATGGAATCATTGGTTGACAAAATTTCAAAAAAAACTGAACTAACTCAAGATCAGGCAACTGAAGTTGCAGAGCTTATGATACAGCATTTGAAACAACATACTCAAGAAGAATTTCATGAAGAGTTGGAAAAAGTCTTTGGTATAGCATCCGACAAAAATTATGATGATATGCTAAATACTCGTTTTGGAACGTTAAAAGTCAGAATGAGTATTATGAAAGCTGATATGGATGAATTTTTCAGAAATCGCAAATCAAAATTTCATCATTTAAAAGTTCAGCCTTTAATTTAATTTTATATTTCATTTTGTACGCAATCAAAGTAAAAGGCGTAGCCAAAATTCCAGATTATATTCAACTTCGCGATGACAAGTTTACGCTTCTCGCCTATTTTAGAGTAGATAGACCAGAAAAAGCATTAGAAAAATGTGGGTTAGGTGCACGAACTCTTGAATTAACAAACTATTTTCAACAGATGCCTTTTGGCATTATTCAAAAAATATCTATGTAATGGAAGATCATTCTGTAATAAGTTTAAAAAATGTGGATGTTTTCCATCATGATCATCAAGTTTTATATGATGTAAATCTTGCTATTCATAGTGGCGAATTTGTATTCATGATCGGTCAAACAGGAAGTGGAAAAAGCAGTTTGCTCAGAACAATTTATGGCGATATTTCAATTGAAAATGGTCAAGGAAATGTAGCAGGATTTGATTTAAATACGATCAAAGACCAAGAAATTCCATTTTTAAGAAGAAAATTAGGGATCGTTTTTCAGGATTTTCAATTATTAACAGACAGAACGACTGGAAAAAATTTGGAGTTTGTGATGCATGCTACCGGTTGGAACAATGAATTATCTATCAAACAAAGAATAGAAGATGTAATGGCTTTGGTAGGCTTGGAAAACAAAATAAACAAAATGCCATACGAACTTTCTGGTGGTGAACAGCAAAGAGTTGTAATTGCAAGAGCATTGGTAAACAATCCAGAAATAATTTTAGCGGATGAACCCACTGGAAATTTAGATCCAGATACATCTGTAGAAATCATGCTATTGCTAAAAGAAATTTGCAGAAACGGCACAGCAGTTTTAATGGCAACACACGATTACAGAATGATTGAACGTTTCCCTTCCAGAATTATCAGATGCGAAAACGGTAAAATAATAGAAGAACGAATAGAAATAGAAAACTTATGAATAGTACAAAAAAATTAACGCTGGCAGTAATAGTAGCTGCCATAGCTTTTATCGGGTTTAGTTTTATTATTCCCAAAAAAACAGAAATTAAAAGTGCAACTACTGGAATAAAAGTTGGCGACACAGCACCAGAAATTATTTTAAAAGATCCAAATGGTAAAGAGATCAAGCTTTCTTCGTTAAGAAAAAAAGTTGTTTTAATTGATTTTTGGGCGTCTTGGTGCGGTCCGTGCAGAAAAGAAAATCCTACGGTTGTAAATGCTTTTGATCAATATAAAGACAAGAAATTTAAAAACGGAAATGGTTTTACCGTTTATAGTGTTTCATTGGATACTAAAGCTGAGGCTTGGAAAGCGGCTATTGTAAAAGATAATTTAAAATGGACTTATCATGTAGGAGATTTAGCTGGTTGGAATTCTCCAGCGGCTGCATCTTATATGGTTGAGGCTATTCCTACCAATTTTTTAATAGATGGAAGTGGAAAAATCATTGCAAAAAATCTTCGGGGTGCAAGCTTAGAAAACGAATTGAAATTATTTCTGAAATAATATTTTTTTCGATAAAAAATTAAAATCGGTTAATAGCCGATTTTTTTTTGGCTCATAAAGAACAATCGTTTAGAAATAGAAGTTAAAAATAGGAAAAGCCAAACTAATTGGTGCAAATTTTGATTTTGCTCTGCCATAATGACCTATTAAACTTATTGGCAAAAAAATTGAATTTGAAAAATTCGAATACGAATGTTTTAAGAAGAAGCGAATGTTTAAAAAGAAAAAAATGGAGAATAAAGCGGAGGATTTGATAGATGATACAAACATCAAGAATAATCTACGAGAAATTGAAATAGAAGACGGCAATGAGATTTTGGAAGAAAATGAAAATACCGACGATACGTCAGTGAATGAAACTCCAGATTTACAAACTCAATTAAATGCTGCCAATGATAAATATCTGCGTCTTTTTGCAGAGTTTGACAATTATAAACGAAGAACTTCTAAAGAGAGAATGGATCTTTTTAAGTCAGCCGGAAAAGATATTATTACTGCGATGCTTCCCGTTTTAGATGATTTTGAACGTGCATTGAAAGCTTTACCAGACAACGATGAAACCAGTGGAATGAAAGAAGGAGTAATTTTAGTTCAGAATAAACTTAATTCCATTCTTCAGCAACAAGGTTTGAAAGAAATGATTTCCTTAAATGAAAACTTTAATGTGGATTTGCACGAAGCCATAACCGGTATTCCAGCTCCATCAGATGACTTGAAAGGAAAAATTCTAGATGAATTGGAAAAAGGCTATTATCTAAATAATAAAGTAATCCGATTTGCAAAAGTTGTAGTTGGTGCATAATTAATAAACTACCAGAGAAAATTTAAAAAATGTCGAAAAGAGATTATTATGATGTATTGGGCGTAACGAGAAACTCCGATGCAGACGAAATAAAAAAAGCTTACAGAAAAGCAGCAATAAAATATCATCCAGATAAAAATCCGAATGATAAAGTAGCCGAAGATAATTTTAAGGAAGCTGCAGAAGCCTATGAGGTTTTGAGTAGTGCAGAAAAAAAGCAAAGGTATGACCAATTTGGTCATAGAGCAAGTGCAGCAGGTGGTGGTGGCGGTGGTCAAAACATGAATATGGAAGATATCTTCAGCCAGTTTGGGGATATTTTTGGAGGTGGTGGCGGGTTTGATGGCTTTTTTGGAGGCCAACAAAGTAGAGGTGGTGGCAGAAGAGTTTCTAGAGGTTCCAACCTTAGAATTAAAGTAAAACTTACCCTTCAAGAAATAGCAATTGGTGCAGAAAAAAAGATAAAAGTAAATAAGCAAATTGCTTGTGGCACCTGTAGTGGATCTGGTGCAAAAGACAGAAATTCTATGTCAACTTGTTCAACTTGTGGAGGAGCTGGTTCTGTAAGAAGAGTAAGCAATACGATTCTTGGACAAATGCAAACCACTAGTACTTGCCCTACTTGTAATGGAGAAGGTCAAATTATTGCATCTAAATGTAATGTTTGTCATGGAGATGGAGTAGTAGTTGGTGAAGAGCAAATTTCTGTAAATATCCCTGCTGGAGTGGGAGAAGGAATGCAATTATCAATGAGCGGAAAAGGAAATGCTGCACCTAGAGGTGGAGTTTCTGGAGATTTATTGATTTTAATTGAAGAAATTGAACATCCTGACTTGAAAAGAGAAGGAAATAATGTGATCTATGATCTATACATAAGTTTTGTGGATGCAACCTTGGGAACCAATGTAGAAGTTCCAACTATAGACGGAAAAGCAAAAATTAAAATTGATGCCGGTACACAAGGTGGCAGAGTTTTGCGATTGAAAGGTAAAGGTTTACCAGAAATCAACGCCTACGGTAAAGGAGATCAGTTGGTTCATGTAAATATTTGGACTCCAAAAATTCTATCCAGAGAAGAAAGAATTATGTTGGAGAAATTACAAGAATCTGCCAATTTCAAACCAGCTCCCGGCAAAAATGATAAAGGTTTTTTCGGAAGAATGAAAGAGTATTTTGAATAATAAAATTTTTTTTACCAAAAAAAACCGAATAATTTATTGTTCGGTTTTTTTTTGATTTGTAGGTGATTGTTTTTAAATCTTTTTATTTAATTGAGCAAACTAAATAATTAATATTTTCATTTTAAGAAATTGCTTACTTTTTTATTTATAAAGAAAAAATAAACTTTAGTAGCTTTTGATAGAAATTTATTAATTTATTTAATATCTAAATTAGTATGTTGTTTTTTAATATTTAATTAAAAAGTTTACTTTATTATATTAGTAATTAAGATGATTCTTTAGTAAAACAACCTTATTAATAATTTGAAATAAGGTAATAAGGTTTTTATTTAAATTGGGGTTCTTAATATTACTAAGGTTTAAATTTACGTGATCTGACAATTAGCTGTTGATTAAAATAAGTTTTAATTAACTGTGGATTTCAATTAGGAATTATATTATTGTTAGTTGCTTTTCAAACATAAAAAAAGCAATATTAAGTTCTTTAAATCAACTTATGTTCATGTTTATATACTTTTATCAGAATACTTTTTCAAAACATAAAAAACCCGAAACATTAATTTCGGGTTTTTTATTTTTAATCTTTAAAATCCGAATTTATCTTTCTTTATAAAAAATATATCTGGTGATAAAAATCCCACTTCCATCATCTTTTCCAGCATCGCTTTCTACTCCACTTGTTACAAATTGTAATTTCCAACCTTCTTTGACCAAGGCATTAATTTTTGAAGAAATCAGAGCATCATTAGAAGCAATATTTTGAAAATTAATTCCTACTGCTGAGAAAAAATTCAGCAATTTGGCTTCTGAAAAATTATCAATTTTTGCATCTCCCCTACTTATATCTCCTTGGTCGCTTTTTTTTCCATCAGTTCTTTCGGTTGTAAATGCAGCAATATCCAGAGAAGTTTTATTTTCCAAAATTCTGGATCTACCTAAACCTAACGGAACTACAGATTCTATGGAAGTAATTACTTTGTATTCTTGAGCATTTGAAATACTGAAAAATAAGATGGATAGAATGGTAAATGTGAGTTTTAATTTCATGTTCATGTTTTTAAATTTTTAGGATGTTTTAATTTTTTTTTAAAATAAAGAATAAAATTTTGAATAATCCAAAGACAACAAAAACTTAACATTATCTTAACATAGGACTAAAGAAAGTAAGATGGAATTTTATGTAATTTAGCGCTCTTTATGAAAATAGCTCATCTTTATATTTTTGCCTTTTTTGGCTTGTTTTTTATCTCCTGCAAAAAAGGAGAACTATTAGAAAACCAAACTCCGAGTACCAAATTATTTGTTGATAAAATTAATAGATCTGGTGAAGAAAGACTAAATACAGTAGTAAATTTAAGATGGAGTGGTGACGATAAGGATGGTTTTGTAAAAGGTTTTGAATTTTCTTTTAATAAGATAAATTGGGAATTTACAACCAAACAGGATTCAGTATTTAGGTTTAGTATTTCTGGAAATAGTGATACAAGCGACATTGATTTTTATGTACGTGCAGTAGATAATGATGGAAATAAAGATCCAGGACCTGCTTTTCTGAGCATTCCTATAAAAAATAAGAAACCCGAAATCAGTTTTGATGATGCTCTTATTAAAACAGATACTGTGTTTTCAGTTTTTTCTATTTTATGGAAAGCAGATGATTTTGATGGTTTAGAAACTATAGATTCTGTATTTGTAAAAATAAATGAAGGCAGATGGTATCCATTACCTAGAACACTTACCTTTTTGACACTTGTTCCAGAAAATCCAGAAAATGTAGGTCTGCAAAACGGAAATGTTTATTTTGGTTTTGATGCTCTATTACGATCAGAAAAAATAAGCGGGCTAAAAGTAAATGATAGAAATTTTGTTTACATCAAAGTAAGAGATAATGCAGGTAGTGAAAGTTTGCCCGACACATTAAAATCTTTTTATTTAAAAAAGAAGTCTTCAGATTTGCTAGTTGTTGACGCTCACAATATAAACGTAACACCAAATCCCACTGCTATTTATCTTCCATTAATTAATGAAATAAATGGAAATTACGATTTGTATGATTTGTTTCCAAGTGGATTTGCAAATTTTCCTTCTTTTTGGAAACCTACTTTTAGTTTATTATTAAATTTATATGATAAAGTTTTTTGGTATGGTGAAAGTACTGCCATAAATAATTCGCTTCCATTGGAACTTGCCTCTGCAGCTATTCAAGATTATTTAAACAAAGGTGGTAAGGTTTTAATCTCATCTTCTTTTCCTGCTTCCGTAGTAAGAACTTCTGCTATTTATCAATTTAGCCCTGTAGACAGTTTCGCTACCGTTTTAACGGGGCAAAGAATCGATTTTCCAATTGATAGTTTGGCAGTAAAACAAGCAGACGCCCCTAATTTTCCCAATTTAAAAGTTACTAAATTCATCAATGGCTTAGACCCATTTTATGCAAAATCAAGTGCTAAAATTATTTATAAAGCACAATTAAAAACAAATGGATTTTTTGCACCTAAAGCTATTTGTGCCAAATCTGAAAATGCGGATGGAAAAACTAATCAAATTTTTTGCTCAGTCGAATTGAATAATCTGCTCGGAGATGCGGATGGAAATTCTTCAACCAATGAATTAAAAGAGTTTTTCAGAACAGTGTTAAAACAAGAATTCAATTGGTAAATACTATTATTTAAAAAAAACTTATGATTAAACGTTTACAATTAATTGTTTTATTTTTCTTTTTACTATTTGCTACCGCTTCTTGGGCTCAAACTGGATCTATAAAGGGAGTAATTACGGATAAAAAAACAAAAGAAACAATCCCTGGTGCTACCGTTTTGGTTTTAGGTACTTACTCTGGAACTCAAACAGATATAAATGGAAATTATAAATTAATAAACATAAAACCTGGAGAATACAGTATCAAAATCACGTATTTAGGATATAAAGAAGTAATTTATAATGGAGCAAAAATAAGCTCATCAAAAGAATTAATTCTCAATTTATCATTAAGTGAGGCAACTACAGATTTAGGAGCCGTAGAGATTTTAGGACAAAAAACAATAATTGATTTAGAAGCTGGAAGATCTACTTCCAAAGTAACTTCGGAAGACATAAAAGATATGAACGTGAAAGATGTTCAATCTATCGTTGCCATGCAAGCAGGTGTGAGTCAAAACCCTGATGGACTGCAAATTAGAGGCGGAAGAGTTTATGAAACTCAATTTTTGGTGGATGGTGTTAATGCACAAGATCCATTAGCTGGAACCGGATTTGGAGTAGAAGTTGCGTCGAATGCAATTAAAGATGTAGAAGTAATAACTGGAGGTGTAGGTGCGGAATACGGAGAAGGAACATCTGGTTTAGTACTTACTAGAATTAGAGAAGGGGGAGATCAAATTCAATTTAGCGGAGCGTATACTAGAGATAATTTGGGTTTTAACGAAGCTTCTCAATGGAATTCAGATGCAATAAATTTAAGTGTAGGTGGGAAATTACCTTTTTCTAAAAAGAAAATTGGTTTTTTCGTAAGTGGAAATATGGAACTCACCGATGAGTTTTTTAAGATTACTGCTGATCAACTAAAAAGTTCTTTACTAAAAAATGGAGGAGAATTTTGGGCTCCTCGTCAAGATAATCGTTGGTCAAACACCATTAAACTTACCTATAATTTAAAAAAAGGTCAGAAACTTACTGCTTCCAATCAATATAGTTTAAACATCAATCAAAATACAAGATCTCTACAAATCATTGGAAATAATGCTATTGTTACGCCTGGATTTCAGTATCCATTTAGTTTAGATTTAGATAATGGAAATACCTACACACAAAAATCTAATTTAACAATTTTACAATATCAAAATTTACTTTCTAATCGAGTTTCTATTGATGTTTCATTAGCAAGGCTGTTTGTAAATCTGCGAGCAGATGCAAACGGAAGGTTATTTAGAGGTCAAACGGTTGATCAAGTATTTGACCCAGCATCTATTGTTTCTGGTGATATTACTTTGTTTAACCCAGGTGATTCTGTTGTATTTGTAAACCAAGGCCCTGGATTATTCAATAATAATGGAATTGCAACTCTTTGGCATGATCACTATGCAATTGAAAATACACTAAAATTTAAAATAAATTATCAATTAAATAAAGCCAACTTTTTCACCGCAGGATTTGAGCATAAAGAACAAGAATATCAATGGATAGATGTTTCTCGACCTTGGATTGGAGCTCCTCTGCAAATAAATGATTCAGCGAGCACACCTTCTACAAGTATTGGCCAAAGCAATGATATTTGGAAAGTGAATCCAGCTACTGGAGGTATTTTTGCACAAAATGATCTAAGGTACAAGGGCATAATTGTAAATATTGGTTTGAGATTAAATTATTGGGCACCCGGTAAGTTTGCAGATGATGCAGTCGAAGATCCGAATGCTCCAGTATTAGATGCCACTAGAAATAGTTACAGAAATAATACAACCCCACTTTTGGGAAGAAATTTCAAATTTAGACTTTTACCGAAACTTAGAATTTCTTTTCCAATCTCAGAAAACAATGTATTATTTTTTAATTATGGGCACCTTACCCGTTTGCCGCATCCAAGATTTGTTTATGCAGGCTTAGATCCAGTTTATCAAAACCGTTCTTTCTTATCTAATTTAGGAAACCCAGATTTAAATCCAGAGGTTACCGTGTCTTACGAAGTTGGTTTGAAAACTCAAATCACTTCGAATTTTGCTATTTCTGCTGCTGCTTTTTATAATGATAAATATGATTACATAGTAAGTAGAACTTTAATTATAAAAGATCAAACAGGTAGGTTTACAGAGAAAAACTTTTTTATCAATCAAGATTATGCGCGAGTGAGAGGATTAGAAATAAGCTTTAATAGAAGAGTAAAAAGGTGGTTGAATGCTTCATTAACAGGAGCTTATCAAATTGCAACAGGAAAATCCAACTCTGCTCTTGAGTCTCAACTACAAATAAAACAAACGGGCAATATTTCTCCAACCAAAGAACAATTCTTGGCTGGTGATAGACCTTTGGATATAAAGTTTCAGGTAATTTTAAAACCTGATACTTCGTTTAAAATATTTAATATACCTTTTAAAAACTATCGAGTGTTTTTAACATCTACCTATAAATCTGGGTTGCGATATACACCTGCATTGTTTAAAGGAATCAATGAAGTTGGAAGACCTATTTACGAAATTGATGAAGAAAATCCGTTTAGTAAACTCGGGGCTGCTTGGTATTTTACCGATTTGAAAATTACAAAAGACTTTTATATCAGTAGATTAAGTACCATTGGATTAAGCCTTGAAATAAAAAATGCATTTAACAATAAAAATTCTGCAATTATAAATTCTGTTACTGGCAGGGCCTATGAAAGAGGAGATAATTTAGAAAGTAATTTTAGAGATCCAAATTACCCAGATCCGCAGGATAATGGAATTCCGCCTTTTAATCCTGCAAGGTTTTTAAACCCAAGACAACTATTGGTAGGTTTAAGCTGGCAATTTTAATTGATAAAAGACATAAAATGAAATTTAAAACTATACCCTTTTTGTTCATATTAAGTATTTTTAGTAATACTGCTTTAGCCCAATTAATTCCAAATCTTGGAGGTCAACGCGCTGGTACATCTTCTTTTACTTTCTTGAAATTATCAACAAGTCCAAGACAATCAGCAATGGGTGGTGCTCAAACAGCAGTTTCTGGAGACGGTTTTTCTGCTAATGCAAACCCAGCTTCCATCATAGATGTTGAAAATTTAACCTTTGGACTCTCTAATACAATTTATATAAGTAATATAAACAACAGCTATTTAGCGGCAGTAATTCCAGCAAAAAACAATAATACTTTTGCCGTTCATGTTCAATCTTTGAGAACAGATGCCATGCCTAGGAGAACAGAATTTAGTCCAGAGGGTACAGGAGAATTTTATTATAGTTCCAATATGGCTGCTGGGGTAAGTTTTGCTAGAAAACTTTCCGACTATTTTAGTTATGGCGTTACTGCACGATATGTAAATGAATATTTAGATACATACAATGTTCACTCTGGAGTTTTAGATTTAGGATTTTTGTATAAAACAGATTTTAAAGAATTGAAATTTGCTGTTTTGCTTAATAATTTTGGGGTAGATTCTAAAATAAATGGACAAACAAAAAGTTTCTCTTCCATTCCAAATCCAGATAGAACAACTGAAAATTTTAGCCCTCCCACCATTTTTAAAATCGGTGTTTCGTTTGTTCCTTTAAGAAAAGAAAATCATGTTTTATTAGTTGCAGCAGAATTGCATCATCCAAATGATAATGCAGAAAATATAAGAATAGGTGTAGAATATGAATACATGGCTCTGTTAGCTTTAAGAGCGGGTTACAAAATTGGAATTGAAAACCAGCCTTACCCAACTTTTGGCTTTAGCCTAAAAACTAGAGTTGGTAAAAATCCATTACGAATTGAATATGCAGCAGAACCATACCAATTTTTAGGATTTACCAATCAGATTGGAATTCAATTTGGAATTAATAAAAGTAAAAGAGAAGATAAATAATAAAAAATATGAATTGGATTAACAATATTTCTACTTACTTATTTATTATAATAAGTTTTTTATTTATTTCTTGCGAAAAACCTTTTGGCGATAAAACAGAAATTGATTTTATAGAAATTCCAGTTTTTAACAATGAATTAATTGCATTTGTACCTATTCAGCCATCGTTTCAAGGTTTACAAAACCCTGTAGATATTATAGCTGGATACGATGAATTAATTTATGTAGCTGACCAAAAATCGGAGAAAATCATTGCTTATAATAAGTCTGGGGTAATTCAGGGGGAATTTTTTGTTAAAGGCGTAAAATCAATTGCTCAAAACAGATCATTAGAATTGCTTGCTTTAGGAACAAAAGACACCATTATTAATTCACAAAAATTTACGGTGGATGCAATATATAGAATTAGTTTGCAAGGTATTTTTTATGGATTACGATCTGCAAAAATAATTAAAACTATTTTACATCCATTTTATTTTAAAACTAGTTTTACAACTGCAGACACAGCCGTACATTTAAATAGATTAAGTATAATGGCAGACAATTCTTATTATGTTACAAGATCTGGCCCATCAAATAATCCAAACCAAATTGGTGGTCCTGATGATGCAGTTTTGGTTTTTAGTATTAAAGATAAATTTATTTCTTCTGTAAACGTAAGCACCGAGCAAGGATTAATAAGTGATTATTTCAAAAAACCATTTGCCATTTCAACTTTAGCAAAAGCACCGCAATCTAATTCAGTGAAACCTGGCGGAGATTTTCTTTTCACATCTATAGACGTGAATACTGCAATCAAAACACAATATATTCGGTTTTTATCTGATGAAAATGGCTCAAGCTATAGTTTAAATCAATCTTTGAATAACAACGACCCAAGCAAAGCTGATGGTTTTATCTATTCTCCCAATAGATTTACAACTCCACAGGCAATTACCATAGCTGGCGACGGAACCAATTATATTTTTGTTTCTGACGCAGCAAAAGATTCTATTTATTTATTTACGCTCAACGGTTTGGAAGGAGTAGATGCACCTGCTTCTAGTGCAAATAGAAAAAATATAAAAGTTTCTTTTGGAGGAAGAGGAAATGGTCCAACTCAATTTAACGAACCGAAATCTATGGCCTACAATGACAAAATATTATATGTGTGCGATTCCAAAAACAGCCGAATTACTAGATTTAAATTAACAACAGATTTTCAGTAAAATTTAGTTTTATAATTTATAGTATTTGTTTTTTATAAATTCTTTTTCAGTATTAATTTAATAAAAATAAATACATGGAAACCAAAGACACTAATGGCAACATATGACAAAAGGTTGATTCTGTAATAGGATAAATCTAAAGTTGTAAAAATTGGATACAAATATTTTAAGCAGAAAACTTTAGTAAAAATATTAGATAAAAATATATAGGCTAAAAAATTGAAGGAAATGTAGATGGAACTATATCAATTTTAAATATCAGGTTTTTGAAAAAATTAATTATAAATCAAAGATTTTAATATAATATAAGCATAGTTTGATTTTTCTTTTAAAAATTGAATTCACATAAATTTCTATATTTGCCTATCCAATTATGCAAAGTAGGTTAATTTTAAGCCATACGCATTTCGACATAACATTAAAAAGATTGTGTCATCAGCTCATCGAAAATCATGACGATTTTTCCAATTCTGTAATCATTGGTTTGCAACCCCGGGGAATTTTATTAGCAAGAAGAATACAACAGCATTTAAAAATCATTTTACCAGATATTATTATTCCTTACGGAGATTTGGATACTACATTTTTCAGAGACGATTTCCGAAGACGAGAACCCTTATTAGCAGCAAGCACTAATATGGATTTTATTATAGAAAATAAAAAAGTCATTTTAATAGATGATGTATTGTTCACAGGTCGCTCAGTAAGAGCAGGTTTGGATGCATTATTAGTTTTTGGAAGACCTTCCAAAGTAGAATTAATGGTATTGATCGATCGGAAATATACAAGAGAACTTCCAATAGCACCAGATTACACTGGAATCAAGATAGATTCGGTAGACTCAGAACGGGTGAAAGTAAAGTGGAAAGAAATAGATGGTGCAGATGAAGTTTTACTTTTGAGTGGCGATTAAAAATTTGAGCATAATTAATCATGAATAAACTAAGTGTACGACATCTTTTAGGAATTAAAGAAATCAACGAAGAGGATATTCAAATTATATTTGATACAGCAGAAAATTTTAAAAGTGTTTTAAATCGTCCTATTAAAAAAGTTCCATCGTTAAGAGATGTTACCATTGCAAATTTGTTTTTCGAAAATTCAACTCGAACAAAACTTTCCTTTGAACTTGCTCAAAAAAGACTTTCAGCAGATGTAATTAATTTTGCAGCTTCTTCGTCTTCCGTTTCTAAAGGTGAAACTTTGATTGATACCGTAAATAATATTCTTGCCATGAAAGTTGACATGGTAGTAATGAGGCATCCACATGCTGGGGCGGCAGTTTTTTTATCGAAACACATCAATGCTCAAATCATAAATGCTGGCGATGGTGCGCATGAGCACCCAACTCAAGCATTATTAGATGCATTTTCTATCCGAGAAAAAATTGGTGATTTGGCTGGTAAAAAAGTAGTTATTGTTGGTGATATTTTACATAGCAGAGTTGCACTTTCTAATATTTTATGTCTAAAAAAGTTGGGAGCAGAAGTCAAAGTTTGTGGACCAGCCACTTTGCTTCCACGCCATATTGAGTCTCTTGGTGTAAAAATAGAAACGAATTTAATCAAAGCTTTAGAATGGTGTGACGTGGCAAACATGCTCAGAATTCAATTGGAAAGACAGGATATAAAGTATTTTCCAAGCATTAGAGAATACACAATGCAATACGGATTGACCGCTGAAATTCTGCATAAATTGGATAAAAAAATTACGGTTTTGCACCCAGGCCCAATTAATAGAGGTGTAGAAATTAGCTCCGAAGTAGCGGATTCTCCGCAAGCAGCCATTTTAGATCAAGTAGAAAATGGAGTAGCTATCAGAATGGCAGTTCTTTATCTATTAAGCGGTCAAAAAAATCAATAAAATAATTTAAGCGTCATTAAAACAAGGTATTTAATTTATCTTGCGTGCGATAATACAATATGAATAATTTTTTTAAATCCCTTCAGTTTCTTTTACTTTTTCTATTACCGTTCAGCACTTTAGCACAAAATTCAGAAATAAGAGGTTTTGTTTATGACAAAGAAACCGGTGAACCCATCATTTTTAGTGGAGTAAGTCTTAAAGGAACCAGCATTGGATCTACTACCGATGTAAATGGCTTTTATTCTATTTCTCAACTGAAGCCAGGGACTTACAGATTAGTTTCTAGAAATATGGGTTTTGATACTGCCGAATTTACAATTGTTTTGAAAGCAAATGAACGGGTATCTAAAAATATATATTTACTACCTACAAAAGTAAATTTAAAAGAAGTGAGCATTTCTGGAGAAAGAGCAGAGCAATTGAATAAAGTTCAAATTTCAGTAACCAAAATTACTCCAAAACAAATTATGCAAATTCCATCTATTGGTAGTGAACCCGATTTGGCGCAATATCTTCAAGTGATACCAGGTGTAATTTTCTCTGGAGATCAAGGTGGTCAACTATATATTCGTGGTGGATCTCCGATTCAAAACAAAGTAATTCTTGATGGAATGACGATTTATAATCCTTTTCATTCAATAGGTTTGTTTTCTGTTTTTGAAACTGACATCATCAAAAATGTGGATGTATACACTGGAGGTTTTGGAGCAAAATATGGCGGCAGAATTTCAGCTATTCTAGATATCACAACTCGTGATGGAAACAAAAACCGTTTATCGGGAAAAGTTGGTGCAAGTCCTTTTAGTTCAAAAATATTATTAGAAGGACCATTGAGCAAATACAAAGAAGGCAAACCTTCTACTACATTTTTATTAACAGGAAAAACCTCTTATTTAGAGCAAACCTCTAAAACCATTTATAGCTATGTAGATACCGCTGGTTTGCCATTTAACTTTACCGATATTTATGCTAAAATCTCCACTAGCGGAAACAATGGAAGTAAAGTAAATCTGTTTGGATTCAACTTTACCGATCGAGTAAATTATACGGATGCCACCAGAATCAATTGGAAATCAAGAGGTGGAGGTATGAATTTTGTTTTGGTTCCAGAAGCTTCTTCTTCTTTAATTAATGCATTCTTTTCGTATACCGATTATAGAATAACGCTGGAAGAGCGTGATGGAAAACCAAGATTTAGTTCCATTTCTGGGTTTAATGCAGGAATGGATTATACCCTTTTTCTAGGTGATGATGATATCCGTTATGGTTTTGAAGTTTTGGGTTTTAATACCGACTTTAAATTTACCAATCCTTTTAATTTGACTGTTCAACAGCAAGATTTTACAACAGAATTAGCAGGTTTTATAAGTTATAAATACAAGAAAGGAAGATTAATTGTTGAACCCAGTTTTCGAGCACATTATTATGCTTCGTTAAGTGAATTTTCACCTGAACCAAGATTAGGCGCAAAATTTATTTTGACTGAAAAATTAAGGTTGAAATCTGCTGGAGGATTTTATTCTCAAAACTTATTAAGTGCAAATTCTGATAGAGATGTAGTGAATTTATTCTATGGTTTTTTATCCGGAACAGAAAATTTGCAAAAAGAATTTCTTGGCCAACAAGTGACTTCTAAACTTCAGAAAGCAGAACATCTAATAGCTGGATTTGAATATGATTTATTACCCAATTTATTAATCAATATTGAAGGTTATTACAAAAATTTTAGCCAAATAACCAATACCAATAGAGATAAAATATATCCAGATAATGGTCCAAACGATACTGTTCCTAACTTTTTAAGAAAAGATATCATTGTAGAACAAGGTTATGCGAGAGGAATTGATTTTTCTGGAACCTACAGAAAAAAGAATTTATACATCAATCTTGTTTATTCTTTAGGTCAAGTAATTCGTAGGGATGAAATAAGAACTTATCGACCATTTTATGATAGACGACATAATATTAATTTTTTAAGTACTTATGATTTCGGTGAAAAGAAGGACTGGGAAGTAAGTGTGAGATACAGTTTTGGATCAGGATTTCCATTTACACAAACACAAGGTGTGTATGAACAAATTAATTTCGGAAATAATATCAACACCAATTACATAAATGAAAATGGTAATATTGGTGTAATTAGCGCAGAATTAAATAAAGCATTACTTCCTAATTTTATCCGAATGGATGTTTCTGGTAAAAAAAGTTTCCAATTATCTAAATACTCTAAACTTGAACTTTCTGCTGGAATTACCAATATTCTAAACCGTGAAAATATATTTTATTTTGATGCAATACGATACGAGCGTCAAAACCAATTACCTTTTCTACCAAGTATTGGAGCAAGTTTGACGTTTTAAAATCTGAATAAAAGAATTATTTTAATGTATTAAACTCAATTTTTCAGTTCTGAATATTTTATTCTCTTTGCTTAATTGTAAATAATATATTCCATCTGTATTTCTACTTAAATCAATTGCAGTTTCGAAATTAAAGTTTCCTTGGATTATACGTTTTCCATTAGCATCAAATAAATTATAATGAATCGAAGCGTTTTCAGATGTTTTTAACTGAACTATTTGGTTATTTGGATTTAGGTAAACGGATATTGAACTATTTTCTTTCTCTGCACTAATTCCAGAAGTTAGGCGGTAATCACAATTAGTAGAACTCTTTTTTATAAAAATCGAACTATCTTCATAACATCTCATTGGTCCGTCCGCTTCTGGAAAGGTAAATCCGGCTTGATGAAACATTACATTTGGGCATCCCAATAATTCAATATAGCCTCCATCAAAAAATAGAACAGTATTCAAAATTGACGATGTCCAAATATGTTTTAACGTATCTGAGCCAGAAATAAATTTAGTAACAGAATCAACCCTAACATATAAATTGGTATCAGCTGGATTTGTAGGAATATATGGTGTATGATAAACCAATGTATCGCCAACATTTACATTAAATATGTACAAAGGAAAAAAGCGAGAATAGACATCATTAAAATAAAAGACAGTGTCGTTTGACTGGTAAACAAAAAAAGGAACAGGAAAAATTGTATCTCCATTATATTTGAAATGGGTTATTTTTAACTTTTTACAATTTACACCAGCTAGCACAGTATCTTTTTCACTTTCAAACAATTTGTAGGTAGCACCAGAAGGAGCAGATCCATTATCACTGGATGAATAATGCCATTTTGCACCAAGTGGAGCAAACTGTGCATGAGTATTTGAAAAGATAAAGGAAAGGATTAAAAGTAATGTGGATTTCATAGGATATACTTTTGAAAAGGTTAGATTTCTTAAAATACTTTTTGTTTTTTAACTCTTTTAGAACACGTTATAAATATAGATAATTATTAATGAAGAATAATAGAGAAATAAGTTGTTTATCATTCAACTATCTCATAAACATATAAATTAAATTTATTAAATCATTTATTTTGAGTTATTTGATATCAATAAAACTATTTTAAACTACTTTCAACGTAAATCCTTAAGGGATTACCAATGCTGCAAACTCAGATAACCTTGTATACTTTATTTCAATCTTATGTTATCATAGTCTCAATTCTTCATACATTAGAGCAAAATCAAATTTTTCAGTCCCAAACTAAATTATCTACATCTGTTAAGATAAATTTAAAAGCTTGGTACAATATTTACCTAAGTTTGGAGCGTTAATGCAGCAATCCCGGAATTAATTTTTGATTTGGATTCCGCTGTATCGGGAAACTATGAATATAAAAAAAGCCGCTATTTTATTAATCATCATTTCTGGATGTATGATTAATACTTTTGCACAACAAACCGCTATTTACACCATCAATAAGCAATTTAAAAACGCCATTGAATTATTTGATAAAGAGAAGTTTGCAGTAGCTCAAATAGAATTTGAGCAAGTTGACAAGAGCTTGCAAACCATTAGTTTCACACCAGCAGATCGCGATAATATTAATTTGTTACGAATTAACTCTACATTTTATCAAGCATTGTGTGCCATGGAATTATTCAATGATCAAGCGGAATTTCTGATGCTAGATTTTGTGAATAAATATCCAGAAAACGCTTTGGCTAAATCTGCATTTTTTCGTTTAGGTAAATTTTATTATCGTCAAAATAATTTTAAAGATGCTACAGAATGGTTTGAAAAAGCAGATATGTATGCCTTAACTGATGCCGAAAGATTAGAATACAAATTCAAGATCGGGTATAGCTATTTTATGCAAAAGGATTATAAAAAAGCAAAAGGTTTTTTTAGAGACGTGCGAGGCAGTTCTACAAAATATGGATATCCTGCATCCTATTATTATGCGTACACATCTTATGTAGAAAAGGATTATCCTCAAGCACTTGAAACGTTTTTGAGTTTAAAAGATTCTAAAATTTACGGCAGTTTAGTTCCTTATTATATAGCTCAGATATATTATCAAACTGGCAAATACGATGAATTAATCAATTATTCATTGCCTATTTTAAAGAATTCAAATCCGAAAAACGAATCTGCAATGTATAGATTGGTTGGGAGTGCTTATTTTAAAAAATCTGATTATAAAAAAGCAAGAGAATATTATAATGGATTTCTGAAGAGTGATAGCATCAGATTATTAAATGCTCAAGATTTATATCAAATAGGATATTCAAATTTTCAGACAGCAGATTATGCGAATGCTATTAAAAGCTTAGAAAGATTAGGAGATTCAACCGGAATATTTGCTCAAAACGGGATGTATATTTTAGGTAATTCATTTTTAAAACTAAATAATAAACAAAGTGCCAGAACAGCATTTCAGAAAGTTGCCAAGCAAAATGCTGACGAAAAACTAAGCCGAGAGGGTTTATTGAATTATGGAAAACTATCTTATGATTTGAAATTTAATGATGTAGCGGTCGCAACATTTAGAGATTATATCAAAAAATATCCGAATGATGATAACGTAAATGAAGCAAAAGCGTATTTGGGTGAAGCATTGGCAGGTTCAAAAAATTATCAAGAAGCAATTGATTTATTAGAAACTGTAAATCCTAAATCAAAATCTGCCTTGCAAGCTTACCAACAAGCAAATTATTTCAGAGGGGTTGAATTATTTAATTTAAAAGATTACAGATCTGCTATTAACTTATTTGAAAAAGCAATAAAAAACGGAACAGATAAATTAATTCAATCTCTTGCCATGTATTGGAAAGCAGAAAGTAATTTTGAATCGGGAAATGTAAAACTAGCTATTTCGGGTTATCAACAATTCATTTTGTCTGCTCAAGCAGAAGAAACTACTATTTATAAAAAAGCATCATATAATATAGGTTATGCCTATTTCATTCAAGAAAATTATAATTCAGCTTCCACTTGGTTCGATAAATATTTAGCAAATCCAGATGCTGATAAAAAGATTTTAAATGATGCAATTTTAAGATCAGGAGATTGTGCATTTGCATTGAAAAACTACGATAAAGCAATCAATCAATACAATAAAATAATAAACACCAACCAATCAGGAACAGATTATGCACTCTTCCAAAGAGCCATCATTAATGGTTTGCAAAATCAAAGTAATGTGAAATTGAATGCCTTACAAAATATTATTTCCAAATACCCAAGTTCAATTTATGCTGATGATGCAAAATTTGAAATTGGTGCAACTTATTTATACATCAATGATCCTAGCAATGCAAAAATTGCTTTTAATCAATTTATCACTTATTATCCTAAAAGTAATTTGGTTCCAAGAGCTTATTTAAATCTAGGTTTAATCTCTTATAATTTGGATGAAGATGAAAAAGCATTGCAGGAATACAAAAAAGTAGTTTCGGGATATAGTGGAAGTCCAGAATCTAAAGAAGCTATGCAAGCCATTCGGAATATATATATTGGAAAGGGTGATGCTGACGGCTTTTTGAATTATTCTGCAGGAATTCCTAATTCGAGTATTTCTGCTCCACAGAAAGATTCAATAAGTTTTCAAGCGGCAAATTCCAACTACTTAAAAAGTGATTTTGCAGGTAGCATCACCTCCTTTAGTTCATATTTAAGAAATTATCCAAAAGGATATTTTGCTACAGAAGCTTATTATTATAGAGGCGAAAGTTATTTACAAACTAAGGATTACAACAATGCATTATCCGATTTTAAATATGTTTTAGGAACAGGAAATTCTTTATTCAATGAAAAATCTCTTGTTTATATCGCTAGAATTTTAGTTCAACAAAATAATTGTTCAGCTGCAAAACCTTATTTAATTCAATTAAAAAACAATCCACAACTGAAAGAAACGTACGGTTTTGCTATTAATAATCTATTGAATTGCTATTCAAAAGAACAGAATGCTGATAGTCTTTTTCTGGCTGCAAAAACTGTAATAGAATTTGACAAATCATCAACAGACGAAAAAAACACCGCTAATTTATATGCTGGGAGAGCTTTATTGTTGAAAAAAGATACCATTTCTGCATTAAATTATTTCAAAACTTTAGCCGCAACCACCACTACAATTGCTGGAGCAGAAGCTAGATATTACATCGCTCAGGATTTATTTAACAACGGAAAATATGATGATGCTAAGAAAAAAAGTTTCGAGATTATAAACGAAATTCCTTCTTATGATTATTGGATTGGAAAATCTTTCCTATTACTTGCTGATACTTATACAAGATTGAATGACACTTTTCAAGCAAAAAGTACTTTGCAAAGTTTGCTAGATAACTACGAAGGCGATGATGAAATAAAACCTACAGCAAAGAGAAAACTAGACGAATTAACTAGTGCTGAAAATTAAGAATCCTATGAAATTTAAAAGATATAATTTGTTGTTAAGTTTTGTTTTAATAGCAACAATGGCAAATGCACAAAAAAATCTATCAGAAGATATAGATGTGATAAGACCTTATAAAGCAATTTTAGCGGAAGGTGTTAGGATTAGAACCAATCCAGAAGTGTTTGATATTAAATTAGCAGATCCGGTTGTCAATTATAAATTAAGTGATAAAAAAATTGATCAAACAATTTCATTAGCAGGTTTACCACCCGAAAAAATGAAATCAGAAAGTATCACAAAATTGTATAAAGGATATTTAAAAGGTGGATTTGGAAATATTGGAACTGCTTTAGGCGAATTGTATGTTGCCAATACCAGAGATAAAAGCAATCAGTATGGTGTGTTATTGAAACATCTTTCTTCAAATGGCAAAAACAGTAGAGATTTCAGTACTGATAACCTTAAATTATTTGGTAAAACACTTTTGGGCGAACAGCAATTAAGTGGAAATGTATTTTATGATAGAAATGCAACAAAGTTTTATGGTTATGATGAAAAATTATTTACCTCAGATAATTTTAAAAACAATTTAAAACAACGTTTCCAGACTATAGGTGGCGAAGCTGAATTGTATAATACAAAAATAGACGATTATACTTTGGGGTATGCTGCGAAAATTAGCGGCTATACATTTTCTGATAAATATAAAGCAAAGGAAGGAAACGTAATTGCTGGTTTGCATTTAAATAAAGTTATAAATGAATTCAAGGCAGAATTGGACCTAAGTTTAGACGCAACGAATTCGAAAGATATAGTCACTACAAAAAATACAATTTTCAAATTTTCACCTTCCATTAATTTCAAACAAGATATATTTTCTATAAAAGCTGGATTTATTTTAGCGAGTGAATCCGGAAATACCAAAAAAACTAGTTTCTTCCCTTCTGGATATGCTTCAGTAAACATAATTGAAGAAAAAGCAGTTGCTTTTGCAGGAATAACTGGAGATATTTACAAGAATTCTCTAAGAAACTTCAGCAACGAAAATCCTTTTATAGCTCCAAACATTACACTAAACAATACTACAGAAAACCTTCATTTCTATGGTGGAATAAAAGGAAGTTTAGCTAGCAGCACTTCATTTAAAGTTTGGGCTGGAATAAAAAGTGTAAAAAATCTTCCTTTCTATGTAAATGATTCTACCGATAATAGAAAATTTTTAGTTGTATATGACTCTGGAAATATTGGAATTACTAGTTTGCACGCAGAAATTAATTATCAACAATCAGAAAAATTAAGATTGTATGGAAGCTTAACTTTAGATTCTTATTCTTTACAAAAGCAGGTAAGAGCTTGGCATAGACCAGGTTCAAGAGCTGAAATAAGTGCGAGCTATAATTTTGTAGATAAATTTATCATCCGAACTTCCTTGTTTTATGTAGGAGAAAGAAATGCTTTATTAGATTATAAAGTCAATTCTTTTGTAAAACTTAAAGGATATGCAGATTTAAATTTAGGAGTTGAATATCGTTATTCTAAAACACTATCGGCATTTGTTAATTTAAACAATATAACTTCTACCCAATATAAATTATGGAGAAATTACGAAAGCAATGGATTTAATGGTTTAGGTGGAGTTACTTTTTCATTTTAATATAAAGAGTATTCTGAAAAATGAACAATACTTTTAATTTTAGAAAATCACTTTCAAAAATTAGTTAATACATAAAGGAGAAATTTATTTTTTATCTAAAATTAAAAGAAAGATAGATTCTGGATCTTAAATCAAAAATCAGAACAATTTTCCATAAAGTTTGATGGTTTGATTTTAAAATATAATTTTACACCATGATGAATATTCCGCAGTATATCCACGAATTGTTGTTTGAACACAACTGCGTTATCGTACCAGGTTTAGGTGGATTTGTGGCAAGTAGAGCTTCTGCTGTACTTATTGGCCCTTTAAATACCATTAGACCACCTCATAAAAGAATAGCATTCAATAGAAATTTGCATCATAATGATGGATTATTAACCAATTATATTGCTAGAAAACACAGCATTTCTTACGAATCTGCACTTTATTTCGTTGAAAGATTCTCTGGAGATGTATTAAAAGCTTTAGAAAACAATCGCCCGTATGAATTTGCAAATATTGGAAAACTAATCCCAAGAATAGAAAGTGTAGAATTTGAACCTTCTCAAAATCAAAATTATTTGATTGATTCTTTTGGTTTAAGTAATGTGAATGCGTTTTTGATAAAACGAGAAAACAAAATGGATAGGCTGAATAGTTTATTAAATGATAATCTCGATCACCATATCATTAAAACTCCAGGTCGCAAACGAAGTAAATTTGCTTTGGCAGCAGTTTTAGTTTTATTAATAATAGCAGGCTTTACTATTTATCAATATCAAGAAAAAATAAAAAATTATTCTTTTGCTTCCATGTGGCCAGCAGATACAAATTTTTCTGAATTATTGACAAATAAAAGCACAATGGCAGAGGTAATTATTCCAACTGAGAATAAGGATTTTCCAACCATAGAACCTGAATTATTTGTTCCAGATTCATTCATAACCGGAACTAGTCCATTACAACCAATTGATTTGGAAAATGAAAATATACCACAATTTAATCGAAAGGAATTAAAGGAAACCACTTTAGAAATTCCAATTCAAGCAATTGATTTAAAAACAGATAGCACACAAATAAAAGCTGACAAAATACTACCAATTCCTGACACAAACATTTTTGTTATCGTAGGAGGTTCTTTTAAAACAATTTTGGAAGCAAGCAAAGTAATTGAACAAATGCAAGCCAAAGGAACCTATGCAACTATTATGACGGGCCGATCTAATGGGCCAGTTAGAATTACTTTAGGAACATTTACTGATAAACAAGAAGCTTTAGCTGCTTTAAAAGTTGCACGAAGAAATATCAGAAAAGATGCTTGGTTGCTGGAGCAATAAACTATAAAAACATTTCATCCGTTCTTTCTTAAAAAATATATTTTACTTAAATATTCTATGACCTTATTGCAGATTACAGATACGATCGTAACCGCAGCAGCACCCGCAGCAGCTGCATTGCCAGAAAAACTCAATTTATTAGATTTAATTATAAAAGGTGGTTGGGTAATGATTCCAATTGGAATTTTATCAATAATCGGAGTCTACATATTTTTTGAACGGTATTTCACCATCAGAAAAGCATCAAAAGACGAATCAAAATTGATGAGCCAAGTAAGAGAGCAAATCATTGCAGGAAATTTACCAATGGCTCAATCTCTTTGTAAAAACAGCGATACTCCAATTGCTAGAATGTTGCAAAAGGGATTACAAAGAGTAGGAAAACCCATTAAAGAAATTGAAGGTGCGATAGAAAATGTCGGCAAGCTAGAAGTATCTAAATTGGAAAACAATTTAAGTATTCTTGGCATTATTGCTGGAATTGCACCCATGCTGGGATTTGTTGGAACTATTTCTGGAGTAATAAAAATATTTTATAATATTTCATTGTCTGATAATATTAGCATTGGATTAATAGCTGGAGGGCTTTATGAGAAAATGATAACCAGTGCTTCAGGATTAATTATTGGAATTATTGCTTATGTAGGTCATCATGTTTTAAATATAATGGTGGAAAAAGTAATACTTAAAATGGAAACAGATGCAATTGATTTTATTGATTTGCTGGAAGAACCGACTCGATGAACTTACGCAAACGACATAAAATTTCGGCAGAAGTAAATACTTCTTCGATGAATGATATCATGTTTTTTTTGATGTTATTCTTTTTAATTTGTTCTACAGTTGTTAATCCGAATGTAATTAAACTTTTATTGCCAAGATCTTCCACAGGGCAATCTGTAGCAAAGAAAACAATTACTGTATCTGTAACTAAAGAATTGGAATATTTTATTAATAAAATACCTGTTCCAGAAACTCAAATACAATCTGTTCTGCAAGGATATATTAAAGGTATTGATGAATTAACGGTTGTACTTTATGTAGACAGAACCGTTGCCATTGAAAATGTAGTGAACATAATGGACATATCTAATAAGATGAAAATAAAGTTGGTTTTGGCAACCGAACCTAAATAAAATGGTAAGACAAGAAGAAGATAATTCTGCAAAAAGCTGGGTGACATCAATTGTTATTCATGTTTTATTTTTAGCTATTTGTTATTTTTCATTCATTAGTATTCCTTTTCCAATCGAGGAAACCGAGGCTGGAGGAATTATAATTAATTATGGAACAAGTGAAGATGGAATGAATGATGCATTCACAAGTGCCGAAGAACCATCAACTGCACCTAATGCAAATAATAAATTACCAGATGAACCTGTACAAGAAACTCAAACTTCAACACCTGTAGAAACTGAAAGTGAAACCAATGTAATTACACAGGATAATGAAGAAGCTCCTGAGGTGAAAACAAGTGAAAGTAAAAATCCTAAATCAAGTGTTTCAAACGAACCAGTAGTAAAAGAACCTATAAAAGAAACTCCAAAGGTTGATCAGAATGCATTATACCGAGGCAAGAAAAATAATGGAACAGGTACAGGAGATGGAACTACTGGAAAACCAGGAAATCAAGGAAAACCAGATGGAAGTTTGAATTCAAATAGTTATGAAGGAGGAAATGGGGACGGAACAGGTTCAGGAATTGGCCCTGGAGGCGTTGGATTAAGCCTTGCTGGTCGAAAATTTTTATCAAAACCCGTCATTAATGATGAGAGTCAAAGTCAAGGTGTGGTGAAAGTTACTATCCAAGTTGATAAAGCTGGAAAGATTATTTCTGCCGAAGCTGGTGCTCGAGGAACGACCATTTCTAATACAACTTTATGGGCTAAATGCGAGAAAGCAGTGATGGGAGTCAAGCTAAATTCGTTGGAAACAGCTCCAGATATCCAAAGCGGAATCGTAACGTTTACATTTCGTTTACAATAATTTAATAAAACTTCATCTTCCCGTTTATCTTTACATCATCTGATTGTTAAATTTTCAGGTTTTAAAAAAAATGTTTCGCATGGCTGTAAAAATGAATTACCAACAAACTTTAGACTATATGTATAGCCAATTGCCAATGTTTCATCGTATTGGCGCAGCAGCATATAAACCAGATTTGAAAAACACGATACAACTTTGCGAACTTATTGGCAATCCTCAAAATAATTTCAAAACTATCCATGTAGCTGGTACTAATGGAAAAGGAAGCACTTCGCATCTATTAGCATCTATTTTTCAAGAGGCTGGGTATAAAACCGGATTGTATACTTCTCCGCATTTAAAAGATTTCCGAGAAAGAATAAGAGTGAACGGTGAAAAAATTTCAAGAAATTTCGTGGTGGATTTTATCAAAAACAATAAGGTAAATGCAGAAGAAATAAAGCCATCTTTTTTCGAATTAACAGTTGCCATGGCTTTTTCTTTTTTTCACGAAGAAGAAGTAGATTTTGCAATCATCGAAACTGGATTGGGTGGTAGATTAGATTCTACTAATGTGATTACCCCAGAACTTTCCATTATTACTAATATAAGTTTAGATCATCAAAATTTATTGGGTAAAGAATTATCTACAATTGCTGGTGAAAAGGCAGGAATTATCAAGGAAGGAATTCCAATAGTGATTGGTGAAAGAGAATCAGAAACTGATTTTGTTTTTATTGAAAAAGCAAAAAAGGAAAAGTCTAAAATTATTTTTGCTTCTGATGATTACAGTACAAGTAAGGTGAAAACTATTGACAATTACATTATTGTAAACGTAATGAACAAAGAGGAAATAATTTTTCCGGAATTAAAATCTGCATTAATTGGAAATTATCAATTGAAAAACATTAGTACTGTAATTGCTTCTGTGGAAATAATCAATGAAAACAAGATAGCTGATTTGCCAAATACAGCTGTTTATGAAGGTATTAAAAATGTCGTAAAAAACACTTTTTTAATGGGAAGATGGCAAATTTTAAATAAAAAACCATTAATAGTTTGCGACACTGCTCATAACGAAAGCGGACTTAAACTAGTTATGGAGATGATAGAGTCTTCAACTTATAGAAATCTTCATATGGTATTTGGAATGGTGAATGATAAAGATGTAGATAAAGTTTTGGCGATGTTGCCTCAAAATGCAATCTATTATTTTTGTAAAGCAAATATTCCAAGAGCATTAGATGTTTTAGAATTGGAGGAGAAGGCTGGTAAATTTAATTTAGTCGGAAATGTCTTTAATGATGTACCATCTGCTCTAAATAGCGCGAAAAATAATGCCCAAATTGATGATATGATTTTTATAGGTGGAAGTACTTTTATTGTTGCTGATGCACTTTAGCATTTGATTTTTTTTGGTTGTTTAATTGTAATTCTAAAAAAATGAATACAGAAATACCTAAATCTACTACGGAGCAACCTCTTTTCAAATTAACCTTGCTTTTACTTTTCTTTACATTACTAGTATGTGGCTTATACTATGCGGGAAGTCTTATAGTTCCATTAAGTTTCGCTGCACTTTTAGCAATGCTCATGTTGCCAGTATGTAGGTTTTTAGAAAAGCATAAATTTCCGAGAGCTTTAGCAATTGTTATTTGTCTCTTAATTATTATAACTGTAATTGCTGGATTTATCTTTTTGTTTTCTAGTCAAATTATGGGTTTTGCAGAAGATTTGCCCATTTTGAAACAAAAAGCAATCGAGAAATTTGATTTATTAACTTCTTTTATTCAGAAACAAACCAATATGTCTGCAAAAGAACAAAATACTTATTTTAATGAACAAATAAGTGGATTGACAGATAATTTGGACGTAGTTGCCAAAGGAGTATTAGTGACCACTACTGGTACTTTAGCTACCATTGCAATTCTAATTATTTATATTTTTTTCTTTCTTTTTTTTAGAACGCGAATTAGAAAATTTATTTTAATGATTGCTGATGTTGCAAATCACGAACGAACAAACGACATTTTAGAAAAAACAAGCTCAGTGACTCAATCCTATCTTTCAGGGGTTTTGATTGTAATGGCTATTTTATCCACATTAAATAGTATTGGATTTTTAATAATTGGTGTTCCGCATGCGATATTTTTTGGTTGTTTGGCTGGTTTTTTAAACATAATACCATATATAGGCGTACTTATTGGCAGTTTATTTCCAATTGCCATGGCATTATTGATGAAAGATAATAGTTGGTATGCTGTAGCAACTTTCGGGGTTTGCTATTTAACACAGTTTTTAGAAAACAATTTCTTAACGCCAAATATTACTGGCTCTAAAGTAAAAATAAACTCATTTGCAACCATTATAGCTTTATTAGTCGGCGGTAAATTATGGGGAGTTGCCGGCATGATTTTATTTATTCCTCTTTTAGGAATACTGAAAATTATTTTTGATGAAGTAGATGATTTAAAACCTTATGGTTATTTAATTGGAGATAACGGAGATTCAAAATCTACAGCGAAAAAAGGTGATGAGATTATTGAGAATGAAGAAGATAAAGCAGAATCTAACAATAGTTTTCTTGGATATATTTTTAATTTAATGAAAAGAAAAAATTAAAATAATCAAATTTTTAAATGCCATCTCTTTTCAGAAATGGCATTTATTTAATTCTTTTTTTATTGGACAATTATTGTTTTTTGAGAAACAGCAGATCCGAAAAAATATCCTGTAGCCTTGGTTCCAGAAGGATTTTTATTAAAAACATTGGTTCTCACATTTGCCGGTGGATCTGAAAATAAACCTCCACCAGAAGTTTGTCTAACTACTTCATTATAAAAAAAGTATGCATCTTCTGTAATTGATAGGATTTGTAATGTTGCTTTGTCTCCTTTTAAAAAAGGATTGAATGTTATTTCTTGATCTACTATATAATTTCCATCAACAAATCTGTCAGAAGTATAAAACAGGTCAGATGTTTTATTAAAAAGAGTATCATTTCTATAAGCTCTAAATCTAAAATGATCTCCTAAACCTTCTGGTTCTTGGATATTGGTGAAAACATAAATGCCATCATCAAATCCTATCTCATTTTCTAAAAATTCAGTATATAAAGAATCAATTTTTGGAACCCTATTTATTTTAGTCTCTGCAAAATATTCTTGACCTCCAGATTTAATGGTCAATGTGTAACTTACGCCTATTTCACCCTGAATAAATTGAGTAACGTAAATTCCATTATTAGTTTCAATCAATGTATCAACATTTCCTTTATTGTCAGAAATAAATACCGATGCACCTGTAAGTGGAGGATTTGCCTTATTCTCAAAATATGGGGCAGTAGTTGTTAATTTCACATAATAAGGCCCAGGTAAATTGGTAATTTCTGCATCTACACTAATCTTTGTAATTCCTTTATCCAATTTTACATCAATTACATCTTCGCAAGAGGTAAAGAAAATAATAATAAGTATAGTTGTTAGTGTTTTACTAAATAAATTTTTCATCTTATTTTTTAAAAGTTAATATTATAAGTAACAGAAGGAATGATTGATCCAAAAATAGCTAATCGAGTAGCTTGTGTTTTAGCAGAAGTTGGTATTACAGTTCCATTTGGATCTTGAGTATAGGTAAGATTTTGGGAGTCGTTATTTTGACCAAAATAAACAGAAAAGGCATTTCTACGGTTGTAGGCATTATATACTGAAAATACCCAGTTGCTTGTATACTTTTTATTTGGCTTTCCTTCGGGAGTTAAAGTGGCAGAAAAATCTAGTCTATGATAAGCTGGTACTCGATAATTATTTCTAGAATCGTCTGATATATCGGGTATCACGATTCCTTGAACGGTATATCTGGAATTAGGAAAAGTAGTTGCAACCCCTGTTAAATAAGCAAATGAAGTTGAGAAAGACCATTTTTTGGTTAAATCATAAATACCAACAATTGATATGTTGTGAGTTCGATCATACTTAGCATTATACCAATCATTATTATTTAAGCCAATAATTTGTCTTTCAGATTTAGCCAAGGTATAACTAACCCAACCATTAAGCTTACCAGACTTCTTTTTAATGTAGAATTCAGCTCCATAAGCTCTACCTTTTCCATACAATAATTCACTTTCCAAATCTTCATTCAACAAAGTTTCTGCACCATTTATATAATCAATCTGATTGGTTGAATTTTTATAATATACCTCAACTGAAGTTTCAAACATATTATTTTTAATATTTCTAAAATATCCAATTGCAACTTGATCAGCAGTTTCTGGTTTTATATTGGTGGTGCTTGGTTGCCAAATATCAAGTGGAGATGCAGCAGAAGTACTCGAAATTAAATGAATATATTGAGCCATTCTTTGGTAACTAGCTTTTATCGAACTATTCTCATTTAATACATAACGTGTACTAAACCTTGGTTCTGGATTCCAATATTTGACAATAGATTCACTCCCGTATTTTTTTGTTTTTACTAAATCTTTTCTTAATCCATCTTTACCTTCATATTCTTTTGTTGTGTACGGACCTCGATAATCAAACATTGACAGACGAAGGCCATATTGCACAGACCATCTTGATCCAAATTCTCTATCATTATCAATATAAACAGCATATTCTAAACCCCTTTGGGTAGCAAGTTCATATTCGTTAAATATGTTATTATTACCTAAGGGAGAAATTTTACCTGGTTGAAAACTATAATTAATAACCGATCCACCAAAATTTAACGTGTTTTTTGGGTTTATAAAATATTGCAAATCTGCCTTAGCATTCTGATTTTGAATGCTTGAAATCCATTCAAAAGCATCTGTTCCTGATGGCACACCTAATAAATAATTATAATTAGAGAATACTCCTGTAAATTTGGCAAATAATTTTTGGTTGAAAACATGATTCCACCTTACAGTTCCAGTAGCATTACCCCAATTCAATTTAAAATCATCATTGAATTGAAAAACATCTTTTCCAAAATATCCTGAAACAAACACAGTATTTTTTGCATCTATATTATAATTCCACTTCGCACTTAAGTCATAAAAATATAGTTGGTTATCCTTGAAATCTGGTAATAGTTTTAAAAAAACATCTGCATAGGATCTTCTAGCTGCTATAATAAATGAACTTTTATCTTTTATAATAGGTGCTTCTAACGATAATCTGCTACTAACCGTTCCGATACCTGCAGATCCAGCAAATTCTTTTGAGTTCCCTTCTTTCAATTTAACATCCAATAGAGAAGATAATCTGCCACCATATTGTGCTGGAATTCCACCTTTCATCAGCGTTACATCTTTAACAGCGTCAGGATTAAAGACAGAAAAAAATCCAAATAAATGCGAGCTATTGTAAATGATGGATTCATCTTGAAGAATTAAATTCTGATCTACACCTCCTCCACGTACATTAAAACCAGAAGCACCCTCTCCCACCGTACTTACTCCAGGCAAAAGTTGAATGCTTCTAATTACATCAACTTCACCCAATAAAGCGGGCATACTTTTAATAGTTTGAATGCTCAATTTTTCTATGCTCATTCTATTGGAAGATACATTTGCATCTATTATATCTTCCGTAATAATTACCTCTCCTAATTGAGTTTCCGAATCATCCAATTCAATATTTTGTACTCTGTTTTGTATTAAATCTAAATCTAATAGTTGAGTTGTAAATCCTAAACTACTTATTACTAATTTATATTTTCCACTTGGTAAAGTAAGAGAATAGAATCCTGAATTATTGGTAGAAGTACCCATAGAGGCCAATTCTCTTGTATATATTGTAGCGCCAAGAATGGTTTCTCCATCTGCACTACTTTTAACATAGCCACTTACCGTGAACTTTTGTTGAGCAAAGATTTTGTTTTGTTCTGAAAAACCTAAAAGAAGAATTAGGATGAGAACTGCAATTTTACGATTCATATTTTATTTTATTTTTATATTATGACAATTGTAAAAGAGAGTACCCTTATTGCCATTTTACTTTTTTTATTAATTGGATTTTAATTAGTTGTTGAAGAAAATTATTTACCAAAACCATTAACATCAAAAAAGCGAATTGATGCTGTAAAACCAATCCAAGTCTTTACGGTGTTATTAATTAAATCATAAGTTTTAAGATCATAAGGAACAAAATCAGAGATTAGTTTTCCATTATTTTGGAATTTTTTTTCAAAAAAACCATTAACAACTGGACCAACAGCTAATGACGTGCTTTTAGATAACTTCTTTTCAACTATAAAATGAATTTTTATTAATTGATTGTCTGTATTTAATGAGTTACCATTATTTACAAATGCATGAGTTCCTTGAAAATCAAAATTCCAATTATTTTTAAAAAACACACTTTTACCGATTCCTAAACCATAAGACCAAATAGGTTTAGAAGTTTGTTGAGACCAAATTCCAGATTGGAAGATTGTGTAAAATCTACGCACACCAGTTTTTAGAGAAGCGTTGATGAAAGCTTGTTCATTTATTCCAATTTCAAGGCGCCTATACCCACCTTTTCTTACAAAACTAAAAAGACCGATCGGAATCGAGTTTGATGAATCTGCATAATTAACCAAACCTAATTGAAAACCTTTATTTACTTTATTTGCAATGTTTACTAAGCCAGAAATTTGAGCTCCAGAGATTTCATTTGCATTTATATTCACTAAAGAAGCTATTTGCAAACCTGATGTTTTACCATAAGCAACATTTACAGACCCCGCTATTTGAGGGTTTTCAACTCTTTTTATCGAAATCTCTAATTGATTCGCAATTTCTGCATATTTCAATTCTTCAAAACGACTCAATTTAAATACTCTTCTGCACTGTTCTGGCAATGATTCTATCGCTTTGTATAATTCCATTTCCATTTCTTTCAAGTGAAGATTCTCTGTTGCATACATTGGATTGTTATCTATTTGCGTGGCATTATACTGTTTATAATTATCCTTTATATTTTCATGTTTCAATCTATTTAGACTTGCGTTGTGTACAGATTTATACAAATAAGACTTTATGGATTGGGTAATCTCCAAACTTTCACGCTTTTCCCACCATTTATAAAAAACATTTTGAACTATTTCTTCAGCTTCATCTTGATCGCTCAAAATGTTAAAAGCAAACTGACAGAGTGGTGAATAATAATCCTTAAAACTTCTTTTGTACAGTTGCTCACTGAAACTAAAATTCGTATGAATATCTTTTATTTCCTGAGTTAGCAAGAGATTTATTTTTTATGCAAATCTATGCTTTACCGCACACAAATTTTATCCTTCTTTTATGTATGACAAGTAAAGTATTTGTTACCCCTATTCGGTTTGGAATTATTTTTTTTAGAATATAAATTAGTTCAAATTATTAAAATAATTGTGTAGAAATTTTATACAACTTCTGAATTAAATCTTCGCTGTAACACTTTTGACAGCATGTTAATTTAAAATTCCAATTATTAACTTCGTAATAATAAATACAAATTATTATAAAAAAAACTTATTTATTATTAGAGATATAAGGTTTAGATATTGCGAAAAATTAGTCTAATTGTTTCTTGTAATTTAAAATTTTTTTTCAGCAAATAGTCTAGAGTATCATGACTATTTCCAGATATTTTTTAGTTCTAAATGAACTTTATCTTCAAAGAAAACTTTAGTACTATTTTGAAAAGAAGTGGTAAAATCAGAAACATAAAATTGAAGTTTTGGATTTTTACTATCGCTCAATAAATCTAATTCTTTTAATTTAATTTTAATATACTCTGCTGTAACCAAAGCATTATCTATTATTTCAATTTTAGCTTTATAGTAGGCTGCAATTTCAGGCTTTATGAGCGGATAATGAGTACAAGCCAGTATGATGGCATCTATTTTTTTTAATTTTGGTCGCGATAAATAAGAGTGAATAATTGTTTTACTAATGTTATTATTAAAAAAACCTTCCTCGATCATGGGTGCTAATAATGGAGTTGCTAATGTTTGCACTTGTATCTCACGGTCTATTTTTAGGAGTTTTGTATCATATACTTTTGATTTTATTGTTCCTTTAGTCGCTATCACACCTACTCTATTTATATGATTAAGATTTTCTATTAATTCAATTACAGGGTCTATTACATTAATTACTAAAATAGAATCTCCAACTAATTTTTTTACCGTTTCAAATCCTAAACTAGACGCAGTATTGCAGGCTATAACTATTGCTTTACAATTTTTAGAAATCAAAAATTTAGCTACACCTTCACTATATTTACTAATAGCTTCAGGAGATTTATCGCCATATGGAAAATGGGCAGTATCTCCATAGTAGATTAAGCTTTCCGATGGGAGTAATTTATGAATTGCATTGGCGACAGTGAGGCCTCCGATACCAGAATCAAATATACCTATGGGTTGTGTTGAATTCAAATTAAAAAGGGATTATAAATCACAAATTACGTGATTTATAATCCCTTTCAAATAGTTTTTGCAATTTTATTTTTTGGGTGTTGTTTTTTCAGGAGAACTTGCTGGCGCTGGAACAACTGCTGGTGAAATTCCAGTGACATTCAATTTCTTTTTTACCAAATCCATGATATTATCTGAATCTTGAGCGTAAATAACTGCTCCAACGCTTTTATCAAAAACATAAGAAAAATTATTTTCTTTAGCTACCGAGTTAATTGCATCTTCCGCTTTTTTCAATATTGGAGAATATAACTCTTCTTTTTTCTTTGTTACAGATTCTTGAGCGGTTTGTTGAAATTCTTGAATTCTACCTTCTAAGTCTGTAATTTCCTTTACTTTGGATTGTTTTATTGCATCAGCCATCATTGCCTCTTCACCTTGATATTTTTCTACTTTTGATTGATATTCTGCAGTCATCATTTTTAATTGTGATTCCAATTGTGCTCCATAGGTTTGCAACAATTTATCTGCTTCTTTGATTTCTGGCATCATACTCAACAATTCAGCTGAATTTATATGTCCAAATTTTGTTGACTGAGCAAATAATTTACTATTTCCTAAAGTGACTAATATTGCTACTAAGGCAACTTTGATTATGTTTTTCATCCTTTTTGATTCTGATTTTTTAAAATTGTTTTTGTTTAAAATTTTACGTTGAGTTGTTTTATTTAATGTAAGAATAGAATTTAATTTATAAAAATCCAATTCTATTTTCTGTCTTTTATTGGTTGAGTAACTGGCGGAGATTTTACTGGCTGCTGATTTGTTTTTGCTGGAGCAGTTTGGTTTGGTCTATTAGGTGTACTTACATCTTGTGAAGGATTGGATTTTGGAGCATCTCCACCAACTATTTGACCGGGTTTGTATCCCATTTTTATAATTACATCATCGCTTTTATTGTATTTTGAGCTTGAATAAATCATAATTAAATCGCTAGTTTTATCGAATAAAAACCCAAAAGCTCCCTCCTCAGCCACTTTTTGAACTGCATTGTAAATTTTGTCTTGAACTGGTTTAACTAAATCTTTTCTTTTTTGAAAAAGCTCCCCTTCAAAACCAAATTTCTGCTTTTGATAATCTTTAGCTGCTTTTTCCTTGTCTACTATTTCTTGTTCCTTTGCTTTTCGCATATCTTCTGATAATAGAATTTGTTCCGCTTGGTAAGCTTTATATAATTTATCTATTTCATCGTATTTTTTATCCACCTCTTTTTGCCAATTTACTGATAAATCATCCAATTGCCGTTGTGCAGATGTATATTCTGGAACATGTTTTAAGATGTATTCAGTATCTACAAAACCAATTTTTTGTGCCCAAGAATTTTCAAAAAACAAGGCAATTGTTACTAATAAAAATATTTTCTTCATTGTATTATAAAAGTTAAAATCCTCCTAAACTCTGACTAATAGAAAAATGAAACTGCCCTTTATTGGCTGTTTCGTTTCCTGGAATAGCATCGAAACCATATCCATAATCGAGCCCGAGTAGCCCAAATATAGGTAAGAAAATTCGAACACCAACTCCTACTGATCGTTTTACATTGAACGGTTGGAATTTATTAAACGTATTCCAAGTATTCCCACCTTCGGCAAACGCAAGTAAAAATATTGTGGATGATTGAGATTGTGTAATAGGATGTCGCAATTCTATTACATATTTATTAAAAATTGGACTTCCATCGTCGCCTTGGTTTGGCTCTGGCACAATTGAATTATTTTCATATCCACGAAGTCCAATAATTTCTGAACCAGTAAGGAAATTGAATCCAGTAAGCCCATCACCACCTAATCTAAATTTTTCAAAAGGTGAAATTCCTATACCAGAATTGTAAAAACCTACTAAACCAAATTGGGTTTTCAAATTCAATACTAAATTGCCGTATACCCGAATAAATTGGGTAGCATCAAATTTCCATTTATGATATTCTACTAATTTGTATTTTTCTTTTGGATCGGTAAATTGGTCGTACACATTTCCATTTATAAAAGAATAAGGCGGTGTCACCTGTAAACTCACTTGAATATTAGATCCCGATTTTGGATAGATTGGAGCATCTACTGAATTTCTGGATAGAGATTGAGAAAAATTAATATTATAAGCAGTTCCATTACTGAAAATTAAACTGGGATTATCCTTCAACTGATATTGCTGAAAATTAATTCCATAATTCAATACAAAAAAATCATCTGGTCTTTTCAATCTTTTTCCCAAAGTAACCCCTACTCCATTTACAATAATATAAGTACTTAAAGGATCACTTATTCGCCTATTATTAGTTTGTAAAGATCGGAAAAAAGAAGCTCCAAAACTGATTGGTTTTTTACCTCCAAACCAAGGTTCAGTAAAAGAAAAATTATACGATTGAAATGATCTGCCATTTGCTTGAGCTCTTAAACTTAATCTTTGCCCATCGCCAGTAGGAATCGGAGCATAAGCCTTTCCATTAAAGATATTGCGTAAAGAAAAATTATTAAACGATAATCCAAGAGTACCCACAATGGTTCCAGCCCCGAAACCTCCTGAAAGTTCAATCTGATCTGCAGGTTTTTCTTCCACAATGAATTGCAAATCCACTGTACCATCTTGTGGATTAGGTTTTGGAATTACATTTGTTTTTTGATCGTCAAAGTATCCTAATTGTGCAATTTCTCTGGTTGTTCTTATAATATCTGCTCTAGAAAATTTTTGCCCGGGTTTGGTTCTTATTTCTCGTAATACAACTTTATCATTTGTTTTTAAATTTCCTTGAACCGTTACTTTATTGATAGTCGCTTGAGCACCTTCTGTAATTCTGATTTCCAAATCTATGGTATCATTATATACCCTGGTTTCAAAAGGAGAAACATTGAAAAACAAATATCCATCATCTAAATAAAGAGATGATATATCTCGCCCATTTGGATTTTGTTGTAATCGGGTTTCTAATTCTTGAGCATTGTAAACATCTCCTTTTTTCAATCCTAAAATGGTAGTGAGAGCTTCTGAGGAATATTTGGTATTTCCTACCCAATTTACGTTTCCAAAATAATATTTAGGCCCTTCAAAAATGTTTATTTCCACGTTTACCGCCATTTCATTGTATTTGTAAACGGTATCTTTTATAATGTAAGCATCACGATATCCTAAATTGGAGTACGTTTGAAGAAGTTTTACTTTATCTTCCTCATACGTGTTTTCTTGAAATTTTGAAGTTTTAAAGACATTGTAAATCTTACGCTCTTTAGTATCCTTCATGCTTTTTTTTAACTTTTTTGCCTCTACATTTGTGTTTCCAGTAATATTTATTTTATTTATTTTTATCTTATTTTTTTTTTCAATTTTAATTAAAACAATAACACTATTACTTAAAGCTGTATCTGGTTTTTGGGTTATAGAAACTGTTGCATTCAGAAAACCTTTTTCTTGATAATATTTTACTATGGTATTTGATGTATTTTTTATTAGGTTATCATTCACCACTTTGCCTTGAAATAATTTTATTTTATCTTTAATTTCGTCTACTTCTCCTTTTTTAATTCCAATAAACTGAAATTTAGAAAGTCTAGGCCGCTCTTGTAAGTACATATCCAAGAAAATATTATCACCCAGAATTTTTGTAACATTTACTTCTATATCTTCAAAAAGACCTTGTTTCCAAAGGTTATTGATTGCTTTTGCAATTTTGTCTCCAGGGATTTTGATTTTTTCTCCAACGGTCAAACCAGATAAAGTAATTAATGCATTTTGATCCAAAAATCTGGTTCCACTCACAGTAAGACCTGCCAAAGTATATTCTGTCGGTTGATTGTAATTAAGGTCAATTAAGGTACTATCTTGAGCTTTTGAGATTAAAAAGCTGCAACACAAAAAAATAGTAAGAAAAAAATTTTTCATTAAAAGGGATAAATTCAATTGTACTTAGCTAACCTGTTCGCTGATTAAACCGAATCTACGTTCGCGACCTTGGTAGTTTAATATGGCCTCAAAAAGATCTTCACGACGGAAGTCGGGCCATAATTTCGTGGTAAAATAAAGTTCTGTGTAAGCAATTTGCCAAAGCATAAAATTACTGATTCTGTTTTCTCCGCTAGTTCTAATCAATAATTCAGGATTAGGAAGATAGCCGCTATTTAGATTATCGGAAAATAAATCAGCATCTATATCTTCAATATTGATTTTTCCTTCTTTTGCTTCTAAAGCTATTTTTTTCACGGCATTTACAATTTCCATTCTTGAACTGTAGCTCAAGGCAAGGTTTAATGTCATTCTTTTATTATTTTTTGTTTTATCAATGGCAGAATACAATTCTCTTCGGCAAGATGATGGTAAGGAATCTAAATCGCCAAAAGCCGTTAATCGAATATCATTTTCCATTAATGTTGCTGTTTCTTTGTTAATGGTCGAAACTAATAATTCCATTAATGCATTAACTTCTAATTTAGGTCTATTCCAATTCTCAGTAGAAAAAGCATATAAAGAAAGATTTTCTAATCCAATTTCGGCTGCGCCCTCTACCGTGTCTCTAACCGCTCTCACGCCGTTCTTATGTCCAAAAACTCTGAATTTTCCTTTTTCTTTCGCCCACCTTCCATTCCCATCCATTATAATAGCAACATGTTTTGGTAAAGTTTGACTTAGAATCTGATCTTTGAAATTCATGAATTTGTGCAGCCAAATAAATGGTAATTTGATATTTTATTTTTTACTAATGTATAATATTGCATTTACATACATTTATTTAAGTTTTTGAATTTTTCGGAAATTAGAAATTCCTGGACATTGTACTTTTACAAAGGTGTATGAAATTCCAATAGTAGCAAACATATAATTATCTCTCTTTTTCAAATCGCCACGTTGCGTTTTTGGAGTTCCTGAATAAACTCCATCATTTAATTCTCCTGACCTATCACTGAAAATGGCTGAATTTGAACCATTTTTTTGCGCCAAAACCACTTTATCTACATATGTTCCACTTACATCATCAATATAATCTGTTGCTGTGCTTCTGTAACCTGCCTCTATATTAAAGGTATAGTTGTCTAAAAAATTATATTTAATACCAACTCCATATGGAATCGAAAAATTAACTAAAGAATATTTCCCTTCTGGATTTAATACAGTACCCTGCCCTTCTGTACCTAATTGTTGTAACTCAAATTCTTGTCCTTTATAAACTGCTTTCGGATTGAATCTGAAAATATTAAATCCAGTGAAAACATAAGGCGTGAATCGATAATCTTTACTACCTGGTTGGTATCTGAATAAATTAAACTCTAATTGAGTTCCTAGTTCTTCTAAGGAGGAGGTAAAACTTAAATTTCTTTCTTTATTAAATGCAAAATTGGACGTCGAATCTGCACCTTGAAGATTACCAATAAAAAGCGATCCTCGAAAGGCAAAAAAATCACTAAAATTATATCTTAAATAAATTCCACCTGCCAGATCTGTAAATTTTACAGGATTTCTGGAATTCATTTCTCCTTGATAACCAGAGCCACCAAAAGCCACACCTGGCTCCCATTGCGCCTGAGCAAAAGAAATTGAGAGAAAAAAAAGAAAGAAAACAAGTTTAAGAGTCGATTTCATTTTTTGTTACGAGGGGCAAAAATATAAATTAAATTCAATTACTATTAATTATAAAATGCTTAGAATGTAGCTAAATTCCGAATTGGATAAAATTAATTTCGAGTATCCAAGCCCCACATTAATTTGTTCCTTAACGTGGTTAAATAATTTTCATTATTCAAGCGGAGTAGATTTATCTCAAAATTCTCTTTTCTAACTGCCAATTGAACAGATGAATCAATAATTTCTGTTCTAGAATCCAATGTAACTAAGAAATAAGAACTTCGGCCTTCCACTTCAAAAGTTATTGTATTACTATCTGATAGAATTACGGGGCGAACATTTAAGTTGTGTGGCGAGATAGGCGTGATAACAAAATTGCCTGATCGAGGAAAAATAATGGGTCCACCACAACTTAATGAATATGCAGTGGAACCAGTAGGTGTTGCGATAATTAAACCATCGGCCCAGTACGAATTTAAAAATTCACCATTCAAATAAGTATGTATAATGATCATAGAAGAGGTATCTTTTTTATGGATTGTTAATTCATTTAAAGCATAATTTAATCCATTGAAGAGAGGAACGTCCGATTCTAAGCGCAACAAAGTTCTTTTATCTAATGTAAAATGGCCTTTTACTAAACTTTCTACAGCCGTGCGAACAGAATCTTTATTAATACTTGCTAGAAAACCTAATCTTCCTAAGTTAATTCCAACAACTGGAATTCCAGAGTCTCTAACCAAGGTAACAGTATCTAATAAAGTACCATCGCCGCCTAAACTTATTAAAAAATCTACTTTAAAAACTAAATCATCATGCGAATCATAAGTCTCTAATGGATTTTTAAACTGAATTCTGGTATTTAAAAAAACCAAAAATGACTCAAATACGGTAATTTTCAATCCTGCATCTTGCAAACAATCTACTAATTCCTGAACATAGGGAATTGCTTGATCATTAAAATTTCTGCCGTAAAGGGCTATTACCATTTTTATTTTAGATTAAGATAAGTCATAAAAGACTCATAGCGTTCCATAGAATTACTATTTATGGTAGGCTGATGGTATGATGCAACTATTTGATAATTAAATCTTTCCAAAGAAGCAATTACAGAAGATAAGTCAGTTCTATTTAATTTAAAAGTGATTTCTAAAAGGCGAGCTCCAAGTTCAGAAGTTATATAAGAACTTAATATGATTACATCCTCAGATTCTATAATTCTGGCTATTTCTGACAAAGAATAATCATGCAATCCACAATTGATAATTAAAATACCTCCTGGTTCTGCCAATGCTCTTGTTTTTGCTTGATACTTTGCTAAAGTTTGTAGCGTAATAGCGCCTAAATATCTTAAAGTTGAATCTGAAACTACAGGAATCAGCGTTAAATTATTTTCAGACATTAATTTAACTACATCATAATAATGTTGATTTTGAAAAACAGTGATGGGATAATTATTTTTAACAGTTTCAGAAATCAACTGATTAGCCGACAATTCAATCATTTCATCTTCCGAAACAATGGCAGTAAGAATATTATCTTCTACAACGGGTAAATGCTGCACCTTAAACTCCGACATATAATCCAAAGCTTTCTGAATGGTATCATTAATTTTCAGAGGTGGAATAATATCGATGAGAATTTCTCTAGCGAGCATGGTTTTTTTAGGTTATTGGTTTATTTAAAAATTTTGAGAGTATAGCATTAAATTCTGAAGGGCGTTCCATCATAGGTGCATGACCACATTTTTCAACCCAATTTAATTCTGAATGAACTAGTAATTGATGAAATTCTTCTGCTACAGGAGGCGGAGTTACCCGATCATCTGTTCCCCAAATTAAACAAACCGGAATTTTTATTTTAGATAATTCTTGTTTTAAATTATGTCTCATGGCAGATTTTGCCATTGTTATAATTCTAATAACTTTATTTCTATTGTTTACTATTTCAAAAACTTCGTCCACCAACTCCTTGCTTGCGGTTTCTGGCGCATAGAATGTGTATTGAACCCGTTCTTTAATATATTCATAATTTTCACGTTTAGGAAAAGTACCCCCCATCGATTCTTCATACAATCCAGAGCTTCCTGTAAGCATCATTCGTTCTACATGCTCTGGATGGCTTAATGTATAAACTAAAGCCACATGACCACCTAAAGAATTTCCCAATAAAACAAATTTATCTAGCTTCTTATATTCAACAAACTTTTGTACAAACTTGGCCAAACTGGTAACATTGGTTGAAAGTAATGGCAACTCGTAAACTGGCATTAATGGAATAAGAATTTTATAGTGAGAAGAGAATGCTTTTATCACATCTTCCCAATTGCTCAGAGCTCCAAATAAGCCATGCAACAATAGCAGAACTGGTCCTTCACCTTCTTCCACATACTTAAATCCGTTGTTATCTTTAATCTTAAAATTCATAGATACTTTTTAGTAATGCTCATCCCAAATATAAATCTTAAATTTTATTAACCTAATATTTGAACCATGGGACCGATAATTTATTTATTTTAATGCTGAAAAAGCCCTTGTTAATCCAAAAACAAAAACATTCTAGTTCATGAATTAGGCATTTTTTTTATTTTTTTTTAGTTTAAAAGCTTTTTTACAAGCGTTGCTATTGTTTTACTATCCGCTGCACCAGCCAATTTAGTGGTAGCCAGTCCAATTACTTTGCCCATTTCTTTCGGTGAACTAACACCTGTTTCGGTAATAATACTTTTAATCATTGCTTCTATTTCTTCATCCGTTTTTTGTGCTGGAAGATATTTTTCAATCACAGCTAATTCATCCAATTCTATTTTTGCTAAATCATCTCTATTTTGTTGATTGTAAATATCGGCAGATTCTTTTCTTTGTTTCACTTGTTTTTGCAAAACCTTTAATTCTGTTTCTGCGCTAATATTATCCGTAGCATTTTTTTCGGTTCTGGCAATTAATAAAGCTGATTTTATTGCTCGTAAAGCACGTAAACCAATTTCATCTTTGGCAATCATTGCCCTTTTTATATCATTATCAATAGTATCTATTAATGTCATTTTCTTATCTTGTTTTGTTTAAATACATTGGACTTGCTTGGGCCAAAGGCATAATAGTTAATTCATTTATGTTCACATGCGGTGGCAAACCTGCACAATATAAAATAGAATCTGCTACATCTGCCGCCATCAAAGGTTTGAAACCTTGATAAACTTGGTTGGCTTTTGTTTGATCTCCTTTAAATCTTACAACAGAAAACTCAGTTTCTACTGCTCCTGGATGAATGGCAGTAACTTTAATTTCGGCTGATAGTAAATCAATACGCATGGCATCGCTCAAAGCTGCAACTGCATGTTTGCTTGCACAGTAAACGTTTCCCATAGCATACGTTTGTTTACCAGCAATAGATCCAATATTGATAATTTGAGGATTTAAAGACTTTTTTAATAATGGAATGAGTGCTTTGGTCACCCATAAAAGCCCTTTTACATTCGTGTCAATCATGGTTTCCCAATCGTTTGTATCCCCATCCTCAATCGAACTTAAGCCCAAAGACAAACCTGCATTATTAATCAAAACATTTATCTTTTTCCAATTTTCTGGTAGTGAATCTATTGCCTTTTGAACTTGATTGTTATTTTGAACATCAAAAGTCAAAATAAAAATATTGGTTTTATATTTTGTAAATAGTTCTGATTTTATTTTTTCTAATCGATCTTTTCTTCTTGCACACAGAATTAATTGATAGCCGGCAGCCGCAAAAGAAATTGCAGTTGCCTCGCCAATTCCTGAGCTTGCTCCCGTAATAAATGCAATTTTATTCATTAATTATTCAAAGAATAAAGTAACTTGAAACACTCTTGAAAATAATCTATCTAATGGTTTTGAAAACCTATTATCTTCTCTTATCAAAATATCATTAATACCGTTAGAGAATTTAATTTCGGGAGAAAACTTGAAATATTCATAATAAAAGTCCATTCCAAACCCATACTCATAAGCAAAAACATTTTTTTGCAATTTTACTTTTTTGAGCTCCTCAGATAAATTTTGATCTGCTAATCTTTTCTGTGAAATTACATCGTAGGAATATTTAAGTCCTCCAATAACGTAAAATCGCACATTTCTATGTCTTTCTGATTTTAATTTTAAGCTTAAAGGCAAATCAACATAGGTGGATTCCACAGGCTTTAATTTATTTTTGGTTTTATCATCAAATACAAAATCCAAACTTCTATCGGTAAAAGCCAAAGAAGGCGTAAAACGTAAATCTACTTTCTTATTTAGTTTTACATTTACCAACATTCCTAAATTAAAACCAGGTCCAGAAATTGGTTTTACTGTTTGCAAACTATCCCCTAATCTAAAATCACGTTTAGGAATAACTCGTAAAGTATGAGTATTATATGCAATGGAAAAACCAAAATTATAATCGGCTAAATCAATTCCTCGGGCTGAGTTTTCTTGAGCTTTTGCTGCAAAACCAGTTATTAGAGTGAAAAAAAATAGGATATAATAGATAGATGAGTGCGTCATTTTATGCCTGTGTAAATGGAACTGATTCCAAACGTAAGTGTTTTATTTGTGGTATGATGAAATCCTTCTTGAATTAAAATAGCAGTAAAAGCATCTCCGTCAGGAAATGCAGCTACAGACTCTGGAAGGTAATTGTATGCGCGTTGATCTTTAGAAAATAATTTTCCGAACAGGGGTAAAATACTAAAAAAATAAAAGTTATAAGCTTGTTTGACTGGAAACTTTTTGGGTCTGGAAAATTCCAAAACAATTAATTTGCCGCCAGGTTTAAGCACTCTAAATATTTCTGAAATCCCCTTTTGTAGATTTTCAAAATTTCTGACTCCAAAGCTAACGGTAACAGCGTCAAACTTATTAGACTCAAAATCGAGCTGTTCAGAGTCGCCCAATCTGACTTCAAATAGTTCATTTAACTGTTTTGTAATAATTTTTTTCCTTGCGATATCTAACATTCCATTTGAAATATCAATTCCTATTATTTTTTCCGGATTCAATTTTAACGCTTCCAAAGCAAAATCTCCGGTTCCAGTTGCGACATCCAAAATTAATTTAGGTTTAGCATCTGCTAATTCTCTGATGGCTTTTTTTCTCCAAATTTTATCAATTCCAAGAGATAGAAAATGATTTAAGAAATCATACGAATGCGCAATTTTGTCGAACATAGTGGCAACTTGTTCTTTTTTTGAACTTTCTGTATGTAAATACGGTCTTATTTCATTCATAAATAATTGCAAATATAATTTTTTAAGCCTATGAATTAGGATTGGATTATAGATGAGTCAACAAAAAAATGATAAAACAGATTTATTCCATAGATAAAAAGAGTTTCCCTATCGAAAATGTATGTTTGTATTTTATTTCAAACCATGATTATTCGATCAGCAGATTTTGTTTGTAGCAACACCGAAGTGAGTAAATTACCCGAGCCATTACTTCCAGAATATGCATTTATTGGAAGAAGCAATGTGGGTAAATCTTCTTTGATCAATATGCTTACTAATAAAAAAAAGTTAGCAAAAACTTCTCAAACTCCTGGGAAAACCAGATTGATCAATCATTTTTTGATTAATGAAAATTGGTATTTAGTTGATTTGCCAGGCTATGGTTTTGCTCGAGCATCCAGATCTGATAAAGGAAGTTGGGAAAAATTTATAAAAACTTATTTTGAAAGTAGAGAAAATTTGCAATCTGCAATGGTTTTGATCGATAGCCGATTAGCTCCTCAAAAAATTGATCTGGAATTTGTGACTTGGTTAGGAGAAAATGAAATTCCGTTTATTATCATTTTTACCAAGAGCGATAAACAATCTTCAAACAAAACGAATGATAATGTTGCTTTATTTAAAGATCAATTAAGAAAAAATTGGGAAGAATTGCCAAGTGTTTATGTAACCTCAGCAGAAAAAAAATCAGGTGCAGACCCTATTCTAGCATTTATAGATGAGGTAAATAAAAGTTTTATTAAACCCGAAAAAAAAATAAATATTTCAATTGAAAAATTACCTTTCGCTGATTAAATTCAGTCATACTATTTTTGCTTTACCTTTTGCCATTGTTGGTTTTTATTTAGCATTAATGATTGGGAATTTTGAATTCAATCTTCAAAAATTGTTTGCAATTATTCTGTGTATGTTTTTAGCTCGAAGTGCTGCTATGGCATTTAATAGATACATAGACAGAGATATAGATGCAAAAAATCCCAGAACACAGATTAGAGAAATTCCAGCTGGAATAGTTTCTGCAAAAAATGCTTTGATGTTTACAATTTTATGTTGCATTGCATTTATAATAACTACATATTTTATAAATACCCTGTGTTTCTATTTATCTCCCATTGCTTTATTAATCATTTTGGGATATAGTTATACCAAACGATTTACTTATTGGTGCCATTTAGTTTTAGGCTTAGGATTATCGCTTGCACCATTAGGAGCTTTCTTGGCTGTAACTAATGAATTTCATGTAATTCCTATCTTCTTTTCAGTTGCAGTTTTATGTTGGGTAAGTGGTTTCGATATTATTTATTCCTTACAAGATGAAAACTTCGATCGTGAAATGAAACTATACAGTATGCCGACAAGGTTTGGAGGAGAAAAAGCACTTTTATTAAGTAGAATGCTACATTTTTTTTCAGCTTCTAGTATTCTGCTTGCTGGTTATTTTTTAAAAGCAAACAGTTTATACTGGATTGGAGCTTTAATTTTTATCGGTTTATTAATTTATCAACATACTATTGTTAAAGCCAATAATTTGTCGCGAGTAAATGCTGCATTTTTTACAACCAATGGTTTAGCAAGTATTTTATTTTCTATATTTTTTGTTTTGAATTATTATTTTTAAATCTTTTAATTTATATGAAAATATCTACTGGGCTCTAGTTATGTTTAAAATTTTTTTGTTTATACTTTTTTAATATTCTTATTTTATAACTTAATACTAATCGGTGAATTAATTTTTATGAGTGGCTTTCCCCGAAATAAAAAAATTTCGGGGTCGGGCTTTCAGCTTTATCTTTTTTTGCGGTGAGATTATTCTCATTTGATAGTTTGAATAAGCAAAAAAAGGATACCGCTTCAATCCCTAAGCCGACCATACTAATGATAATTTTAACATTATTTTCAAAAATTCTTAAATTTTATTTTTAAATCTTATAATTATGCAAATTAGTTCTGTTTCTAAACGTAAATTTTTACCTGCTGAATTTGATTTTAGCAAAACTAATCTTTTACCTTATTTTGAAGATCTTAAAACAAGAGAAATTAATTCAACTAAGGATTTAGAACATTGGTTATTAGATCGTAGTGAATTGGAAGCTGCTTTGGATGAGACCCTTGCATGGAAATATATTCGAACAACGTGTGATACCACAGACGAAAAAGTAAAACAAGATTTTGAATTATTTGTCACAGAAATTGAACCAATTTCTGCTGAAGCTTTTAATGAATTAAATAAAAAATTAATAGCCAATAATTACTTAGAAAAATTAGATCAGGAAACGTATAAAATTTATTTACGATCTATTAAAAATCAAATAGAATTATTCAGACAAGAGAATGTAGAACTTATGGCGGAAATTCAAGTGATGCAACAAGAGTTTGGAGCAATTGCTGGTGCAATGAGCATACATTATCAGGATAAAGAATTCACATTGGAACAAGCTTCTAATTTCTTGAAAAGCATAGATAGAACACAGAGAGAAGATGTTTATAAATTAGTTACCGATCGAAGATTAAAAGATAGAGATGCTTTGAATGAATTAATGGGGAAATTAATTTCAAAAAGAAATCAAGTTGCAAAAAATGCAGGCTTCTCTAACTATCGTGATTATAAATTTAGAGAGTTGGGCAGGTTTGATTTTGGAGTAAAAGAATGTGAAGATTTCCACCAAGCTATTCTTACGGAAATAGTTCCATTGGTTGCTGATTTTACTTTAGAAAGAAAAAATAAATTAAAGCTAGATTCTATTAAACCCTATGACTTAGATGTAGATATTTCTGAAAAAGAACCTTTAAAACCATTTGTAGGGGCTGAAGAACTATTCCAGAAAACTAAACAATGTTTTGAAAAAGTGCATCCCTATTTGAGTGAATGTTTGCAAACGATGAAAGAAAACAATCTTTTCGATCTGGAATCTAGAAAAGGAAAAGCACCAGGCGGTTATAATTATCCACTATCTGAAAGTGGTATGCCGTTTATTTTTATGAATTCCGCAAATTCTTTTCGAGATATGATTACTATGATTCATGAAGGAGGCCATGCGGTGCATACTTTTATTAGTAGTGATTTAGAATTGAACGGATTCAAAAATGTGCCTTCCGAAGTTGCAGAATTAGCTTCTATGAGTATGGAATTAATTACAATGGATTATTGGAATGAATTTTTTGAAAATGAAGATGATTTAAAGCGTGCTAAAAAAGAACATTTAGAAGATATTATTATGATTTTTCCTTGGATAGCAATGATAGATAAGTTTCAACATTGGCTTTATTTAAATCCAGAAAATACGAGTAGTGAGCGAGAAACAGAATGGAGCAATTTGACAAATGATTTTGGAAATAAAATAATTAATTGGGATGGATTTTCCGAAACCAGAAAAACGCTTTGGCAAAAACAATTACACTTATTTGAAGTGCCTTTCTATTATATTGAGTATGGAATGGCACAATTAGGTGCGATTGCAATTTGGAAAAATTACAGCAAAGATCCAGAAAAAAACATTAATCAATATTTAGCTGCATTAAAGTTAGGCTATACAAAACCTGTAAAAGAAATTTATGAAACAGCTGGAATTTCTTTTGATTTTAGTAAAGAAAATATAAAATCCATTGCCGAATTTATTCAATTGAAGTTGAAAGAATTGGAATGATAATTTTTATTTAAAGACAATGGTTATCATTCCCAACTAAAATTTTTAAATCAAGAAATATCTAATTTCAAATTTCATGTAGAAAACCTAAACCTCCTATCAAAAATATCCTTCTTAAACCAATTAATTTTATCACAAAAATAAATAATTAAAACTGTTAATACTGTTCCAATTATTGCTCCTGCATATACGTCAAGCACGAAATGCTGCGACAAATAAACTCTACTAAAGGAAGTTAAAAAGGCTAAAGCAAAAAAGAGATAGGATACCTTTTTGTTGGTAGAAATAATTGCTAATAAAGTAAACATAGCAAATACAGTAGTCGCATGCCCAGATGGAAAACTATTAAAACTATGAACTTTTACTCCTTCTACCAATTGTAAAGTTTGAATTCCTTCAAAAAAAGCTTTGGGTCGATATTCATGAAAAATATTTTTCTTCAAAAATTGTGTGAATAAACTTGGTATTGCATAACATAAAATTCCCAACACAGAATAACGGAATTTGAAAAACGCCAAAACGATAATTACCAAAGAGAAAAATAAACCATCCCCAAGGTGAGTGATGTATTTAAAAAATAGATCCTTTGTGTTTACAGAATCATTTATCATAAAAAATAATTGCTGCTTGGAATACAAGGAAAGCAAAATAGCAATGGATAATATTAATAAAAAGAATAAGGTAAAGTAAATTCGATTATGCTTTAAAATTTGGAACATGGCTTATTAGAGTGATACAAATCTATTTAAATATCAATTGAGGAAGATATTTTAAATAAATCAAAAAATCAAACGTCTTTGGTATAAATAAAAATTCTATCTTCAAATTCTAAACTATAGCCTACATGTTTGAAAAACTCTTTAGGAAAAAGACGATTAAAGGAATATTAAGAGATGCGGATGCACGACAAAACCATCATGGTGGTGCATTAGCGAAAACATTAGGAGTGAGAGATTTAGCAGCATTTGGAATTGCTGCAATTATCGGTGCAGGAATTTTTAGCACTATAGGAAAAGCAAGTTCAGACGGTGGTCCAGCCGTTATTTATTTATTCATTTTCACAGCTATAGCTTGTGGTTTTGCAGCCTTTGCCTATGCAGAATTTGCTTCCATTGTTCCAGTTGCTGGTAGTGCTTACACCTATTCCTATGTCGCATTTGGTGAACTTATTGCATGGATTATTGGTTGGTCTTTAATCATGGAATATGGGGTTGGTAATATCACTGTGGCTATTTCATGGTCGGATTATTTCACAAGTTTGCTTGCTTCTGGCGGAATAGAATTGCCTGCCTGGATGACGATGGATTATTTAAGTGCATCTCGCGGATTTAAAGAATCAACCTTATTGATGCAAAGCGGAAAACTGTTTGAAAACTTAAGTTATAATCAACAAGCAACATACACAGCATGGCAATCAGCACCTTTAATTGGTGGTTTTCATTTTGTTGCCGACCTTCCAGCTTTACTCATTATCGTATTGATTACTTGGCTGGTTTACCGTGGAATGCAAGAATCAAGAAATGCCAGTAATGTGATGGTGGTGATAAAATTGGCGATAATTTTACTAATTATTGCAGTTGGTGTTTTTTATGTGGATACTAAAAACTGGACTCCGTTTGCTCCAAACGGGTTTTCTGGAGTGGTAAAAGGTGTTTCGGCAGTATTTTTTGCATACATCGGTTTTGATGCCATATCTACCACAGCCGAGGAATGCAAAAACCCGCAAAGAGATTTACCCAAAGCCATGATGTGGGCAATTATTATTTGTACTGTTCTTTATGTTGCGGTGGCTTTAGTTCTTACTGGAATGGTAAAATATGATCAATTGGCTGTCGGAGATCCGTTGGCTTTTGTGTTTCAAGAATTGAATCTTAATTGGCTATCTGGCATAATTGCAGTAAGTGCAGTGATTGCAATGGCGAGTGTTTTATTGGTTTTTCAATTAGGACAACCACGAATTTGGATGAGCATGAGCCGAGATGGATTGCTTCCAAAGGCTTTTTCAAGAATTCACCCGAAATACAGAACTCCATCTTTTGCTACCATTGTAACTGGTTTCGTAGTTGCTGTTCCTTCCTTATTTATGAATTTAACGATGGTAACTGACCTTTGTAGCATCGGAACTTTATTTGCTTTTGTATTGGTTTGCGCTGGAGTATTAAAATTGCAAAACAGCAAAGAAACTATTGATCGAAAATTTAAAACTCCTTACCTCAATTCAAAATTTATTGTTCCAATCCTATTTTTAGGAACACTTATTTTTCTTTTTATTCAAAGACCAAATGAAACAAAAGCTTTTGTTTTAAATGAAAAACAAGCTTTTAAGCCAACTCAATTAATCACCTCTTTGAATGAAAATGAATTAGCTGAATTAAAAACGGTTATTAAATCGGACTTGAAAACTGAAGATAAAGAATTAGCAGATCCAGAAATTGCTTTATTAGCGATGGACAAAAACATGTATTCCAATACCTTAAATAAATTATCTATTTCAGAAGACAAAAAATTTGAATCTGGATTTGGATTGTTTAAACATAAAATACCAACGTGGATTTTCATATTGGTTTGCCTTTATATTTCAATTTTATGTTTCCAATTAAATCTGTCATTCATACCAGTTGCGGGGCTTGTTTGTTGCCTTTACATGATGTCGGAAATGGGAATTACTAATTGGATTGGATTCGGAATTTGGCTTTTTGTCGGCTTAATTATTTATTTTGCTTATGGTTATAAAAACAGCAAATTGAGAACAATTCCCGCTTAATAAATTCTTTTCAGTTCTATTGGTTGCGATTTTGACAATACCAATGGCACTTTTTCAACCGTTACAAAAGACAAATCTAAACCAAAACCTTTTTCCTCAGAAAGTGAGAATTTATGAAGCAAAAAGTAATAACTCATAATAATCTTTTCGTAAAAAGGTAAATTATTAGATGTTGATAATTGCTTTTCTAAAACCACAAATCTAAAATCTCCAGTGATTTTATGTTTGTTTAACGAAGTATATCTACTAGTGATGTCTATTTCTCCTTTTGCAATTAAATCTTCTACAACTTTTCTAAATAATAAATTGATTTTTTGTTCCACTCTAAATCCTAATTCAAATTCTATTCTGATTACATGATTTGGAACTAAAACCACTACCTTATATTCTCTAGTGTAAGGTTCATCTACCACATCAACATGTACCAACCAGTAAACATCTGCTCTTTTAGGCTGTTTTTGTAAAATGGAGTAAATGATTTTACTTTCTATTTCAGATGAGAAATTGGCGCTTGTCAAATACACCAACTGCGATGCAAATTTTGGAACAGATTCATCATTACTCAAATCTGTTAATACCTCATAATTATCTTCCACCTCCACAAACTTTACATATCTATTTTTGATCTTTCTAGCTGCAAACCAAGTCCACATTACCGAAAATAAAATTCCACCAATCAATAAAGTAAACCAACCACCATGACTAAATTTTACCAGATTTGCAATCAGAAAACTAATTTCTATTGTACCATAAACGATTACAAAAACTCCAACAATAATAGGTAAAACTCTTCTGGTAAGTAAATAAACGGAGAGTAAAATAGTGGTCATCAGCATAGTAAGAGTAATGGACAAGCCATACGCAGCCTCCATATTTTCTGATTTTTTAAATAATAGAACTACGATGATACAACCTCCTAATAGCAGCCAATTCACACTTGGTATGTACAATTGACCTTTCTGATTACTTGGAAAATTGATTTTGACTTTTGGCCAAAAATTCAATCGAACAGCTTCACTTATTAAGGTGAAAGAACCACTGATCAAAGCTTGACTTGCAATAATGGTAGCAAGCGTAGAAATTATAATTCCATAAAATAAAAAACCTTCTGGAATAATACTATAAAACGGATTTTCATTCAACGTTTTTCCGCTTTGAGTGAGCAACCATGCGCCTTGACCAAAATAATTCAGTAATAATGAAGATTTTACAAAAACCCAACTTACTCTAATATTGGTTCTACCGCAATGGCCAAGATCTGAATAAAGTGCCTCTGCTCCTGTTGTGCAAAGAAAAACTGCACCTAACAACCAAAAACCGCCAGAAGTATTTACTAATAAATTATACCCATAATAAGGATTGATTGCTTTAAAAACTTCAAAATTGGTAAAAGCTTGAGATGCTCCAAAATAGGCCAGCATTCCAAACCAGACTAACATTACTGGACCAAAAGCACGACCAACTAAATTGGATCCAAACTGTTGAAAAACGAATAATCCTGTGATAATTGCAATCACTATCGGAACTGTTTGGATATCTGGATATCTTATTTGCAAACCTTCTATAGCAGACGAAACGGAAATAGGCGGGGTGATAATTCCATCAGCTAAAAGTGTGCAGCCACCAATCATAGCTGGTATTGCGAGCCATTTTGCCTTTCGGCGAATTAGCGTAAACAAGGAAAATATTCCCCCTTCTCCTTTATTATCGGCTCTTAAAGTAATAAGAACATATTTAACAGTTGTCTGAAGAGTAAGAGTCCAAAATATGCAGGATAGCGCACCTAAAATTAAATCTGATTCAATTATGGAAGTCCCAATAATAGCCTTTAAAACATAAAGCGGAGAAGTTCCAATATCACCGTAAATAATTCCTAAACTAATTAATAATCCTGCTCCTGTAAGAGCATTGTTTTTGTGAGCGTGCTTTTCCAATAATCTTAATTTATATACTCGAGTTAAAATGGGGTAAAAATATAATTTGCAAAATGAATTGTCGAGCTAATTTAATTGATATTTCTAAGCCAATTTTAAACTTCCCCATTTTTCAATTTTAGTTTTAATATCTGCTAATACAATCGGTTTACTCATGTAATCGTCCATTCCAGCTTCTATACATTTCTCTTTATCGCCTATCATGGCATTGGCTGTCATAGCTACAATAATGGGTCTAGAAGTTCTAGGCCAATTATTTACAATAATACTGGTGGCTTCCAAACCATCCATTTCTGGCATTTGCACATCCATGAAAATCAAATCGTACTCTTTCTTTTTTAATGCTTGAATTACTTCAATTCCGTTTTCGGCAATATCTATACTGTAGCCCATTTTAGAAAGTACGTGGGTAACCAATTTTTGATTAATGATATTATCTTCTGCCAATAAAATTTTAATGGGAATTCGTTCGGAAAGGGGCTTTTCTATTTCTTGAGCACTTTTTTCCACCAAAACTTCTTTTGGAGTAATTTTAAATTGATCGATTAAAATTTTGTATAAATCTGAATATTTAACAGGATTTGAGAGATAGTAATTTAATTCTCTAAACAGACCTAATGATTGCTGATTTTTTTCGGAAGAAATATGTATAAACGGTAAATCTCCTGAAGAAAAACTTCTAATACTATTGCATAATTTTATTCTTTCTTCATCTGGAATGTGCAGATTAGTAATTACTACATCGAAAGAAATTCCTGATTTGCTTTTTTCAAATGCTTCTTGTTCATTTTTGACAGCATAAGTTTGCATTTTCCAATTTTTACACTGCATATTTAATACATGCAATTGGGTTGGATTATCACTCAAAAGTAAAACTCGTTTATTCAGTAAAGATTCATTGGTTTCATTCGATTGAGTTTTGGCTACATCACTTAATTTCTCGGAAATCTTATTTTTTAGTGTAAAACTAAAAATTGATCCTTCCATGTAAACACTGTCCACCCAAATTCTTCCACCCATCATATCTACCAATTTATTACAAATCGCTAAACCAAGTCCTGTACCTTGATAACGACGAGAAGTAGAAGAATCCACTTGAATAAATGGGTTGAAAAGGCGATCTATTTTATCTTTAGGTATACCAATTCCTGTATCTTTTATGGAAAATTGCAATTCTATTTCGCTTGAATCTATTTTATTAGCAAGTCTGCTTACCGAAACAAAAATCTCCCCTTCACTCGTAAATTTGATAGAATTACTGATTAAATTAATTAATATCTGTCTGATTCGTAGTGAATCGCCAATTAATAATTCTGGGAGATCAGGATCTAGAAAATAAATAAGTTCAATATGCTTTTCCTTAGCTTTAATTTTTAAAAGATTAAAAACACCATCTATTAAAGAAGATAAGTCGTATGGATTTTCATCAAATTCCATTTTGCCAGATTCTATCTTAGAAAAATCAAGAATATCATTGATTACATTCAAAAGTGCATCGCCACTTTCCATAATCGCTTGAGCATATTCTGACTGACTATCGGTTAATTTTGTTTCTAAAAGTAAACCTGTCATTCCAATTACACCATTCATTGGGGTTCGAATTTCGTGGCTCATCATTGCCAAAAATTCAGATTTCATTTTTGTGGCACTTTCTGCTTCTATTTTCGACTTCAACAATTCGTGCTCAACTTGCTTTCTAACAGTGATATCTCTATGAGCTACTTGTATTTGAGTGACTAAATTTTGTTCGTTTAGAACCGTTTTTGCTACGGATTCTATCCAAATAAACTCTCCGTCTTTCCTTTTCATTCGATAAGTAAAAGAAGCCACTTTCTGTCTTTCAACAATATAAATACGCATTGCCTCTTTCAAAATTGGTAAATCTTCATGGTGGCATAAGTGAAATGGATCTAAAACTACAAGCTCTGAAGGTTTATAGCCTAAAATTCTATTAGATGCTGGACTTATATAGGACATGCTTCCGTCTATAGCATGAATACTAAGCATATCTGTGCTATTTTCAGCAATAAAACGATATCTTTTTTCGCTTTCCAATAAAGCATTTAATGTTTTTATCCGATCACTTACATCTCTAGACGATACTTGAATTTTTACAACACGGTTATTTTCATCTAGAATAGGTTCGCCTATACTTTCCAACCAAATATAATTTTGATTTTTGTTTAAAAATCTATATATAATTTTAGATTGGGTTTTAGTTTTAAATATTTTTTCTTTAATATGTTCTTTAAGGCCTTTCAAATCATCTGGATGAATGTAATTATATACGCTTATTCCTAAAAGATCATCAGGTTTATAACCCAAAACATTGGTAACAGATCGACTAATAAAAGTAAAATTACCATCCAAATCATGCAAAGCTACAATATCATTAATATGGTCTGCTAGTAAGCGAAATTGTTCCTCACTTTCGCGAACATGTTCTAAAATATCGGTTAATTTTTCTAATAATTGCTGTTTCTCTTCGTATTGATTTGCATTTCTGATAGCAGAGGCAATGAATCCGCCCATTATCTGGAGAGTTTCTACATCTTCTTCGGTAAATGCTGCTTTTATTTGAGAAATTACTTTCAGAACTCCAATAATTTCTGATTCAAATTTTAAGGGAACCACAATCACAGAATTAGAACCAAGTGTAGTTCTAGCATTCTGATTTACATATTTATTTTTTAATGCGTTGTGCACTAAAATAGATTTTCCTGTTTTAAAGCAATGACCAGAAAGACTATTATTAATAAGTAATTGCTTCCCTTTCAATTTACTAGCAAACCCAGTTCTTGCTTTTTGAACCATGTGGTCATTTTCTGCAAATTCTATAGTAGCGCCATCTGCTCCAGTTATTTTGCTCGATTGATTCACAATAATTTTCAACAACTTTTCTAAATTTAAGTCGGAAGAAATAATTTTTGTCTGCGTTTCTACAATGGCTTCAAGCTTGGTTTTCTCATTTAATTTTTGCTTTTCCGAAAGTTTTTCTTGAGTAAGATCTCTGCAAGAAACTACTCTATACTCGATTCCGCTGAAAGTGATAGACTTGCCTCTGACTAAAACAGGAAAAGTTGTCCTATCTTTTCTTATTCCAAGTGCTTCATAAGGTATATTTATCTTTTTTTGAATGTTTGATAAGATGGCATTATAGGATTTTTCTTCACAAATATCTTTTAAATATAATCCATCCAATTCATGAAGTTCGTATCCTATCATTTTTAGAAAAATATCATTTGCACCTATTAATTTGAAGTTTTCGTGAACACATAATGGTTCAAATGAAGCATTTAGAACTTCTCTCAAATGCTCCAATTTAATTTCTATATTATTTTCAAATTTTAATAAGTAAAACTTATTTCCAGACTCTAAACTCAAACTTTCTGAAAAACAATTTAGATTTATTACCTTACCTTGATCATTATTAAATTGTAAAGAATATTGATTTTCGCTTTTTTGATTGAGCAAAATACCAGGCAAGTCATTTATTTTTTTTCCAAAAATATCATTACATAAACCTGTTTGGATTTTAAATGCATGATTTGCCAACTGCACAATTTGCTGCTCATCAACAATTAATGCAGAATAGGGAAAAGAATTAAGTAATTGATTTATTGTGTTATAATGATCTTTGAATAGATTATTCATCGAAAAATTATGCTAGTCTAGGTGAATTACAAATAAACATTAAAAATGTTGGTTTAGAATGGATAAAATCCATTGTTAAATTAAGAAATTTAATAACATCTGTTAAGATTATTTTTTTGTTTTCTTTCAAAATGTTGCCATTTAAATCAAAATTCAAAAGGTTTAAATGTATATTTGACAATATTTCCCAGTTGATGCAAATATGAGGATTTTTTACATTTTATTTTTTATTGCCTTACTTAATTTTCCGATTTTGGTTTTTAGCCAAACTAGACATATAATTCAAGTTAAGAATTTAGAATTTATTCCAAAAAACATTACGATAAATGTTGGTGATACTGTTCAATTTCAATGGATTGACGGAATTAATACTGTAGTTTCTCAAGATCAAATCACTTTACCTGCTTTCAATTTAAATTTAATGTCCAAATATAGAGCTTATGTAATTAATCGATCTGGCATTATTCCCTATTATAGTGTAACTCATGGAGGTCCATTAAATTCTTCTATGTCAGGAATTATTACAGTAAATTCTACATCCTCTATTCGCAACACTCAGAATTTGCTTAATAGTCTTTCCGTGTTCCCAAATCCAGTAGTGAATGACAAATTAACGGTTCAGTTTTATGTCCGAAAAGAAAGTACAATTTCTGTAAAGTTATTAGATATTTTAGGTAACGAAGTTATAAATTTGATGAACGAAAAACGTCAGATTGGTGATTATAGAAAAGAATTTGACCTTTCTGGTAGTGCTTCTGCCGGATTATATTTTATACGAATTACCTGCGGAACAGAAACCGCTATGAAACGAATTTCTATTCAATAATAATTTATTCGTCAGATTCAATTAGAGATTTCTTTTTCTGCCTATCTCCTATCCAATGATAGATTAATTGACTTCCTTGCCATAAAGCCAAAATTAAAAAAACCCAAGAAATTAGTTTTCCACCAGTATTCTGCAAAGCATTTTGGTTTTTTTCGATCATATATTTTGCCGTTAAAACAAAAATACACATTCCTGCAAACGTGCCTATTGCTGTTCCTATCATATAAAAATAGTAAAATGGCTTTTCTGGTATCAGGTTTTTATGATTAATCATATACACATTCCAACCTGCCCAAAACGGTATTTGTAAAGGATTAAGACAACCTAAAATTATTCCATACAATAATGGGTGTACAGCAGCAACTGCAAAATCAGTATCTAAATCAGTTTTGCCATTTTTATTGGCTAAAAAGCCAGCTAATGCAAATCCTGAAATAAATAAGAAAGTGAATAAATCAATATATATTCTGTACTTCTGTTTGGCTATCAGATATTTAGCACCAGACATGGTAAGGCGTATCACAATGAGTTCTACAAAAATTACTCCCCATGCGAAAAGAATAGCTTCCCATTTTCCTTTGTTGGAAAAAATCTGTAAAGCAACCAAATTTAAAAAACCAAGAGGAATTGTACCTAAAATACTGAGTAGAAATCCAGCAATGAAATTAATTAAGGTTTTTTTGGTTTGATCAACGATCATTCTTCATTTTTAATGTTATTGAAATCAAAGGAAATTAATTTCTTTGCACATAAATAAATAATTTAATCTTAATCTCGATAAATAATCATGAGAATGCTAAAAAAAATTGCAAAAGTTTTTGGAGTATTAATGTTATTAATCATGATTGGCTGTTCAGTAATGAAAAATTACAACGACCACGAAGCATTAAATGCAAATGATGATAAAGCAAAAAAAGAATTTAAAGAAAAAGGAATTGTATTAAAAAGCAATACCCTTTTAGTAGATGGAAAAAAATTGCACTATTTACAAACAGGAAAAGATAATGCGACCACTTTAGTGTTCATTCATGGTTCACCAGGAGATTGGAAAGCATTTCGAGAATTTCTTTCTGATTCTGTTTTAATTAGTAAATATAGAGTGATCAGTATAGATCGGCCAGGTTTTGGAGGAAGTGATTATGGCAAAGCGATGCCTGTTATGGAACAATGCAGATTGATTAATTTGATGTTTAAAGTCATTAATAATGGTAAAAAGATTTTTGCTATCGGGCACTCACTAGGTGGTCCAGTGGTAGCAGAATTAGCCGAATCAAAAAATAAAAACCTTGCTGGAATTGTAGTTTTGAGTGGATCGGTGGCTGCAAAATATGAAGAAAAGGAAAAGTGGAGATATTTGATCAATACCATTTTCTTTCGATTTTTTTTGCCTACAGATCTATCGACTAGTAATAATGAAATTATGTATTTCAAAAAAGAAGTAGCACAAATATCCGATAACATTAAAGAAATTACTGTTCCTATTTGCGTAATTCATGGTGACAAGGATTCTTTGGTCCCTGTTGAGAATGCTTATTTTATTCAAAAAGAAAATCCTACTCAAACTCAACTCCACATTATAAAAGGAGCCAATCATTTTATTCCATGGACAAAAGAAAGTTTTATTAAAAATACTATTGTGGAGTTTGTAGATAAGATAGTGGGGTGAGGTGGTTTTATTATGTTTTATTTAGAAAAATTGGAAATTAATTAAATAGAAATCATTAAAAAATTCTTTTGGCTAATTTTTATTTAACTAAATACTTACTTTTAGTTAATATTTAAAATTTTAGATATAATCATATTAAGAAATTTCATTTTTAAACAATAAATTCTACCACTATGAAACATCTCTACATTATTTTATTTCTTTGCTTTTTTTGTCAAATAAGTAAAGCTCAATTAACTGCCGATGCGGGGTTAGATCTTTTTATTTGTTTTCCAGATGCAAATAGTTACAGCCTTGGTGGTAGTCCAACTGCTAGTGGTGGCACAGGTAGTTACACATATCTTTGGGAAGCAAATTATATATTCGGTAATCTTTTGATTACCGCATCAGATCTTTTGTTGAATGCAACTGTTTCAAATCCTATCCTAAGCAGTAATCAGATTTATGGTAATAGCATACTTTTTAAATTAACTGTAAAAGATGGTTCTACTATTGTTGCAACAGATACTGTTTATGTACTCAATATTGGATTTGGATGCACTTTAGATGAAAAAAGAAAATATATTAAATTAGGAGACAGTGTAAATTTATACAGAAGCTGTCGTTTTAATCCCCAACATAATGAAACCTATCTATGGACACCTATTACGGGTTTAACAAATCCTACAGATTTATTTACTTATGCCAAACCTGTAATAAATACTTTGTACACTCTTACTATTACCAATGAATTTGGTTGTACTCTTGAAGACGAATTTCAAATTTTCGTTTCTACCACAGGAATTCCAATTCAAGAAATAAATTCAATTTCTTTTTATCCAAATCCTACTAAACAACAATTAACGATAGAATATTCAGGAAATGAAAATGAATTTTTTTTATATGATTTATTAGGAAGGATTATTTTTGAAAAATCTTTGCCAGATAATGATCAAAAGCATACAGTATTTTTACCCTATCTGCCTAATGGTATTTATAACGGACTTTTAAAAAACAAGAATTCCATATTTCCTACAAAAATTATGATTGTGGAATAAATTAATCTATTAATCTTTCAATTCACTTGCTTGCATTTCTAATTGATCAATTAATTGAATATTTCCTTTAAGCATTTCTATTCCTTCTTTGAATGTAATGTATTTTGTTCCATTCTTAAAATTGATTCTAGCTATTTCGTGCATGATATTCCAATGTTTTGCAATCTCTTTCCAAGCAAAGAAAATAGAATGTGCTGGATCATAAATATGGGTTGGTTCGCTTCCAGCAGCGTTTAATTCAATGATAGAATAACTTTTTCCTTCTTCCAATTCTTCCCAAGAAGAAAATTTTATATCCAATCTACCGAAATAAAAACCTTTTACATTGATGCAAATATCGTTGATCATTTGATTCAACTTTTCATTAGCGCGCCAAGTTTCATCGGTGAACTTAGAACCGCGGGCATGATTGCCATAAGGCATTAAATTAATTTCTTCTTTCTCTTTTAATATTTTGCAAAGTAAATCTCCATGCATCTTTTTCAAAGCATTTAATTGCAATAAATATCGATTATTTTTTTTTATTAAGTCTTCAATTGTAGACTTTCCATCACCTGTAAGAATCATAAATTCTTTTACCACGATTCCGGAAATTATTCCTTTTTTTTCATTAGGATATCGGTAATAAAAAATTCCCGCTTCTAACGGAAAATTAATTAATTCTTGAATTAAAAAATCAGTTTTAATTGCATCTGCATATCTATGCAAAGAATCTAAATCTTTGATTTTCTGTACCGCTTTTCCCTTTAATCCAATATCTGGTTTAGCTATAAATGGAAATTTAATTTCGCTGGCATTTATTTTATGTAAAAGCTCAGTAAAATCTTCATTAGTTTTATGCAAAATTGTTTTTGGATAAGTTTCTATTGGCAATAAATCATAAATTTCCATTTTAGATTCCATTGCCATTCCTCCATTTTTAATCCCAGGATTACTTGGACTGAAAAAGAAAAAACTTTTAGCACGAACAGAATAATAGGCCCAAACAAAAAACATCGGAAAATAAACAATGAGAAATGGCCAATATTCCCAATTAGTTAATTGATAAAAAAATAATTTTACTTTTTGGTTCAATAGCTTGGAATAAGGGCTAATTCATTATGAAAAATTTGATCAGACAATAAATCAATATGGGTGAATTCTAAACTCAAATCAGAAATTTTAGCTTGAGTGATGCTAAATGTTTTATATTTCTCTTCCCGATTAATCAAAAAACCTTCCTCCAAACTATCAATTCTAGGGCTTTTGTGAAAATCAATTATAGCCATTTCATTCATTTCTAATTGATTTTTAAGGAAATTATTAAACAGTTTTTCCCTTTTCTCAATTACTTCCTGATCATACAATGTAGATGAAGACCAAATATAAGAAGATAGTTCATCCAGTTGAAGCATAGATTTAGAATGATAATTCCATCTTAATTGATGTAATTTTTTATTTTCAAATAATATAATGGTAAAGGGTTCAATTTCATTAAGATTTATTGTTTCAAATGTTGAAAACGAATTCTCTGCTTTCATTATTTCCATCAAAATCAAGCCACGACTTTTACGATATTTCGACAATGGAATATGTTTGGTTTCTGCACCGTTCAACAAAACCGCAACTTTTCCACTATCATCTGCTATAAACCAAGTTCCTCCCGCTTTTGGATCACGAGGAAAAATGATTTTTCTTTTACCTTCTTTTATAATTTCTGGACTTTTAGCAACTGGTCTTGTAGTTTGTTCATCGCGATTAGAAGTCATATAACGGTGATTATTGAATCCTACAAAACTTACCGTACACATTTAATAATCAGATTATTAGTTATTTTCTGCAAGGAATTCTTGCTCAAGTCTATATTGCAAAGTGGAAGGAGCGACACCAAATTGTTTGCTCAATTTTATGTGTGGAAAATGCAAAACTGCCACTTTAATTAATGCTTGATGATGAATGCAATGCTCCAAATTGTACAGTAATTCTCTTTGATAACTAGAATGAATGGACTTTTCGTAATTTTCTTTGGTGTTAATAACTAAAAACGGCTTGTCGCTTTTGCTTACCTGATTTTGAATAGTAGAAATTTGATAAATAGCAAAATGCTGATCGGTTTCAATTAAATTATTTCTTTTTCTATTATCATAATCAACTTCGCCTATTTCGTATCCATTTTCTAAACATTGAAATAATTCAATAATGTGGCGGGTATGTTGACCGATGGTCGCATTACTCAAAAAAGCACATTCTGAACTGTACTCAGCATTAGACAAATCACTCAACAATTTTTTAATTTCTTCTAAACTGTTGATTATGTAACGGATCATATTTAAAATTAAAATTTTATAAATGGATTTTGCCTTCTGTAAATGATGAGCAAAATAGCATTACAAACAAACGTAACTAAAGCTAAGGAAAATAACAAACCGCCATCTTCTTTAACTTCAATTCATGAAATAGTTAAATAGGATATAATTGCTACATTCATGACTCTCAAAGATAACAAAGCACCTTAGAAAAAGGCCATCTGATTTAAAAGTAAAAATTCTGTTATTAATTTAAGTTTTTCTGAAACTAGTTTTCGCGAAGTTTTTGAAACAAACAATTTTAAAATATAGACTAATTCAATAGGTAGCTACAATTTAAAATATATATTTTAGAAATAGAATTAATGCTAAAACAACATGTTTAAAGTGAACGTTTTGATTTTTAATTATGTTAATTTATGGAAATTTATGGCTAAAATTCAAGACTTTGATGCCATCAATGCATTGAAATTAAAATTAGATTCTTGTTCCGTTGTGGAAATTAGTTGTTTGAAAATATGATTTTTTACTTTTCCACAAATCGAACTAATTCCCCATCCATTCTTTGAGCCTATCATTAATCTTTTACTTTTGACAAAAATTAATTATTAGATGAAAATTATTTGTGTTGGAAGAAATTACAGTGAACATGCAGCTGAGTTAAATAATCCAGTTCCAAGCAATCCGATTATATTTTTGAAACCTGATACCGCTATTCTTAGAGAAAATAAAGCTTTTTATCTTCCAAGTTTTTCAAAAAATATTCAATTTGAAATAGAGGTAGTTTTAAAAATTGGTAAAGAAGGAAAGAATATTGCCGAAAAATTCGCCTCAAAATACATCAGTGAAATTGGAATTGGAATAGATTTTACAGCTAGAGATCTACAACAAGAATTTAAAGAAAAAGGTCTTCCTTGGGATCTTGCTAAGGGTTTTGATGGTTCTGCACCTATTAGCAATTTTTCTCCGGCCGAGAATTTCGACCTTTCCAACATTTCATTCTCGCTAAATAAAAATGGTAATCAAGTACAAAATGGAAATACCTCTTCTTGTATATTTTCGTTTGATTATTTAATTGCCTATATATCTGGTTTTATTACCTTGAAAACAGGCGATCTTATTTTTACTGGAACACCTTCCGGCGTTGGGCCTATTACTATTGGCGACAGATTAGAAGGTTTTTTGGAAAATGAAAAAATATTATCCGTAGACATTAAATGAAATACACACAAAAATTTATTCTAATTGCTGGAATTTTCTCCATCCTAATTTGGATATCTC
>JBBQYA010000001.1:0-83498 GCA_038209155.1 Sphingobacteriales bacterium | reverse complement strand
CGTAAATCGTCCTTCGTAATTCGTAAATCGTAATTCGTAAATCGTAATTCCTAAATCGTGATTCGTAAATCGTAATTCGTAAATCGTCCTTCGTAAATCGTAATTCGTAATTCCTAAATCGTAATTCCTAAATCGTAATTCGTAAATCGTAATTCGTAATTCGTAAATCGTCCTTCGTAAATCGTACTTCGATTAAGATTTGCTTTCCTGTTTTGTTTATTTATTTTTTGAATTATAATTGAAACCTATTAATTCTTTTCTATTAATATTGGATTTAATTATAATAAAATTTGATAGGAGAAAATTTTTTTTTTCTGAATTTTTTCATAAATAAAAAAAACCTTAAAATGCTTCATTCACTGAAATGTACAAACCTTGAATTCTTTTTTCTCCATTTCTTTTTTCTCCAAATCCATAATCAAATCGTAGGGATTGTCTGGATGCAATATCAAATACATACCTAAAACCTGCTCCATAATTTGGTTTTAAATTATCAGAAGGACTGTTTTTCCCAAATACATTTCCAGTTCCAACAAATGCAGCAAAAATAAATCTTTTTAAGGGCCACCAACGCAATTCTGTTTGAGCAGCTATTAATTGCTCGTCTCTAAATCTGCCAGAATAATATGCACGCATTAAATTTTCATTACCCAATTCATTTAATAAATAAAAGGGAACACTATTGCCGCCTACAAACTGGTAATTTATCATTCCAGCCAAAACAATTTCATCGCTAATACTTTTATATTTTCGGGATTGTAAATTAAATCTAAAAACATCATAATCATTGAATAAAACTTCTGGAGCATATCTGACTTGAATTTTGTGGTAGGCTCCTTTTTTAGCATAAGTTGGATAATCTCGATTGTCAAATAATAAAGATAAACCACCAAAAGCAAGGTTGCCGCCAGCGCTTCCATTTGGATTTAATTGATTAAAAATACCTTGGTTTTTGGTTTCATAATTATCATTTTGAAAAGAAAGATAATAGCCTAAATAAATATTTTTTTTTACTAAAAATTCATACTCAATAATTGCTCTTGTTCTTCTTATGTCTAATAATTGTTCGGAAATTTTAGCTGTTTCATTTCCTAAACCATAAAAATTTAATGGGAAATTAATAAAACTAATATCTGCAGTAATATGAGCTTTATTTTCTTTGGTCCACAAACTGGTATAATTACTTAAATTAAATTGATTTTTAGCTGTGTAGAAACTATTAAAATTTATATTTGAGTTTCTAGTTCTGGTAATATTTGTATCCAAATAGAAAGAATAGGTTCCAAAAATCCCTGCTTTAAAACCAGTTTCTTGAGCATATCCCAATTCCGGAAAGATCAGAAAGATTGTCTTTTTAGTTTTTTTCACTGTTGAATTTTTTTGCTCTTGGTCTTGAGCCAATAGTTGAAATGGAATAAATAGAAAAGCGGAAACAAACAGAAAAACTCTTAAAAAAAACATTTTCAAATATATTATTTATCAATGATGGAGAATTTTTTTTAAGAGAATGCTTTAATATTACCTTTGCATTTTTTAATTCAAAAGTAAAAGCATGGAAAATAGCCCAATTTCAAAATTTATAAGCGATCATTATTTGCATTTTAATGCAGCAGCTTTAGTAGATGCAGCAAAAGGATATGAAACTCATTTAGCAGAAGGTGGAAAAATGATGGTAACTCTTGCAGGAGCTATGAGTACAGCAGAAATCGGAAAAATTTTTGCAGAGATGATTCGTCAGGATAAAGTGGCAATTATTTCTTGTACTGGAGCAAATCTAGAAGAGGATATTATGAATCTAGTTGCTCATTCACATTATAAAAGAGTGCCTAATTATCGAGATTTAAGTCCGCAAGATGAATGGGAATTGTTGGAAGGGGGTTTCAATCGAGTTACAGATACTTGTATACCTGAGGAAGAAGCTTTTAGAAGATTGCAAAAACATATTTTTACTCAATGGAAAGGTGCAGAAGATAAAGGAGAACGTTATTTTCCGCATGAATTTATGTATAAAATGTTGCTTTCTGGCGACCTTGAGCAATATTATGAAATCGATCCAAAAAACAGTTGGATGTTGGCTGCTGCTGAAAAAAATATACCTATTATTTGTCCAGGTTGGGAAGATTCGACCATGGGAAATATTTTCGCATCTTATTGTATAAAACAACAATTAAAACCTTCTACCACCAAATCTGGTATTGAGTATATGATTTGGTTAGCAGATTGGTACATCAAAAATTCTTCTGGAAAAGGAGTTGGATTTTTTCAAATTGGAGGTGGTATTGCGGGAGATTTTCCAATATGTGTGGTTCCGATGCTATACCAAGATATGGAAATGGAAACTATTCCTTTTTGGACGTATTTCTGCCAAATTTCTGATTCAACTACTAGTTATGGTTCCTATTCTGGAGCAGTTCCTAATGAAAAAATCACATGGGGAAAATTAGATATTGATACACCAAAATTCATTATCGAATCGGATGCGACGATTGTGGCGCCACTAATTTTTGCTTGGCTATTAAAAATGTAATATAATTATCTACCTGATTTCAAATTGTTTCAAATTGATTGTAATTTAAAGAACTACAGAGTTAATTTAGAATTATTACAAATTATTCTATTATTGTCACCCGAATGTCACAACCTTGCAATAAATTGTATTTTTGCATACAAATAAAGAGTTCTAATCAAGTACCGAGAGCTCATTTTTTAGAAAAAAATAGTTAAAACTGATTAAATAAATAGTAAGCATAATTAATAATGCCTCACAACATATACCATTCCATGATTAATCAAAGCAAAAAAATCTTTTTAGTATTTGCGTTAATTTTAAGTTTTGGAACAACTACAAAAGCAGCTGATCTTACAGAAGGAGAGGCTATTTGGAAGCAAAACTGTACCGCCTGTCACCAAATAAAAGGGGTGCTTATTGGTCCAGGTTTGGGAGATATTCATCTTCGAAGAGATGAAGCTTGGTTGATTCCTTGGATTAAAAACTCTCAAGCAGTAATTAAAAGTGGAGATAAATATGCTGTAGAATTATATGCTAAATATAATAAGGTCGCAATGCCGTCTTATTCACTTTCAGATGATCAAATAAAAAATACCTTAGCATATATACGAGCTGAATACGATAAAGTACCCGCAGCTACTGCTGGTGTAGCTGGTGTAGCAGGAACAGGAAGTGTAGATGATGGAAAAATTAGTAATTACACCCTAAGCGCATTGGCTGTTTTTATTGTTGTTTTACTATTAATCGTTTTGGTTTTAAGTAAAGTAATCAAAACATTAGAAAAGATAATTTTAAAAAATAGAGAAGAAAAAGTTTTAGTTGCTGTAGAAAACGTTCCGAGCGAAACTATTAAACCCTCTAAACTAGATGGAGTAAAAACAAATCTTAAAAAGTTAGCAGGAAATAAAAAGTTCATTTTAATAACCATCATATTATTTATAGTTGGATTCAGTTCCATCAGTTGGATTCAGCTTTCTAATGTTGGAGTTCAACAATATTACCAACCAAAACAGCCAATAGCTTTCTCACATCAGTTGCATGCAGGCACTTATCAAATGAATTGTCAATATTGCCATTCTGGAGCCTGGAAAAGTAAGAATGCAAGTATTCCATCTGCGAATGTGTGTATGAATTGCCATAATTATGTTCAATTAACTGAGAAATACAATGGTCAGATTTCTCCAGAAATTAAAAAGATATACACTGCTTTAGATTATAACCCAGAAACTAGAACTTATGGAGAAAATACCCAACCTATAGAATGGGTAAGAATTCATAATCTTCCAGATTTTTCCTATTTCAATCACTCCCAACACGTAAAAGTAGCAGGATTAGAATGTCAGCAATGCCATGGACCTGTCCAAGAAATGGAAGAAGTTTATCAATATTCTAGATTAACGATGGGTTGGTGTATAAACTGCCATAGAGAAACAGAAGTTAACTACAAAGGCAACGCATATTATGAACGAGAAATAAAAGCTCACGAAGCATTGAAAAAAGGGGAGAAAATTACAGCAGCAGCTCTTGGTGGATTAGAGTGTGCTAAATGTCATTATTAATCAGCTTATTACACATACATTTACATATTTAAATGGCTAATAAAAAATACTTCAAAGGACTCGAAGAACTAGAAAATCCAGTTGCGTTCAAAAAAGAAAACGGAAATGAATTTTCTGAGGAGATACCCTTGGAACAATTGCTTGAAAAAGCGATTACTACTACAGGAATTACTCCCCGACGAGATTTCTTAAAAACAATGGGATTTGGTGTTACAGCTGTAACTTTAGCAGCATGTAATACTGCACCTATCAGAAAATCAATACCATATTTAATAAAGCCAGAAGAAATATCTGCTGGAATTCCTAATTATTATGCGTCTACGTTTGATGGTCAAGGAGTTTTAGTAAAAACTCGAGAAGGCAGACCGATTAAAATAGATGGTAATCCAGAATGCCCAATTTCTCAAGGAAGTTTAGATGCAGTGGGTCAAGCTTCTATTTTAGATTTATATGATTCTTCTAAATTAAAAGATCCAAGAGTAAACGGAAGTGATACAACTTGGGACGAATTGGATATGTTTGTAAAGGAAGAATTGAATTCTGTAGTTTCAAAAAATGGAAAAATCAGAATTTTATCATCTACCATCAATAGTCCATCTACTAAAGCTGTAATAGCAGATTTCATTTCCAAATATCCAGGATCAAAACATGTAATGTATGATTCGGTTTCTTCTTCTGCTATCATTAATGCAAATAGAAATAGTTTTGATAAAGCCGTTTTACCCCAATATAGATTTGACAAAGCAGAATTAATTGTAAGTTTCGGAGCAGATTTCCTTGGTACTTGGATTTCTCCAGTTGAATTTACAAAACAATATTCTTCTGGCAGAAATGCTAAGAGATTAAGAGAGAATAAAAAAATGTCGCGCCATGTTCAGTTTGAAACTGGAATGAGTGTGACTGGAAGTAATGCCGATACAAGAGTTCCAGTAAAACCATCTCAAATGGGATTAGCAATTCTTGGTTTGTATAATAATTTAGCAAAGAAAAGTGGTGCTTCCTCTTTTACCATTTCTACACCAGAATTTGCTGGAAATAGAATAGAAAAAACAGCAACGGAACTTTTAGCCAACAAAGGAAAATCTTTAGTGGTATGTGGAATCAATGATGTTTCGATTCAAGTTTTGGTGAATGCTATCAATTCTATGCTTGGAAATTATGGTTCTACTATAGATTTAGACAATTATTCTAACCAAAAAGCTGGAAACGAAGCTGAATTGGTTGAATTAATGAACGAAATGAAAAGAGGCGAGGTGGGAGCTTTATTTATGTACGGTGTAAATCCCATTTATAATTTATCTTTTTCAAAAGAATTTGAAGCATCTTTAAAGAAAGTAACCTTAAAAGTTTCTTTTGCTAATAAACTAGATGAATCGTCTTTATTGGCAAATGTAATAGCACCAGATCATCATTATTTAGAATCTTGGAATGATGCAGAAGCTAAAAATGGTCATTTTGCCATGGTTCAACCAACGATAGCACCTGTTTATAATTCAAGGGCTGCTCAGCAAGGCTTTCTAAATTGGTCTTATAAAAAATCTGAAGTTTCAGCGCAATCAGGTTCAACAGACAATTCTGTCACAGACTCAACAAAAGCAGTTGTTCCAATTTTAGCTACATCATCAGTCGAATATGCCGATTTTGTAAAAAAATATTGGCAAGTGAATATTTTTCCTAAACAATCTTCCTCAATTAATTTTGTAGAGTTTTGGGATAATTTATTAAGAAAAGGATTTTTAGCTACAACACCGATAGTTTCAAATAATTATACATTTAGTAAGGATCTTTCTGGTGTAGTACAAACGATAAATACAGCATCCAAGGGTTCAAATAATGTAGAAGTTGAACTTCATCAAAAAATAGGAATTAGAGATGGTTATTATGCCAATAATCCTTGGTTACAGGAATTACCAGATCCAATTTCAAAAGTATCTTGGGACAATTATGTTTCCATTGCACCAAAATTCGCAAGTGAATTAGGATTAGTAATGGGAGATTTGGTTATTATTAAAAAGCCAGGTTTCGAGGCAACATTGCCAGTCTTATTGCAACCAGGTCAAGCTTTAGGTTCTATTTCCATCTCGTTAGGTTATGGAAGAAAAGGATCTGGAAAAGTTGGAGATGGAGTAGGCGTTAATGCTTTTCCATTGGTAAATTTTACCAACGGTTCTTTTCAATATAATAATCAAGTAAGTATAGAAAAAGTTGCTGGATCTTATGAATTAGCACTTTCTCAAACACATCATTCCTACGAAGGCAGAGACATCGTACGAGAAACTACATTTGGAGAATATACTGAGAACCAAATGGCTGGAAGCGGTAATGATAAGGAAAAGCCAAAATCTTACGACTTATGGGGAAAACATGAAAAATATGGTTTTCATTGGGCGATGGCTATTGACATGAATGCTTGCACAGGCTGCGGAGCATGCGTAGTAAGTTGTAATGTTGAAAATAATGTTGCTGTAGTAGGAAGAGACGAAGTACGAAGAAGAAGAGAAATGCACTGGATTCGTATCGATAGGTACTATAGTGTAGATGATAATGGCACCAATCTTACCAAAGAAGAAGATCAAGTAAAAAATAATTACGAAGGAGAAGTTTCTGTTATCCATCAGCCAATGCTTTGTCAACACTGCGACCATGCTCCATGTGAGTCGGTTTGTCCAGTTTTAGCAAGTATGCATTCATCAGAAGGATTGAATCAGATGGTTTATAATCGATGTATCGGAACAAGATACTGTGCTAACAATTGCCCATACAAAGTAAGAAGATTCAATTGGTTTAAGTATTTTGATAATGATCAATTCGATTATCATTTGAATGATGATATGGGTAAAATGGTTTTAAATCCAGATGTCACTGTTCGATCAAGAGGAGTAATGGAGAAATGCTCAATGTGTGTTCAACGGATTCAGGAAAAGAAATTGAAAGCAAAAATTGAGAAACGAAAATTAGAAGATGGAGAAATTAAAATGGCTTGTCAACAAACCTGCCCTGCTAATGCCATTATTTTTGGAGATATAAACGATCCAGAAAGTGAAGTTTCAAAAGCATTAAAAAATGAAAGAACCTATTATATTTTGGAAGAACTAAACGTTCAACCAGGAATTGGTTACATGACGAAAGTTAGAAATAAAGAATCAAACATAAAATTGGCATAAAGAACCGCTAAGAAATAAATTATGAGCAGTCATGAGTCGTTATTAAGAGAGCCATTAATTACAGGAAAACATATTACGTACAATAAAATTACGGAAGATGTACTAAAACCTGTTGAAAATGCACCAAGCAAAGAATGGTGGATGGGCTTTAGTGTTGCCTTATTGGCATTAGGAATTTGGATGATTTCCAGTTACAATACCTTTTGGAATGGTTTGGGAACTTGGGGACTAAACAAAACCGTTGGTTGGGCTTGGGATATTACCAATTTCGTTTGGTGGGTAGGAATTGGCCACGCTGGAACCTTAATTTCAGCTATCCTTTTATTGTTCAGACAAAATTGGAGAAATTCTATCAATAGATCGGCTGAGGCAATGACCATTTTTGCCGTTTTATGTGCAGCATCATTTATTTTCGAACACATGGGTCGACCATGGTTGGCTTATTGGGCACTTCCACTACCCAATAATTTTGGACCTCTTTGGGTTAATTTTAACTCACCTTTGGTTTGGGACGTTTTTGCGATAAGTACTTATTTTACAGTTTCTCTAGTCTTTTGGTATATAGGTTTGATTCCTGATATTGCTACCATTCGAGATAGAGCAAATGGGATGAGAAAAAAAGTGTATGGCATTTTAAGTTTCGGCTGGACAGGTAGTTCTAGACAATGGTTACGTTTCGAGTCTATATCATTAATACTTGCAGGATTATCTACACCATTGGTACTTTCTGTGCATACAATTGTAAGTATGGACTTTGCAACTTCTGTAGTTCCAGGGTGGCATACTACCATTTTTCCTCCTTATTTTGTAGCAGGAGCTATATTTTCTGGATTCGCAATGGTACAAACCTTACTAATCATCACCAGAGCAGTTCTTAAATTAGAAGAGTATATTACCATACAACACATTGATTTAATGAATAGAATTATTATTCTAACAGGATCTATTGTGGGAGTGGCATACGGAACAGAATTTTTTATTGCTTGGTATTCTGGCGTTGAATATGAACAATATGCATTTATCAATCGTGCTACTGGTCCATATTGGTGGGCTTATTGGTCAATGATTACTTGTAATGTAATTTCTCCACAGCTTTTTTGGTTCAAAAAAATCAGAACCAGTGTAGTGGCAACATGGATCATTTCCATATTTATTAATATTGGAATGTGGTTCGAGCGTTTTGTAATTATTGTAACTTCATTACACAGAGATTATTTACCATCAAGTTGGGCTATGTATTATCCAAGATGGACCGAAGTTGGAATCTTCGTTGGATCATTAGGAATTTTCTTTGTATTGTTTTTACTTTTCATTAGAGTATTACCTTCAATAGCAATGGCAGAGGTTAAATTATTACTAAAAAGTTCTTCGGAAATTGCAAAAGATAAATTGAGAGCAGAACACGCTCATGATCACTCACCCGCACAAGAAACAGTAGCAGGAAAGGTCATTATTGCAACTACAGTTATTCATAATAAGAAAGATAAAAATGACTAATTCAAAATATATCCTTGGCATATTTGACGATCCAGATGTAATGAATTCTGGAATAGATATGGTAAACAATGCGGGTATAAAAATCCATGATGTTTACACTCCGTTTCCGATACACGGGTTGGAAAACAAACTTGTTATACCTCGTTCTAGATTACCTATTGTAGGTTTTTGTTTTGGTTTGTTGGGATTTTGTACAGCAATCGCCCTTATTACTTATACTATGGGAATAGATTGGCCAATGGACATCGGAGGAAAGCCTTATTTACCTTTTCCTAATTATGTTCCAGTTACTTTTGAATTGACTGTGTTATTTGCCGCATTAGGAATGGCAGCGACTTTTTTCTGGGTTAATAGAATGGCTCCTGGCATTTCTCCAATCATAATGGATCCAAGAAGTACAGATGATAAATTTGTAGTTGCATTAGCAATAAATCAAACAAAATCCGAAGAAGAGTTAAATCAAATCCTCAGAAATGCAGGTGCAATAGAAATTAAAGTAAAAGAAGTTTAAATATGAATACGAAAAAAAACACACTGATACTTTTTTCATTTACCATTGCCACGGTAGCAGTAATTCTTAGTTCCTGCTCAAAATTTAAACGTGAGCCAGGTAGTGAATATGCCCCCAACATGTATTATCCAATTGCATATAATCCAGATCAAAAAAATCCAGCTACAAAAGATGGTAAAACTGCTCAATTACCTGTGAAAGGAACTTTATCAAATAATTTTGACGTTTTTCATTATCCAAATACAACAGATGGCTACGAAGCTGCGGGAGTAGAATTGAAAAATCCAATCCCTGTAACTCAAGCTAATATCGCTGAGGGGAAAAAGCTTTTTAATAATTTCTGTGTTCAATGTCATGGTAAATTAGGAAAAGCTGATGGTTCATTACCTACTGCCGGTAAGTTTCCAGTTCCAGCTTATCAATCCGAAGGAATTAAAAACATTAGCGAAGGAAAAATTTTCTTTTCCATACACTATGGTAAAAATTTAATGGGATCTCATGCATCTCAATTATCAAAAACAGAACGTTGGAAAGTAGTTCAATACGTTCAAACTTTACAAAAACTTTAATATTTATAATTAGTATTATAAAATGACTGAGCAATTCGAATTTTCAGATAAAGCAAAAAGAATCACCTTACTACTCATGTTAGTTGGAGTATTGTCCATTGCATATGGATTTATTTCTGGTCACGGAGAACGTACTTGGGCCAATTTATTGGTTTGTAGTTATTATTTCACCTGTATCTGCTTAGCAGGATTGTTTTTTGTTGCCTTGCAATATGTTGCTCAAGCAGGTTGGGCAACAGGATTAGTGAGAATTCCAGAAGCATTTATGTCTGTGCTTCCGTTTGCATCAGCCGTAATTGTTATTGTTGTAGCTTCAGGTTTATTAACACATAATCTTTACCATCATTGGGCAGACCCAGCTTTATTAAACGAATTTATGGCGGATGGAAAGACTCCAAATCCTGAATACGATAAAATCATTGCGGGTAAGTCAGCGTTCTTAAATGTTCCCTTTTTTATAGGCAGATTAGTGTTTTTCGTTATTATTTGGAATATATTTGCCAGACTATTTAGAAAACTATCTTTAAATCAAGATCAATCTAGCTCTTTAGACAATTATCAGAAAAGCTTTAAATATGGAGCTATATTTTTGGTAATATTTGCGTTCACAAGTGCAATTTTTGCATTTGATATTATGATGTCTATAGAAGCGCACTGGTTTAGTACTATGTTTGCTTGGTATAATTTTGCAAGTATGTGGGTTAGCGGCTTGGCAGGTATAGCATTAACTACTATTATCTTAAAAGAAAATGGATACTTAAGTCATGTAAACGAAAATCATTTACACGATTTAGGAAAATTCGTATTCGCATTTTCTATTTTTTGGGCCTACGTTTGGGTTTCCCAATTTATTTTGATTTGGTATGCAAACCTTCCAGAGGAGGTGACTTGGTTTTACTACCGATGGAAACCAGAATATATCTATCTGTTTTGGGGTAATGTGGTTATCAATTTCTTAGTTCCTTTCTTAGTATTAATGTCTAGAGATGCTAAACGAAATATGAAAACGTTAAAAATAGTGTGTATAATCGTTTTATTAGGGCATTGGTTAGATTTTTACATGATGGCTATGCCAGGATCGGTAGGTGCAGAACGTGGTTTAGACATTCCTGAGTTTGGAATATTAATTGGTTTTGTTGGCTTATTCTCATATATGATGATGAGAAGTTTAAGCAAAGCTCCTCTAGTTGTAAAAAATCATCCTTTTCTGCAAGAAAGTTTACATCATCACATTTAATCATAAACATTATGGATATAGAAGTTGTTAATAAGATACTTTTACTATCCAAAATAAAAGAAAAATACATGAAACTCCCGATCATTAAAGCATTATTTAACTTAAAAAATCTAAGCATTTTGATGCTTGCTTTTTTGTTAGATGTTGGTTATAGCTTTGCTCAAACTGCTCCGGCAGTAGCTGCAGCAGTAGAAGAAAAAGCTCCAAAAAGATATGATTTGTTAGGTTATTACTTATTATTAGCTGCAGGAATATTTCTTGTTTTGATAGTACTTGGCAAAGCATTAAGATTATTAGGTCTGAATTATAATATTGGAGGTAAGAAATTAGATTTTAAATGGAATAAAATCAATGCAATACTTTGTCTTGTGTTTCTTGTTGTATTTTGTTACGGTTCGTATTGGTGTTTCGATGTTTTGGGAGACATGTCAATTAAAGAATCTGCTTCTGAACACGGAGCTGTAGTTGATAATTTATTCAACATTACTGCATATATTACAGGTTTTGTGTTTTTTGCAACACACATTTTACTTTTTGGATATGCATTTCTTTATCAACAAAAAAAGGAAAAACGAGCATTCTTTTATCCACACAACAACAAATTAGAAATATATTGGACATTAATTCCTGCTGTTGTATTAACAGTTTTAGTAATATTTGGATGGAGAACCTGGACAGATATAACGAGCGCTGGCAGACATTCTAGAAATCCAATACCGATTGAAATAGTTGGGGAGCAATTCAGATGGACTGTAAGATATGCTGGTGCGGATGGAATGCTAGGTGATCGCAACTACAAATTAATAAATGCAGTAAATAATATTGGACTTGATTTTAAAGACGGTAGAAACGCGGATGATATGATTGTTCAAGAAATTGTAATGCCGGTAAACAAACCGATTAAATTTACGATGGGAGCTAAGGATGTACTCCACAGTGTTTACATGCCAGATTTTAGATTGCAAATGAACTGCGTACCAGGCATGCCTACTTATTTTTATTTTACACCAACATTAACGACCAAAGAAATGCGTCGGAAAACGGATAATCCAAAATATGATTACGTTTTGTTATGTGCCAAAATTTGTGGAGCAGCTCATTATAATATGCAAGTAAAAGTGAGAGTGGTAAGTGAAGCGGAATATAATACTTGGTTCAAAAAGCAAAAACCTTTTTACACTAATGAAGTTAAAAAAGAACTTCAAGCAATAGAATTAGAGAAAAAGAAAGAAGTGAAATCAAACGAATTAGCATTAAAATAATCTAAAAAAAACATAAAGATATGTCAACCTTAACGGCAGATTTAACTCAGAAGCAAGCGAAAAATCAAGATCATGGACATGCACACGCGCATGATTCCCATGAGCATGAGCATCACAAAGAAACTTTTCTAAACACTTATGTTTTTAGTCAAGATCATAAAATGATAGCTAAGCAATTCTTGATTACAGGTATCATCATGGGAGTTATTGCTATGGGATTATCGGTATTATTCAGAATTCAATTAGGATGGCCAGATAAAACCTTTCCAGTTTTGGAGACTTTCTTAGGCAGATGGGCAGAAGGTGGAAGAATTAAACCAGATTTTTATATGGCTTTGGTTACAATACACGGAACTATTATGGTTTTCTTTGTATTGACAGCAGGATTAAGTGGCACTTTTTCAAATCTTCTAATTCCACTTCAAATTGGAGCAAGAGACATGGCTTCTCCTTTTATCAATATGCTATCTTATTGGTTTTTTCTGATCGCATCAATTATCATGTTGAGTTCATTTTTCATTCAAACCGGACCAGCATCTGGTGGATGGACAATTTACCCACCATTAAGTGCATTACCAAAAGCTATGCCTGGTAGTGGTTTAGGAATGACTTTATGGTTAGCAAGTATGGCTTTATTTGTAGCATCATCCTTAATGGGTGCTATTAATTATATCAGCACTGTACTAAATATGAGAACCAAAGGAATGAGCATGACTAAAATGCCATTAACCATTTGGGCGTTTTTTCTTACTGCTATTGTTGGCGTACTTTCATTCCCAGTTCTATTCGCAGCGGTTATTCTTCTAATTTTTGATAGAAGTTTTGGTACGAGTTTCTACCTTACAGATATTGTCTTAAACGGAGAAGTTTTAGCGAATTCTGGTGGTTCGCCAATTTTATTTCAACATTTATTTTGGTTTTTAGGTCATCCAGAAGTTTATATTGTATTGATGCCTGCTTTAGGTATTACCTCCGAGATCATAGCTACAAATGCTAGAAAACCAATTTTTGGATATAGAGCTATGATAATTTCTTTAGTTGGAATTACCGTTATATCCTTTATTGTTTGGGGGCATCATATGTTTGTAACAGGAATGAATCCATTCTTAGGATCTGTATTTATGTTTACGACATTAATTGTAGCTGTTCCTTCGGCTGTAAAAACATTTAATTATTTAGCAACCTTATGGAGAGGAAATATCCGTTTCACTCCAGGAATGCTTTTCGCAATTGGTTTAGTTTCCTTCTTTATTTCTGGAGGTTTGACAGGAATCTTTTTGGGGAATGCTTCTCTTGATATTAATTTACACGATACCTATTTTGTTGTCGCTCACTTTCACTTAGTGATGGGTAGTGCAGCTATATTTGGTATGTTGGCTGGTATTTATCATTGGTTTCCAAGAATGTTTGGTAGAATGATGGATGAAAAATTGGGTTATGCTCACTTTTGGTTAACATTTATCGGAGCTTATTTAGTTTTTTTTCCAATGCACTTCATGGGTTTAGATGGAGTTCCAAGAAGATATTATGCCTTTACAAGCTTTGATTTTATGAATCAATGGTTGGCATTAAATCAATTTATCAGTATTGCCGCAATTATTTCATCTGCAGCACAGTTCATTTTCCTTTATAATTTCTTTAATAGTATTTACAATGGAAAAAAATCAGTTCAAAATCCATGGGAATCAAATACCTTGGAATGGACAGCTCCAGTGGAAAGATTACATGGAAACTGGCCAGGAGAAATTCCAACTGTTTACAGATGGCCTTATGATTACAGCAAGCCAGGTGCAGAATTAGATTATATACCTCAAACTGTTCCTTTCTCTCAAACCTTAAGTTCCAACTTACCTATGGATTTCGGAATTCACGACGAAAAAGAACATAAAACGATTCCACCGGTAGAATTATTTACTACTGCAGCAGATAATAATAAACAAGAAACAGTTTAATTTTTATTCAAAAAACACAAAAAGGTCAATTGAAGTTTAAATTTAATTGGCCTTTTTTAACTTTAATAAATCAAGTTCGAGTACATATTTAATGTCGATATTCTCAAAAACGACTTTTCTTTTTCTTAATAAACTAACCTTAATTAGCCTGTTTATTTTAATTCTTGCAGGAGGTATTGTGCGAAGTACAGGTTCTGGAATGGGTTGTCCAGATTGGCCAAAATGTTTCGACAGATACATTCCTCCAACTTCTATCGATCAGTTGCCTTTTAATTATCAACAAATTTACAGTGAAAGAGGATATGAAAGTACAGAGTTCAACGTAGCAAAAACTTGGACAGAGTATATAAATAGGTTAATTGGTGCTCTTACAGGCTTTATTTTATTCCTAACCTTACTTTCTTCATTGCAATTTAGAAAAACGAAACCAGCTTTGTTCTATTTAGTATTGTTTAGCTTTTTATTGACGGGTTTTCAAGCTTGGCTGGGCGGTAAAGTTGTAGCCTCTAACCTACATGCATTAATGATTACAGCGCACATGTTTGTTGCATTAATCATTTTAGGAATTCTTTTGTATACTTATATCCTTTCCAAATACAACGAATTCTCTATTCAGCATTTAAAACTTTCTAAATCTCTTGGTAGCATATTAATCCTTTGCCTAGTTTTCACCGTTTTGCAAATCGGATTAGGAACTCAAGTTCGTGAGGCTATAGACCATATATCAAAGTATATGAATTTAGAAGCAAGAGGTAGCTGGGTAGAACAAGTGGGAATACAATTTTATGTTCACAGAAGTTCGTCCATTTTGATATTAGTTTTAAATGCTTATTTAATTTTTATTGCGAAAAGTACTTTTGAAAGCCCATCACTTTTTTCTAATCTCCTATTTATTAATGGAATATTAATTTTAGCACAAATTGTAAGTGGAATCGTTCTATCTTACTTAGCATTACCACCAACTTTTCAAGCTATTCATTTATTTCTAGCAACTTTGCTTTTTGGGGCACAATTAAGTTTGGTTTTTTTATACTTTAAAAATCCAAAAACGACACTTTCTTTTCAAAATTAAAATTCATTGACTACTAAAGAACCAATTTTATTAAAATCTGCACCCAACCGAATCGGTTTGTATGTGCAATTGATTAAATTTAGGTTAAGTGCATTAGTGGTTTTTTCTGCGGTTATAGCATATATTATGGCTGCAAATGGAAATGTTGAATGGAAAAACATTCTTATATTAATTCTTGGAGGTTTTCTGATCACTGGTGCAGCCAATGGATTCAACCAAATTATAGAAAGAGATTTGGACAAATTAATGCAAAGAACCAAAGATCGACCCTTGCCAACCGGCAACATGCAATTTTTAGAAGCAATTATTCTTTGCATTGCCATGGCACTAATCGGTATTCTATTGCTTGGCTATTTCATGAATTGGAGAACTGCTTTATTAGGAGGTTTGGCAGTAATGTCCTATGCATTTGTTTACACTCCGATGAAACAGATTAGTTCGTTTGCAGTGCATATTGGTGCATTACCTGGTGCCCTACCAACATTAATTGGTTGGGTCGCATTTGATGGAACTTTTGGCAAAGAGGCATTAGTATTATTTTTAATTCAATTTATGTGGCAATTTCCGCATTTTTGGGCTATTGCTTGGGTTTTGCATGATGATTATCAAAAAGCAGGATTTAGTTTATTACCATCGGATGGTGGAAGAAATAAAAACAGTGCACTACAAACATTAGTAGCCACAATTTTATTAGTAATTATATCATTTATACCAATGATTTTCGATTGGGCTGGTATCAGCTATGCCATAGTCTGTGGAATAGTTGGTACAATATTTCTTTTTCAGGCATTTAAGCTTTATCTTACCTGTGATGTAAAATCAGCAAGCAATCTCATGTTTGGTTCTTTTATTTATCTTCCAGTTATACAAATTAGTTTACTGGTTCAAAAATTATTCTAATGCAAATCTCACAATCAAAAAATATTGGAAGGGAAAATCAACCTCTCAATCTTAAGCCACTAAAATTTATTCTTTGGGTAATAATTGTAAGTGTCATCATGATGTTTGCCGGACTTACAAGTGGATATATTGTCCGTAAAGCCGAAGGCAATTGGGTGCAATTTGATCTTCCAATTTTATTCTGGATTACTACTTTAATTATAATTTTAAGTAGTGCAACAATGCATTGGGCTTATTTATCTGCAAAAAAATCAGATTATAAATCTCAAAGAATTGCGCTTTGGATTACCTTAATTTTAGGAACTTTGTTTCTTATTGGGCAATATTTAGCATGGGTTCAATTGACGGATATTGGCATTTATTTAACTGGAAACCCGTCTGGTTCCTTCCTATACATCATATCTGGATTGCATGGTTTGCATATTCTTGCAGGTCTAGGTTTGATAGCAACAAGTTTAATTGTCGCCTATAAGAACATAGGGCAGGTAAAAAATTTATTTAGAGTGGAGATATGTGCTATTTTTTGGCATTTCGTAGATATATTGTGGATATATTTATTTGTTTTTTTACTTTTGAACCAATAACAAAATCACAAACCCATGAGTTCAGTTACAAATATTGACGAAATAAAATCAAGTCCTTGGAATGGCGGTATGTCTCCTTTTTCCGTGGATTATGGAAAAATAATGATGTGGTTCTTTCTGATTTCTGATGCATTCACTTTCGCAACCTTATTGATTGCTTACGGATCTATCCGTTTTAGTGCTTCATCTTGGCCAGATCCAGATATTGTTTTCCAATCTGCTCCATTTATAGAAGGAGGTGCCCCATTAGTATTTGTGGGAATTATGACATTTATACTTATTTTGAGCAGTGTAACTATGGTTTTGGCCGTAGAAGCAGGTCATAGAAACGCAAAAAAAGAAGTAGCAAATTGGATGGTTTGGACTATTTTGGGTGGAATTGCCTTCTTAGGTTGCCAGGCTTGGGAATGGAATCACCTACATCATCAAGGTGCTTGGTGGGGGATGAATCCGTTTTTAAATGCAGATGGAACAATTGCATCTACTAATTTTACCAATCTGTTTTTTACTATTACGGGTTTTCATGGTTTTCACGTTTTAAGTGGAGTTGTGCTTAACATAATTATTTATTTTAATGTTTTGGCTGGCACTTATGAAAAACGAGGTCATTATGATATGGTCGAAAAAGTAGGTCTTTATTGGCATTTTGTAGATTTAGTTTGGGTCTTTGTATTTACTTTCTTTTATTTAGTTTAATTAGAATCATTTATAAATTATGAATTCATCAGAAAATAGTACCGGCAATTCTGTAACTGTACAACATGAAACGATGTCGAAGAAAAAAATCTGGAACGTATTCTGGATTCTTACTATAATTACAGCGGTAGAATTTATAATCGCTTTGGTTTTAGTTCCAAAAGGCATATTCTCGGTTGGAATTGCAAATCCTTTGTACATTATTCTTACCTTAATGAAAGCTTTCTACATAGTCGCATTCTTTATGCACTTAAAGTTTGAAAAGCTAACTTTAATTTATTCCATTGCAATTCCAATTCTATTTATTGTTGCCTTAATCGTAGCGATGCTTTACGAAGGAAATTATTGGTTCGATATTCGATAAATTAATATGAAAAAAACGGGAGGGTGGAAGAGAGTTGTATTGCTTTTCATGGTATTAGTATTACCTGCAGTAGCTTATGTTTTATTACAAACAGGAAAAAATAATTATGTTCAACTTCCCATTTTAGGAGAAAAATCTGTAACAGGCGAAGAGCGTAAAGTTCGTAAAAAGTTAGTCAGAGATACAACTTATCATACGATTGCTGATTTTCAATTATACAATCAAGATGGAAAACTGGTAAGCCAAGAAGATTTAAAAAATTCTATTTACATAGCCAATTTCTTTTTTGCTACTTGTCCTACTATTTGCCCAAAAATGTCCACCCAAATGGGCAGGTTGAATGAACGATTTAAGAAAAACGAAGATATTAAGTTAGTTTCTTTTACCGTAAATCCCGATGCCGATTCTATTCCTGTTTTAAAGCTTTATGCTAAAAAATATAATGCAGAGACACCTAAATGGAATTTTCTGACAGGAGATAAGCAGCAAATTTATGCGCTAGCTAGAAATAGTTATTTGGTGAATGCTTTAAAAGGAGATGGCGGTCCCAATGATTTTATTCACAGTGAAATGCTAATTTTAATCGATAAAGATAAAAGGATTAGAGGTTTTTACGATGGAACTTCAAAAGAAGAAACAGATAAGCTAATCAACGAAATTAAAGTCTTGATTATGGAATACCTTCGCAAGGTAAAATAAAACTATTCACCTTTACAATCGTTTATTTTGTATGTCAAATTCATTAATCAATAATGATAAACTTATTTTCCGAATTGTATTCGGGATTTCATTATTCGTTTTTTTAGTAGTTGTGTTATTGAATAGGAAAATTATTCCTGTCACTATTGCCACCCCAGAAATTGTTTATTCATTTCCTATGTTCAACGCATTGATCAATGCAGTGTGCACTGTACTATTAATAACTTCTTTATATTTCATTAAGAAAAAGAATATTCAGATGCATAAGAAGTTGAATCTGACCACTTTTGCTTTATCCTCTGTATTTTTAGTGCTTTATATTGTCTATCATTATTTCGCTATTCATACTTCATTTCCAATTGATAATCCATTTAGAGTACTTTATTTAACAATTTTATATTCTCATATAATTTTAGCGGCAGGTGTTTTGCCTTTAATTTTATTATCATTTTATAGGGGACTTCAAATGCAAGTAGAAAAACATCGAAAACTAGTTCGTTTTGCTTTTCCAATTTGGTTATATGTTACCACTACTGGAGTCATCGTTTATCTAATGATATCACCTTATTATCTTCATTAAAAATGAAAACTTTATTCACATTAATCAGTTCTGTTTTAATTTTTTTAGCGAGCATTTTAATGGTTGTACCAGCAAATGCACAATGCCCTATGTGTAAAGCCTCAATTGAATCGGCTTTGAGAGAAGGGGATAACAGAGCCAAAGGTCTTAATAATGGAATTCTATATTTATTGGCTGCGCCATATTTGGTTGTTGGCGGAGTTGGTTGGGTTTGGTACAAAAACTATCGAAGAAAAAATATAGATATTGATATTAAAAAAGAGCCATTAAATTATAATTAAAAATGTCTTATAGTACCAAGTTTAGTGCGGTGGTAAATTGTAAATGTCCACGTTGTAGAAAAGGCAAAATGTTTAAAAAACCTATTTACAATTTGTTGGATTTTAATAAAATGTATCAATTTTGCCCAATTTGTAGTTTGAGATACGAGGTAGAAATGGGTTTTTTTTGGGGAGCTATGTATGTAAGTTATGCTTTCAATGTTGCCCAGAGTTTCATAGTTGGGGTGCTTACTTTTATCTTTTTAAATGATCCACCACCTCTAACATATTGTTTAGTAATAGTTGGGGCAATTATATTATTTCTACCATTCAATTTTAGATTTGCTAGAGTATTAATGCTGCATTATTTTGGTGGAATAAAATATGATCATCAATATGATTTTGCAAAATAAAAAATGATTAGCAAAAAAACTTTTTCATTTCTTAAAGATCTCGCAGAAAACAATAATAGAGAATGGTTTACGGAAAATAAATATCGCTATGAAGAAGCTAAAGTAGAAATTTTAGCATTTACAGAAAAGCTTTTATCTTTTATGAAATTGTATGATTCTACACTGATAACTACTACTGCTGCTATGTGTCAAAGCAGAATTTACAGAGATGTTCGATTTAGTAAAATTAAAACTCCTTACAAAACTAATTTCGGAATTATCATAGCCCAGAATGGAAAGAAAAGCGTGGGGAGTTGTTATTATTTACATATTCAACCAAATGAGAGTTTTGCTGCTGGAGGATATTGGATGCCAGAGGCAGAACATCTTAAGAAAATAAGACAAGAAATAGACTATAATGCAAGCGAACTAAATTCTATTTTAACAAAGCCTAAATTTGTTAAAACTTTTGGAGAACTAAGTAAAGAAGATAAATTAAAAACAAGACCAAAAGGATTTGAGATCGATAATCCGCAAATAGAATTATTGAAATTAAAAAGTTACACCGTCTCCCATCCAATAAAAGATTCTCTTTTTTTGGAAAAAACTGCGGCAGAAAAAATTGCTATTGTTTGGAAAGAATTGCATCCCCTTAATAATTTTTTGCAGAATGCTATCGCAATATCTTAAAGTTTAGTATTAACTAATCGGCAAATTTTGTTGATAATTACTTAGAAATTCTTCAAATTCTTTAGCCTTTTTTTTAGATAATAAAGTAATGCGGTACACTTTACTCTGCATTTTTCCCATATTCGTATTTCTATAAAAAACTAAATATCTTCCTGTTTCAAATAAAAATGACTCGAATTGGAAACCACCAAATTCATTGCCTTGCATCACCAAATTTTCTTCTGTAAATGGATTATTATTAATCATTAATTGATTTCCATCTGTTCGTAATTGCAAATAAGCAGGTCTAATAATAATGATAGCAAGAAAACAGAGACATAAAATAATAATTGGAACTACGGTAGCACTTAAACTATAATTTCTAAGAGCAATAGGAATAATTCCAAATCCAGACAAAAGCAAACAGATATACAAAAAACTTCGATAAGCAGTCCCATTGCTAATTTCTTTCATGAGTTTTATAATTATTGCGAATTACAATCAGATTTGAATTTTCCTTAAATTAATTTTAGATCGCATTTACATAAAGTAAAAAATATCAATTAGGTTTCATGGTATCATCAAGCCATTGGAAGAAAACTCGTTGCCATAATACACTGTTTTGTGGTTTGGTCACCCAATGTCCTTCATCTGGAAAGTATAAAAACTTACTTTGAATTCCTTGCATTTGTGCAGCAGTAAAAGCTTCTAATCCTTGATTTAGAGGAACTCGAAAATCCAGTTCATTATGAATAACCAAAATTGGTCTATCCCAATTTTTTACAAATCTGTCAGGTGAAAAAGCTTCATAACTTTTTGGTTTTGGCAATTCCCAAGGCGCACCTTTTAAATCATAATTACTAAAAAACACTTCCTCAGTACTTCCATACATACTTTCGAAATTGTAAACTCCGCAATGAGCTATGAAAGTTCGAAAACGTTTATTGTGATTTCCAGCCATCCAATAAGCACTGAAGCCACCATAACTAGCACCTACACATCCGATTCTTGATTTATCCATGTACGGTTCTTTTGCCAAATCATCAATAGCCGAAAGCAAATCCTGCATAGCTTGTCCGCCCCAATCACCACTTATCTGGTCATTCCATTCTTGGCCGAAACCTGGTAATCCTCTTCTATTCGGAGCCATTACTATATATCCTTTTGCTGCCATCAATTCTGGATTCCAACGGTAAGAAAAACTTTGGCTTACCATACTTTGTGGTCCACCTTGGCAAACTAAAAGTGATGGATATTTTTTTGTTGGATCAAAATCTGGAGGATAAACCACCCAAGCTAATAACTCTTTCCCATCACTGGTTTTTACCATTCTCTTTTTAATTTCACCCATTTTTATATCTTTTAAAACGAAAGAATTAGTGCTTGTGATCGCTCTAGGAGCTGTTTTATTTAATTCTACTAAATAGATTTCTGGTGGTGATGCCATGCTACTTTGAACACTAATTAAAATCGTTTTACCTTTTCTTAATCCTACAGATGGTGTTCCCATATCGAAAATCCCATCTGTAAGTTGCTGAATCTTTGATCCTTTTTTCAAATCAAAAGCTAAACTAAATAATTGATGGGTTCCTAAAGTTGGGCATTCAAAATAAATGGTTTTGCTGTCTGCCGACCAAGAAAGACTTCCTGCAGTTTTATCAAATCCTACTGTTAATTCTGTTTTTTTCTTCGTCAAAAAATCAAAATAAAATATTCTATTTCTGTCTGCCTCGAAACCAGCACGCTCCATACTCAGCCAAACAATTCCTTTTCCATCTGGAGAAAAACGAGGTTCGGTATCATAGCCAATATTTCCAGAGCTCAAATTTTCTGTTTTACCAGTTGCAATATCATAAACATAAATTTCAGAATTTGTGCTTTTTGCGTATTCGGTTCCTGAAAGTTTTTTGCAGGTATAGGCAATTTTATTTCCATCAGCACTAAAATTTAATTGCTCTTCTCCACCAAAAGGTTTCATCGGAGCATCGAAAGCTTCTCCCGGCATAATATCTTTGGGAACAGAAGTTAATTTTCCATCAGCATAATCCGCATAAAAAACATGAGAAAACGCACCATCTTCCCATTCATTCCAATGTCTAAACATCAATCCGTCAATTAATTTTCCGGACGCTTTTGGCAAGTCAGGATATAAATCTAAGGTGGTTTTAGCAATTTGAATATCTTTTGTAAAGTAAATTCTATTTCCATTCGGAGAATAATTGAAATTACTTAATCCATCTTTTTCATTTGATATTTTAACCTGTTCACTCCCATCTGGGTTCATTTCCCAAAACTGTGAAGAACCTCCTTCTATAGCAATAAAACCTATTTTTTTTCCATCTGGTTTCCATTTAGGATTGTTTTCATTTCCAGCAAATGAAGTTAACTTTTTGGCTGTTCCACCTTCTGTAGAAATGCTATAAATATCAATATTGCCTTTGTTTTGTTCTAAATTAAAAGTTCGTACGCAATAAACCACTGTGTTTCCATCAGGAGAAAGTACAGCTTCACTTACTCTGCCCAGTTTCCATAAAAGTTCTGGACTTAGTTTATTTTGAGCAAAACTGAACGAACAAATAGCAAGAATTGCAATAAATAAAAAGATAGTTTTTTTCATTATTTTAAAATTAGGAATAGGTAAATTGTGAGTTAAGCGTATTTAACAAAGGTAAATCTTGATCTTTTTCAGAAACGATCGGGTTTTCTGTTTTCCAATTAATGTCTAATGATTCATCGTTCCAGAATATTCCACCTTCAGATTCTTTATTGTAGCCGTTTGTACATTTATAGCAAAATATGGTATCGTCTTCCAAGGTTTCAAAACCATGTGCAAAACCGGGAGAAATCCACATTTGTAAATGATTTTTTCCACTTAATTCTAAAGAAAAATTTTTTCCGTAATAAGGTGAGCCTTTTCTAATATCTACCACTACATCCAAAACTCGACCTCGAATTACACGTATCAATTTGCCTTGGGCAAAAGGAGGATTTTGAAAATGTAAGCCCCTCAATGCTCCTTTGTGCGAAAAAGATTGATTGTCTTGTACGAAATCTAAATTAATATTTAAATTTTTGAAAAATTCGGAACTAAAACTTTCATAAAAATACCCTCGATCATCATTCCAAATTTTAGGTTCTAAAACTAGAATGCCAGGTAGCGGTTGGTCTAATATCTTCATGCAGTTTGATCAATTATTTCCATTAATGTTCTAAAAGAAACTTGCTTATCCCCAAATTTGGAAAGTACAGAATTTCTTAATTGAGGTGCATGATTCTGATCATATTTTTCAAAATCTGAAAGATTTTCGCAGAAATATTGGAAAGAGTAAGAAGTGCCTTCATCTGGTTTGGTAAGTATTTTACAAATCTTGAATTTAGAGAAAATTGCTGTTTGCATTACTTCTGGCACATGTATTTCCTGCATCCATTTCAGCCATTCATCATGGATCGAATCTTCCACCACTACGGTTACATTATATAAAATCATGATGCAAGGTATACGTTTAATTGAAAAGGTGAAAACGAGATATCACAAATTTTTTTATAAATCCTTTTTTCTAGAAATGACCACAAAATAATATTTTTTCCATAAGGATATCTTAATGCTTAATTTTAGCGTATTCAAATTGTATTTAATATTTAAAAATGAAAAATCCCTCTAACTATTTAATAGCCGCTTTGAGTTTAATATTGGTTTCAGCTTGCGAAAAGAAAGAAAATGATACCGAAAAACCAAATATTGAAGTAATCAATCCAGCCAATCATGCGGAATACTTAATAGGTGACACCATCAAAATCCAAATTAAATTTACGGATGACACTGAGCTAAAAACTATCAGTTTTAAGATGAATGAAGAAAATTCTGTTAATAATATTATTGAAATTAATAAAACAATCAGCTCAAAATCTTTCCAAATAGATACTTCTTTTTTAGTTACTACTCCGAATGCATTTGATTTAGATTTTACAATTGAAGCTTTTGATAAATCTGGAAACACTCGTTTGAAAACTCAACATGCACATTGCAATGAGTGAAATGCTAATTAATAAATAGTTTTGTCTTAAATAAAAAGAGGAAATAGGAACAACCCAGTTTGTTTATATTTTAAAAATTGATCAATTTAATTTTTAGGACTAAGATTAATCCAAAAGAATCGAATTTTCATTTTTTATGCTATCAAAAAAACTATTGACAACTCTTGGCAAAAATGGATAAGGGCTAACAGAATGCGCCATCAAATACATTCCTAATCTATGAATTCCAAAGTTTAAACTAGCCCAAAAAAATTTTTGTTTAAACGACACATCATTTTTGTATAAACCTGATAATTGGTTAAGCTCTTTTCTATAAAATTCAACATATTCATCTCTTAAATTGTATCGGTCTTCTTCTAAAACAAAGCATAATAATTCAGCAACATCATATTGTGGGATTTGAAAAGTTGCTAATTCCCAATCATAAGCACAAAACTTTAAATCACCATTCTTAACTTTAAAACAAGTGTTTCTAGGATTTAAATCATTATGGATTAATGTTTTTGGAAGTTCGTTTAGTTCTAGACCCCAGATTGGAATTGTATTGATGGCATTTTGAATTTTTCCGCATCTTTCTTGCGTATAAAGTTCAGGAAATTTATCAGTCGCGTTTTGTAATAAAGCTGTCCATAAAGGCATCAACTTGGTCATATATTCTAAATTGGGCAAGTCGGTTTTCCAAATTTCTGATTTACTAAGTTGCTTGTTGCTTTTAAGCATTTTGAAATGCCATTCAGCCATTTGTTTCAATGCAGTTTTAATGTGCTTATCCGTCCATTTTTCTGGCTGTATTACTGAGTTTAGCAATTCAACATCTTCCAAATATTCCATTAAAATGAGGTAGTTGTTTTCTAATTCATCCGTATGTAAGCCATAAATTTCTGGAGTAAATACTGGTTTCAAGTTTTTGTAAATTTCTTGCTCTCTTAAATGTGTAAATTGAAATCCAGTTTCTGATTTAAATTGAGAGTAAATAGCGGATAATTCTGGCCCACAGGCTGTTGCTAAATTGTTTAACATGTTTACTATATCATCGCCATGAGGTTTTATTTTCATCACCAGTTTTTTTCTTTCTGGCAATCCATTTCTTGTAAAATCTATTTCTAAACCATAATGTCCAATTAAATTTTGGCTGTTTACTGATGCTAAAACAGCCAATATACTAGCTGAATTATCAACTTCAAAAGGCTTGATTTTTATTACCACAATATTCTGGTCGGCTTGATGATTATTCATCATTTGCTCAATAAACTTAGCTTCAAAGCAGTTGAATTCTTGTTTCATTCTTAGCTTTTTAATGGGTTAAAACTTAAAGAGATTACATTTTTGAAATAAAAGCAAGATGAAGATTGAACTTCCTGTTCTTTTACTTTTAAAGATTTCGGTTTAATTAAACGTTCATCAGCTTGCGAATTCAATAAATTCCAAAACACAATTTTTAAAGAATGCTTTATGTTTTTGGCTAAAGTATCGCAAACTAATTGAAATTCATTATGGCTGATATATTCAAAAATATTAGAAAGACTAGCCTTTGTAAAATTTTTACCCATTTTAGAACTAAGAAATTCTACAGCCTCGTTATTAACTATATTTAATTTATGTATGTTTTGCCTTAGTAACTGATAGTTTTTTTGTTGGTAACAAATTGGTAAAATGTGCTCAGGAATTTTTTCTGGTCCGAAAAAGAAAAACCTGAAATAAAAGTTTTCTTTAATTAGCGTGTTTTCTATTTGATTTACTAATCTATTATAAAAGGCTATTCCACCCGATTCTTCTGCATATTTAAGTAATTTGGTATCTCTACCTTTACTTAAATTATTGTCGTCAAAATAGCTGATAAAAGAATCTTTAAAATCACTTTTATCTAAATTCTTTTGAAAAAAATCAGTTTGTTTATTTATACAATTAAAGTTTAACAATTGCTCTAAATTATCCTGAATAGGTTGTGTAAGTGTTTTAAGGAAAGAGCCAATATAACTTTCTAACCTTCCTGCTTTTAGTAATCCTTTATCATTAATTTTAAAATATTCTTTCCAAAAAAGTTTTTCATCTCCTATTAAAGTCGACATTAATTTTTCTACAGCTGTACCTACGCTTTCCTCATTTTTAAAGCCACACAAAGCCATGTAGGTTTCAAACTCGTGATGCAAAATAAGATGTTGTTTAAGTTTTAAAAGTCTGTTTTGGTTTGGATTTAAATCAATAGCTGTTACACTTTTAGGATTTTTTAGTAAGGCGTTCAGTACATTACATCCCGCAGATGTAATGATCAACACTTCATCGTTTTCATTAATATTTAATGCATGAAAAAGAGTTTCACTATCCTCCCAAACCAAGGAATAGCGGATGCTATCTAGGGTTAAAGCATTAAATTCTGTTTTCATTAATTAAGTTTAGCATAGATTATTTTGGAATGATGTCTTGAATCTGTAGGTATTTTTTTTTTAAAGTTTATAGATTTAATGCATCCTTCTGGTAGGTTATAACATATTATTTCCCAAACTTTTTGAATTGCAATATTTCCTTCTAAATATACAATGAACCCACTCTGTGTTGAAATTGCAGCTACTTTTTCTATACCATTTTGTTGTAGTAATAAATGTTCTATTTGGTAATGTTGTATTTTGAAATTTGTCTTTTCGTTACCTTTTCTGCCTGTAAGATATAAATCGTTATTTGCCGTTAAATACCCAAAATCTCCAGTTTTCAGCCAATCACTTTTTGTTGTAACTACGTGTTTGCCTTTTATTTCAATTTCTCCAGTTTTAAAAATTCCTTGTGGTGTTTTAATTTCTTGATTTCCAATAATTCTAATTGTAATTTCTTCAATTGCCTTACCTACAAAAAAGCCATTCATAGGATTTTGTAAACTATTATCAATACATCTTACAGTAATAGGCTCGGCCTCAGACGATCCATAAATTACATAACAGTCTGCTGCATTAAAAAAGTATTTGATAGTTTGAATTAATCTTTCGTGAACAGGAGAACCACCTATTCCAATAGCTTTAACTTGAGGAAAAAATTGAGGGTTGTCTTTTAAAATAGAAATCAATTTGGTAAAGTAAAAAACATTACCTGTCATGGAATTTATGCCAAATTCTTTAATTTGTTTTAGAATCAGAATTGGGTTTAAATTTTCTACTTTAAGATTGTTGATATCGGGTAAAACACTTTTTACTCCAACGATTAGGTTATGTAGCAAAATGTTCGCAAACAATGGAAAATCTACTTGCCCTTCAAATGGAGGAAATATATTTTTTATAGCCAAATGCTGATTTATAAGTACTTCATGGCTTCTGTAAACTGCTTTAGGTTTAGAAGTTGATCCAGAGCTAAAGCTGATTAATGCTTCTTGTGATAATAACACTTCTACAGGCAAACCATCAAAAGAGATAGATATTTTTTCTTTTGATATTGTTAAAATCCCCAAAATTTTAAGGAATAGAACTTCGAAAATATTTTTCTTTTTATCAAAAGCGAGAGCTTTTATTTTATTTTTTTTAAGGAAGGTGATAAATTCTACAAAATTGAGATTGCTTGGGGGAGAAACAGGTACCATTCCTAAACTTTGAATAGCTAATAAAGCGCAAAGCGTATCAATGCTCGCGGGAATTGCTGGCAATACTTTTTGCCCTGCTTTTAAATCCGATTCTTTTATTCCATTCCTGTAATGGTTTATTTTTTGAAGCAATTCTTCTCCTGTGAAAACATAATTGATCCCATCTCGAGGCCAAATAATTAATTCTTTTTGTGCATGAATAAGAAGGGATTGATAGATAAGATTAAAAAAGTTTGTCAATAGTAGCTTTTAAAAATGTTTATAATTCTAAATTATTGGTTTAAGGTTTTTGTCTTATCAAATCGGGCTAAAATTAAAGGCAAAACCACTAAAGCATCAATTAATGCCGCTATCAAGGCTATAACAGTTAATAAGCCAAAAAGAGATACCGTTTTTAAAGAACCAAATATCATTAAAGAATATCCCAAAATAAGTATTACACTTGATAAAAGTATTGAGGATCCCAAGTGGTTGATAGTTGCAATTTGTGCCTTTTGAGGATTAAAACCTAGATTTTTTAAACTTTTATATTTGTACATAAAGTGGATAGTATCGTCAATACAAATACTGAGTACAATTGCTGCAATACTTGCTGATGCGGTATCCAACATGATATTAAACCATCCCATTATTCCCATCATTACAGCAACGGGTATTAAATTGGTTAAAGTAGCAAGAAAAGTTAATCTTAAATCGCCAATAAAAATAAACACCAATAAAAATATTAACAATGCTGAAATAAAAAGACTTTTTATTTGCGATTCGGTTACATATTTCACAATATTGACATACATAGGTTGATAGCCTGATGGTTCTAAAGAGGCCGAATTTCCAAAAGCATTTTTTCCTATTCTTAATAAAGTATCTATTTTAAGATTCAACTCTTTAGCACTTAACATGTTTCCGAAAAGAGTTATTCTGCCCGTTTGACTTTCTTCATGGGCAAATGAAGGAAACAAAGTAGGGTAATACAAAGGTATTTGCTGATGAATTATTTTTAATGTCCCTTTGCTACTTAACAACTTTTCGGCTTTATTGCCATATTGCGCTTGTAAAGCTGCTTGATAAAAAGTATGAAACCCAAATGCTTTTCCTGCTCCACTCATTTGATTTGTAGCTGTTGTAAACTTTATAGCGCCTTTTATAATTTCTGGATCGTGTAAGTTTTTTCCTTTCGCAGGAATTACAATTAATTCTACAGGCATGTAGGCGCCCCATGCACTTTGTATTTTCCTGTCATCTTGAACAACTTTATTATTTTCAGGGAAATAGCCCAAGGTATAGGTGTCTGATTTTAAAAAAATCAAACCTATAAAGCATACTAAAAAAAGAAAAAATGAACCAATAATCACCTTTCTTTGATATTTATTTAACCATTTTAAAAAGCTATTAACCAATTTTTGAGTATTAAATATAATGGTTTTACTAGGAGCTGCTAGAGGAAGAAAAATTACTCCAAAAAGATAGCTTAAAATTAAACATAAGAAAATACCCAATGCTGCAAATACTCCAAACTGCTGTAAAATAGCCAATGGACTGGTAAGTAATGAAAGAAAACCAGCCATAGTGGTTAATGATGTAAATAAACATGGTCGCCAAACATTTCGTAAAGCCAATAGTGCATTCTCTTTATTATTCTTATCTGTAGAAAGTTCATTATACTCGTTTAGGATATGAATAATATCCATAATTCCCAATACAATTAAAATACAAGGTATCAAAACCGTCATTAAATTAAGTTGAAAACCAAACAAGCCATATAATCCCAAAGTGATGCAAGTAGCTGTTGAAACAGTTATAAAAGAATATAAAAGAATAGTAAATTTTCTGTATATGAAAAATATCAATAAAAACATAACTAAATAGCCTAATGAAAGGAAAAACCCAAAATCACTTTTCGAGAGTTGGTTTAATCCCTCGTAAACCACACCTATACCACCAAAATAAGTTTGTTCTGATTCAAAATGTTTATTAAAAATCGTTTTAACCTTTTGAAGTATTAATGTTCTTTGTTGGTCAAAGTTGGGACTACTTTTAAAAGAAATTAAAAATCTTGTAGAGGTATATTTTGAATTAAAGAGTTGTTCTTTTAAAAATGGAGATGCTTCTAGGTTTTCTTTTACCTGAGCAGGTTCACTGTTTATATTAATTAACGGTTCGCTGAAAACCCCGAAAACACTTTTACTAATAAAGTTTGAATTACCTGGACCAAGTATCATTCTCACTTCAGAAATTTTTTCCAATTCCTTGGTAACTTCAATAAATTTACGGAAGTAAAGTGATGTTAAAACCGATTTTGGATTTTCTATTATAGCAATTACTATTTCATCATTCCCAAACTTTTCATGGAAATCATAATACTTTTTAACCTCTGGATCGTCTTTTAAAAACCAAACAGATAAACTATTATCCACCTCAACTGCCGATTTAATATATGGTAAAAGTACAAATACGCTTGCCATAATTGTTAGTAGTAAAGCAAAGCGTAACTTGTAAATTAATTGAATCATTCTTCTGATTGAAAAAAATATCTTTAGATTTATAAACTCAACCAATGTAAAATAATTGACAATGCATCTTACAGAAAGTTTCTAATTTTAAAGGTTTCATAGCGATTTGTAAGGTTATAATTTTTATATGAATTTAAAAAATTTATTGGCGTATTTTAATGAACGTTTTCCGCTGATAAATATGGGATTATTTGCTATTCTATTTTTAACAGTAAGTTCTGTAGCTCACTTTTTTTCATTTTCAATTCAAAATTATCTTTCAAATATTATTTGGGGTATTATAGCTGTAATCTCTTTCTTTTTTAGATTAAGGGTTTTTGATGAAATCAAAGATTATAAGATTGATATGATTAATCATCCAAATAGAATACTACAATCTGGTAGGGTGAAGCTTAATCAATTAATGTTTGTTTCATTTATCATGTTTATTCCAGAAATAGCTTGGACAATTTTCAACGGAAAAACTGCTATATTATGTTGGGCTGTTTTACTTTTATATAGTTTATTAATGCGCTACGAATTTTTTGTAAGCAAATTTCTCAAAACGCAATTGTTACTCTATGCAGCAACACATATGCTCATAATGCCACTAATTATTTTATGGGTCTGGGCTGCATTTTCTCCTGATAATTTATTCGTTAAACCTTATTTCTTACTAGCCAGCTTAAGTTTTTTAAGTGGTTTTTGTTTTGAAATATCAAGGAAAACTCATGCTCCTTATGCAGAAATTACTACTATAGATTCATACTCCCAAACTATAGGTTTTATGAATGCTATTAAATTAATATTGCTTTTTTTATCTCTTGGTGTTTTTGTTCAGTTTTATTTATTAAATCTTATCAATGCAGTTTGGTGGAGTTTTACACTTACTGCTTTATTGTTTTTTTCTATAGCTTTCATATACTTTTTAAGTGCAAAAAAGTTTAATGAAATGTTTTTAAGAAAAGCAGAATTATTGGTTTCTTTATTTATGCTGATGAGCTACCTCACCATCATTATCACTATCAATTTTTAAGCTTTGATTATTTATCCACCTAAAATTTCAAAAAAATTTACTCTTGGTGGTAAGGCACTTGGCTTATTAAAATTAATGGAGTTTAAGGATTTAAACGTTCCTGATTTTTTAATCATTCCAGCCGAAAACTTTGATTTTTTAATTAATAATAAAGCTTTTGACACACAAAGAATTAAAGAAAATTTAGCAAGTTTTAGCTTTTCAGAAAAAACGATTCATCACATAAAAGAAATCATCGCTCATTGGCAAAAGACAAATGATTATGTAATTGTTCGATCTTCAATATCTGATGAAGATGGTAATAAAGATGCTTTTGCAGGGATTATGGAGTCTTATTCTGGCTTAAGCGATATTGACCAGATTCTTGAAGCAGTAAATAAATGTACGGCAAGCGCATTTTCTCAACTGGCATTAAGTTACCGTAAGCAAAAGAAAATTTCCTCTACTATTCGTCCAGCAGTTATTATTCAACAACAAATTAATGCTGATGTGAGCGGTGTAGTGTTTTCAACATACCCAGCTTTCCCGTTCGTAATGGCTATAAATGCAGTTTGGGGAATGGGAGAGGGTTTAGTAAATGGAGATTTAAATGCTGACGAGTATTTTATAGATAAGGGTTCGGGTAAAGATGACTTTATAAATATTGTACAAAAAGAAAAGCTAGTTGCTCCTACAAAAATTTCATCATCTAAATTTATTCAGGTTTCAAAGGATTTGCAAAAGATAGCCTGTATTAATGAGTATCAGCGTCAATCCATTTATAAGATCGCTAGAGTTTTAGAGAATAAATTTGAAAAACCCTTGGATATTGAGTTTGTGATTGAAAAGGAAAAAATTTACATTGTTCAAGCAAGACCAATTACACAGGAGATTCCAAATACATTGGTTTATGATAATTCGAATATTCAAGAAAGTTTTAGTGGAGTTACTACTATGCTTACTTTTTCATTTGCACAAAGAGCTTATGCTACTGTTTACAGGCAAACAATGCAACTATTATCGCTTTCTAAAAACACACTTCTTCAATATGAGCCAGTAATCAATAATTTATTGGCAATGGAAAAAGGTCGGATTTTTTACAACATTAATAATTGGTACAAAGGTCTTCAACTATTGCCATCATTTAAACAAAATAAAGAAGATATGGAGAGAATGATGGGTTTAGAAGATCCTGTAGCTTTTGTTGTGGATACCCAAAAGTCTGTTTTTGCCAAAATTGTAGCCTTGCCAAAAGCGTTATTTAACTTAAGCAAATTGCTTTTTGCATTTTATCAATTAAAGAAAAGCATCTCCAAATTTTTAAACCATTTTGATACTATTTATTATACCTTTTATCATAATTCAAAAGTTTATAAATCGGCCTCAGAAATTATTAAGGCCAAGGAGTTTTTAGATCACCAGCTTTTAGAAAACTGGACCACACCAATCATTAATGATTTTTATTTGATGATGATGAATGGTAAAGTAAGGCGAAGATTGATTTCTCTTGGTTTCCTAAATCCTGATGAATTTATGAGTAGATACTTTGCAGGAAACCAAAAAGTAGAAAGTGCAATACAGGCTTTGGAAATGCAAAAACTGGCAAAAATAGCATTATTAGATAAGTCGTTAATCGCTCTTTTAACATCAAACCAAAATAACATTCACGATTTAGTTAAAAATCAACATCTTCAATTTTATCAGTTAGTTCAAATTTTTATGGAAAATTATGGAGATAGAACAGTAGGTGAGTTGAAGTTAGAAACTATAACTATGCGTTTAAATCCTTCAATTTTTTATAGCTATTTAAGAAATTACGTGCTAAATCCTCAAATTTTAAACGAAGAATTTTCTTCCCATTTATATCAGGAAGCAAAACAAGAATTAGATTTAAAACAAGTGCAGAAAAGTTTTGGCTATAAACTGAAAACAGAAAATCTATTAAATAATTTACGTCAAGCTATACAAAACAGAGAAACGATGCGCTTGCAAAGAACAAAACTATTTGGAATGTATAGGTCTTTATATTTGGCAGGTGCTGAAATTTTAGTAAAAAATAATTTGATTAATTCCCACAGAGATGTATTCCATCTTAGTGAATCTGAATTTTTTGAAGCAATAAATCATCAACTACCCAATTTAAAATCATTGATTGATAACCGAAAAATCGAATTTGAAAGCAATAAAAAAGCAGATGTTTCCTCTCGGATTTTTATCCCATCAGCACCCTATAAAAAGGTAGATGAAGTTTTAAATCCATCTCAATTAAAGGGTACAGGCTGTGTTTCAGGTTCACTTACTGCTGAAATTATTGCAATCAATGGTCCTGAGGATGATTTAAACGTAAGCGGTAAAATTATTTGCGCTTTACGAACTGACCCAGGCTGGGTAGCTTTATTTCCTGCTTGTAAAGGAGTTTTGATAGAAAAAGGTTCACCATTGTCTCATTCTGTAATACTATTACGAGAGTTTGGTATACCTACTATTATTAATATTAAAGGATTAACAAAAAAATTAAATTCCGGAGCTATAGTAAAAATGGATGGAACCACAGGAGAGATTGAAATCCTTAGCAATTAAAATATTTCAAAATAATATGATAGAAAGGATAAAATATGATGGGTTTCTTCCAGATAGTTTTTTTGAGATTTTCGCAAAAATCTTTCATACCAACGACTCAAAAACCGTTGAAGATAAAGAAGCAATAATTTCGCTTTTTAATTTAGAACAAAACAGAAATGAAATTTATATATACACTGATCATGAAAATATAAGATTGGTAGGAATTTTCCCAATTGATGAAGAATTTGCTTATTTCGGTTTTTGGGAAACTACAAATAATAATAATTTAAACCAAAAAGCATTTGAAATGCTGGAAGATGATGTTAAACAGAAATCCAGAAAATCTATTATTGGGCCAATTAACTTTAATACCTATCATGCTTATCGTTTAAGATTAAGTAAGCCTAGTTGGGGTTCTTTCGATAGAGAACCTGAAAACCCAGATTATTATCCCACAATACTCGAAAAGTATGGCTTTGAAAATACAATGAATTTTGAAAGTCGAATGATAAAAAGCGAAAATATTAAAGACGTTTACATTGAAAAGGAGGCTTTACTTTCCGAAATTTCTAAAATCCCATTTAATTTTATTCCCTTAAACCCAAGTGTTTGGAAAGAATACGAGGTGCAAATTTTCGAATTAATTCAGTCTATCTTTAAAGAAAATCCTTTTTTTGTAAGTATTAGCTTTGAGCAATTTAAGTTGTATTACAATCAGTCTTTTGCAGAAAAATTATGTCCTTATTCATCTGTGATTTTTCAGGACAAAGCAACAGGAGAGTTGGCATCAATCAGTATTTGTCATCCTAACTATTCTCCATTATCAATTGAAAAACCAGTATTTGAAAGCGATTTTACCAAGCTTAAGAAAAAAGTATTATTAGCAAAAACAGTAGGAGTTCATCCTAATTATCGTAAGAGAGGACTTATGAATTTTATGGGTGCCTATGGTATGCTATCTTTTAATAAATATTATGATGAGATAATTTTTTGTTTGATGCGCTCAGATAATCACTCTTTGCATTTTACAGATTATGTAAAATATGAAAGAGTGCATTACGCCATATTTAAAAAGAAATTGGGATCTTAATTAAAAGAAAAATTTTGCATTGAAAGAGAGGTTAGCTATTTAACGAAAGAAGGTGTTTTATATTAATTAATTGCATCTCCTCTTAATAATCTAAATCTTTTTCTTGCTTCCACTACATATAAACTGCCAGGGTGTTCAGTAATTATCTTCTCAAAAAGAGCCATTGCTTTTGGTACATCATTTAGTTTTTCTTGTTGAATAATAGCCATTTCAAACAAAGCATCATCTGCCCAAATATCTTGAGAATAATTTTCTGTGATCGCTTGGTAATTAATTAAAGATTCAAAATATTTTCCCTGTTTTGCATCCATTCTTGCTTTGCTCAGTAAAATATCATCCTGCAAAGAATGGTTTGGAAACAAAATCGAAATGCTATCCAATGCTAACAAGGCTTGTTTATATTGATGTTGGAAACTCAATAATTCTGCTTTACTATATCTTTCCAATGCTTCTGTGCTTGTATCCATTCCTGTATTATCAGCTATTAATAAGCTCAAATTCAATGCGTCGTTTGAAATTAATTGTGTTGTACTTGCTTTTAAAACATCTAATTGAGATTTTGCCCAGTCAAAAGATCCGGTAAAATAAGACAATCTAGCATTTTTAAATCTTGCAGATTGCCCAATTGGATCATCTCTAAAAGCTTTATCAACTTGCCCATATAACAGTGCAGCCTCCCAAACTTGCCCATCTAATAAATAAATATCCCCTAATTCTAATTTACTTTCTGCTAAAAAATTAGGTTTTAGATCTTTCATTTCTATCAATTCTTCTAGAATAGAGATAGCTTGTTTTGTTTTATTTAAATATTCTGCTCTTAGTTTTCCTAATTCCAACATAGCAAATGCAGTAGAATTATTTTTTCCAAATTCAGTCAAAAACTGTTGATAATCAGTTTCTAATGTTTGTAAATCTGCTAAAGTATAAGTAGAACGAATGATTCGATTTTTCTTTACGCTCAAAATCTCCAATTTGGCAAATAAATACAAAGGTGTGTTGATTCCTTTGTCTATTAAATATTGATACGCTTTAATAGCAACTTCATAAGAATCATTATTGGATAATAATCTGGCCAATTCTAATACTCTTCCTCCATCTTCTTTTTCTTTTCGGTCTATCGCAATAGTTTGAATAAGAGCCATTTCAAATTCTCGTTGTTGTAGAAATTGCCAAATTAATAAAGAGGTGAATGCTGGATTTTGATCATTTCGCTGTATCCTTTTGAATAATGCAGATTTTAATAGGTCAAAATCTTTTTTAGCCGATAAAAATTGCGCTAAATTATTCTCCACCAATGATAATTGGTTAGGATTATTTTCTAATAAATTTAAGTATTCATCAAATAATTGTGTTTTATCTGCTTTTTGCTCATATAATCTGCCTAATTCAAAAACAAATAAATTGTTGGACTTCAATAATTTTCTGCCTTCCAAATAAGTAGCAATTGCGTACTCAGGTTCGTCGGCTAAATAAAAGGAGGAGGCTAAAGTGGCAATCTGACTTTGATTTGGTTTTAGCATTTTTATTGCAGACTCAAATTGATTTTTACCTTTATTTTCGTTACCGGAAATCAAATAAACTTTACCCAAATCTACCTGATAACGAAGTTCTTCTGGTTGCTTTTTTATTTGTTTTTTAATTACTTTTTCAGCTTTTTCATATTCTTTCAAAGCAGTTAGACTTGCAATATAATTAGTGTAATATTGATTGTTGTCGAGATTTAATTTCTCATAAAGTGCAATTGCTTTTTCAAATTCTGAATTTTCGAAATATTGATTGGCTAATGCTCCTTCTTGAGTTTTTTGTGCATAAACAGAAAATTGAACTATAAAAATTGAAAACAGAAATAAAATACTTTTTTTCATCGCATAAATATAAAAGAAACGAATGTGGCTTTTGCTTATTTTATCAAAAAATAGAAGATTGACTTTCTTTTATTTTCAATCTGGAAAATATTTTTCATTAAAAATTTGACTGAATATAGATCTTTACCATATATTGAAAAAAATTTCGATTCCATCTATTTTTATTTTTATCATTAAAAAATGCATTTAAAAGATAATCAAGCAGTAAAAATATTGTTACCCCCTTTATTAAAGTCTTATTTAAAACTATTTTTATCAATTACGATCAATTCAAAATACAACAAATAGGATTAATTCTACATGCAAACAAAGTTTTTATTTCCAATTTTTTCGTCCCTTCTTTTTATCATTATTGCTAACGGCTGCACAGAAAAACAGAATGTGAAACAAATTTCCATTAAAGATTTTTTCAGAAATCCTGAGAAAACATCTTTTCAATTATCTCCAGATGGCACTTCTTTATCTTATTTAGAACCATATCAAAATAGATTAAACATTGTAATTCAAAATTTGAATGATAAATCTGTAAAAAGAATAACTTCTGAAACAAAAAGAAATATTGGCCAATATTTTTGGTTAGGTAGCGATGAATTGGTTTATTTAAAAGATGAAGATGGGGATGAAAATTTTAGATTAATTGCTGTGGGTTCAGATGGAACGAATCTTAGAGATATAACACCTTTCGAAAAAGTAAAAATCAAATTGGTAATGTCTGACAGAAGATTGAATAAAACCATTATGATCGCAATGAATAAGCGCGATTCAACAATGTTTGATGTCTACAGATTAGATACAAAAAATTCCAAATTATCTATGGTTTGTAAGAATAATGGAAATTTTCACTATTGGAAAATGGATCATGAAGGTAAACTTTTGCTTGCAGCAGCTACAGATGGAGTGAATGAAAATTTGCAATATAGAGAAACAGAAGCCTCACCTTTTAAAACAATTATCACAAACGATTTTAAAAACACGATTCAACCGATAGCTTTTAGCCAAGACAATAAATTTATATATGCAACAAGCAATTTAAATAGAGACAAGCAAGCTATCGTTTTAATTAACTTAAGTACAGGCAAAGAGGTGGAAGAAATTTTTTCACATAAAGATGTGGATGTAACTGATGCAGGATTTTCTGAAGACGGAAATAGACTTTTATATACAGGTTTCACAACTTGGAAATATCAAATGAATTTTCTAGATGATAGTGCGAAAGAAGTGTATAACAAAATTGCAAAACAGCTTCCGGGGAAAGAAATAACAATTCGAGATCAGGATAGAGCTCAAAAAAAATTGTTAGTTAGAACATACAGCGACAAATCTTTAGGTGCTTTTTATTTATATCATATCAGCGAAAATAAATTAGAAAAATTAAGTGATGTGAGTCCTTGGCTCAAAGAATCTGATATGTGTGATATGAAACCTATTTCTTACACATCACGAGATGGAATTCAAATAAATGGATATCTAACCTTACCCAAAGGCGTTGATTCTAAAAATTTACCAGTTATCATCTACCCTCATGGCGGACCATGGATTAGGAATCGATGGGGTTTTAATCCAGAAGTTCAGTTTTTTGCTAATAGAGGTTATGCAGTTTTACAAATGAATTATCGAGGTTCTACAGGTTATGGAAGAGGATTTTGGCAAGCAAGTTTTAAGGAATGGGGATTAAAAATGCAAGATGATATTTCTGACGGATCTGAATGGTTGATTAAAACAGGCATCGCAGATTCAAGCCGAATTGCAATTTATGGATATAGTTTTGGAGGTTATACAGCTCTAGCTGGAGTCACTTTTACTCCAAATTTGTATCGATGTGGAATTTCCTATTGTGGAATTTCTAATCTTTTTACTTATATGAAAGATATTCCACCTTATTATAATCAGTTTTTAAAAATGGCTTATGAAATGATTGGTCATCCAGAAAAAGATGCTGATTATTTTAGAAAGGTTTCTCCAGTATTTCATACCAATCAAATAAAAGTACCAGTTATGATTGCTCAAGGAGAAAAAGATCCTAGAGTGAATGTGTCAGAGACAAAACAATTTGTTAAATCATTAAAAAAGGCTGGCGTAGAAGTTACTTACTTTCTGAAAAAGAATGAAGGACATGGGTTTGCTAACGAAGAAAATAAAATGGAGTTTTATGCAGAATTAGAAAAATTTTTAGCACAAAATCTTCAGAGTAAATGAAAGAAAAGAGCGAAAATTCATACCGAAAAAATTATACGCTGATTTCAATTTTTTTAATTTTAATTTCTTTTGTTTTAATAATCGGACTTTTTTTAGGGTTCAAATACACTCAAGAATTTATAGAAAGTAAATTTGTTTCGTCCAAAAGCCAAGTGCTTGATGAAGTCTTAACTCCTTACAATGAATTTACTTACGGTCGAATTCCGCAAATTTCTTTGTATCAGGGTTTTATGGATTCAGCTTCATTTGGTGCATATTCAAAAAGTTTATTTGCTGTTTATCCATTTATCGATTCTGTTTATTTCTATGAAATAGAAACCAGTAATCACGATGTAAAAGATGGTTTTGGGTTCGAGAATTTTTCTGTTGGGGTGAAAGATATTTATTCTAATAGCAGAAAAAACGATTCCTTAATTACCATATTTAAAAGAGGAAGTGTAGGTACATTTTCCATAGACAAGGCCAATGATTTTAGTACTGTAATTTTTAAATATGTAAAGTTAGTTTCAGATAAAGATACTTCCAAGCCCTTTACAGATGATTTAATGTTTAGAACTTATTATACTTTTAGTTTTAATTCAGTAAGTTATTTAAATATTCCGCGTGCAGTGGATATGATTACTTTTAGAGAATTAATGTATAATAAACTACCAAAATCATCCATTTATCCTCAAGATTTATTGACGTTTTTCGTGAATCCCAGGCTTCTAGAAATAAAAAATCCAAGACCTAATTTGTATGAAAAAATATTAATTCGCCCGATCAATTTTGATTCTTTGGAATCGGACAGAACCCATTTTACTACTGGTGTGGCTCTTCCTGGATCTTTTTCCGAATCTCAACTATATTTTATTTCTTCCAGAAAATTTTTAAATCGACAGGTAGGATATTCTTTTCTTCCCATTGCTATTTCTATTTTAATAGTTTACTTTTTGATCGTTTTTATATCTTATTTGATTTTCAGAAATTTAAATATAAATAGTAAGTTATTTAAACTTCAATATGATTTTATAAATAATCTTACTCATGAATTTAAAACACCAGTAAGTGTAATTAAAATTGCTGGAAACAATATCAAAAATGCTGCTAGTTTGAGTGATCGCGAAAAAAATATGTATGGTAAAATTTTAGATGAAGAAGCAGATAAACTTAATAATTTAATGAATAAATTGCTTTCATTAACTCAATTAGAAAATCAATCCATTACAGTTAAAAAAGAAGAGATAGAATTAAAGTCATTCATTAATGATATAGTAATTTCATATCATGTAAAACATCCAGATTTTGATATTCAATATCAATTAATTAATATAGAAAAAATAATATCAGATGAGGTTTTGCTATCTAGTATTTTTCAAAATTTAATTGATAATGCTTATAAATATTCTCAACCTAATAGGAAAAAACTTTTAATAACTATAGGAAGAAATAAGAAATATATTACAATGAATTTTAAAGATCAAGGAATTGGAATTGCTAAAAGCGAACAAGAAAATATATTTAAAAAATTCTATCGTGTAGAAAATGAATTTAATAAGCAAGGAAGTGTAGGGATTGGGCTGGCTTTTTGTAAAGAAATTATCAATTATATGAAAGGGGAAATTACTGTTGTAAGTGAACCTGGACTTGGATCTGAATTTATAATACAGTTACCATTCAATTTAATTAAAAATCATGGAAAATAAAAAAGTTAAAATTGCCATAGTTGAAGATGATGAGAATTTAAGATTTTTGGTTCAACACCGACTTATTGCAGAGGGTTATCAGGTTATAGAATCAGCAAATGGAATAGAAGCGGAGGAAATGATAATGATGGAAGAGCCAGATATTGTACTTTTAGACTGGATGTTACCGGGCAAATCTGGTGCAGAAATTTGTGAAAGTGTCAGAAAAAAGGGCTTTACCAATGCCATAATAATGGTTACAGCCAAAGCTCAAGATTTGGACAAGATTGATGCTTACAATTTTGGAGTTAATGACTACATCACCAAACCATTCAGCATGGAAGTAATGATTGCTTTAGTTGAAAACAAAATAAAATATCAATCTGGAAACGATCAAAAAGAAATCCATGCTTTTGGTGATATGGAACATCATCCCAATACTCATATTTTACTAAAAAAGGGAAAGCGAATTGAATTAACTATTTTAGAAAATCGTATCTTATTGTATTTTCTAAAAAATCCAAACAAGGTAATTAATCGAGAAGAATTGATGATGGTAGTTTGGGGATATAATGCCGACGTTAATACTCGAACTCTTGATATGCATATCGTGAGATTAAGAAAAAAAATAGAAGAAAATTCTGAAAATCCATTATTTCTGGCTACTGTTAGAGGTTTTGGATACCGCTTTAATTTAGATTGATTTTTGAACATAGAAAATGAAAACGATATTTTTAATTAAATAATTTCACTTTCTATGTTTAATTAATTCTAAATAAATAAAATCTATACATTTTACTATCTTTCAGCCTAAATTAATTTAGGTATGAATAAATCTGTTGCTGGCTATCACATGCTTATGATTCTCTCTCAAGTAGATGGTCATTTTGATAAAAAAGAAGAAAAAATAATTGCTTCTTTTATCAAATCTGAATTTAGTTTTATAAATGAGTTGGATTCGGAAATAGTATTTTTAAATAAGTTAAAATACACAGATTTTTCAACCCATTTTTATAAAGCAATGGACGAATTTTATAAAAATTCTACATTAGAAGAAAGAAATAGCTTTTTAAATTTTGCTATGAAATTAGTAAAAGCAGATATGAATATTTCTAGAAATGAGAATATTTATCTCACAGAATTATTTAACGCTTGGGAAAATCAAGAATAAAAAATAAAACCAAAAACCTATGTTTTCAATTAAGTTAAAATATTTTTCTAAATGCGTTATATTCTTTTTTGTTTATCTTTTTAATGTATTTAATAGCTATAGCCAAATAATAAAAAGCGATTCGGAAAAGAAAAAAAAAATAGTTAATTCGACAATTGGATCCTATATATCTTATAATGTCAATGGAAGTAATTTATTGATTAAAACTACGGGAGGTTCTGTATCTGTTCAAGCTTACAACGGACAAAGCATTCGAATAACCTATTTTGATACCGTTTACACTGCTTTAGATTCTGGATATTCTTTAATTGGCAAGCCAGAAAACATAATTCCTACTGTAATAAATCGAGATGAATATTTAGAATATTTAATTGGAAATGTAAAAGCTGTAATTTTAAAAAACCCAATACGAATTAATTTTTCAGTTAATAATAAATTGATTTTAGAAGAAGAAGATGGATATTTAGAAACAGGTATTTATAAAACATTACAATTTAAATTAAAACCGGAGGAAAGTATTTTTGGATCTGGCTCAAGAGCAATTGGAACCGATCGAAGAGGACAGAAATTGCAAAATTATCATCGTGCTCAATATGGATATACTTTAGGTGAAAAAAATATAAATATTTCTATTCCATTATTTTTATCTTCAAATGTTTATGGTTTATATTTAGAAAATTACGGAGCAGGTTATTTTGATATTGGTAAGACTGATACCAATGTTTTTGAATTGGGATCTGAAAGTGGAAGAATGAGTTATTTCTTTATCAGTGGAAATTCTTATGATAATATTTTAACTAATTATACCTATCTAACTGGTCGACAACCCATTCCTCCTCGTTGGGCCATGGGTTATATTCAATCTAGGTTTGGTTATAAAACGAGAGAAGAAGTTTCCAATGTAATTTCACAAATGCAAAAAGAAGGTTTTCCGATGGATGCAATCGTTTTAGATTTATATTGGTTTGGCCCAATTACGGCTATGGGAAATTTAACTTGGGATACAGTTGCATTCCCAAAACCTGTACAAATGCTAGAGGAATTTAATCGCATGGGGGTAAAAACAATTTTAATCACAGAAACTTTTGTAAATGAAAAATCAGATAATTTTAATTATATTAAAGATAATAATTTAGCAACAACTGATAGTTTAGGCAAACCCTATTTAATTTCTGATTTCTGGACCGGGCCATCGTTATTGGTAGATATATTTAAGCCTGAGACTAAAAATTGGATGTGGAATTATTATAAAAAATATACTTCTCAAGGAGTTGCTGGTTGGTGGTGCGATTTAGGAGAGCCAGAGAAACATCCAGATCAAATAAGACATGTTAATGGGAAAGCTAGAGATTTACACAACGTATATCCACAAGAATGGAGTAAGTTAATTTCAGACGGGTATAAAAAAGATTTTCCTGAGCAGCGTTTGTTTAATTTAGCTAGAACAGGATATGCTGGTTTTCAACGATTTTCAACTTTTCCTTGGAGCGGAGATATTTTAAGAGAATTTAGTGGACTGAAAGCTCAAATACCAATTATGACAGGTATGAGCATGAGCGGACATGGATATATGCACTCCGACTTAGGCGGTTTTGCAATGGGGAAACGTGATCAAGAATTATTTATAAGATGGATTGAATTTGGAACTTTCACACCAATTATGAGGCCTCATGGTGCGTTTGAGATCCCTTCCGAACCGATTTTCTGGAATGATACGGTGAAAAATATTGTAAAGCAATATGCAAATCTTAGGTATAAACTATTACCTTACAATTATTCACTTTGCTGGCAAAATGCAAGTTCAGGAACACCTTTAGCTAAGCCATTAAATTATTTTGATCCATCCAATAAAAAACTGATTGTCATAAATGACCAATTCTTTTGGGGAGATGATTTTATGGTTGCACCAGTAATAAATAAAGGGGAGACAAGTCGAAAAGTGGAATTTCCTTCGGGTAAGTGGATAAATTTCTGGAACAATGAGACGTATACTGGAAATTTAAATTATAGAGTTCAAGCACCTTTGGAAACCTTACCATTATTTGTTCGTGCAGGTAGTTTTATACCTATGGTAGCCGAAATGAAAAATACTGAAAATTATTCTACGCGAAATTTAACCATCAATTATTACCCAGATAAGCAATTGACTAAATCTAATTATCAAATGTATGAAGATGATGGAAAAACTCCAGATGCAAATATAAAAGGGGAATATGAACTTTTACAATTTGCTGGAGATGTGCGAGCAAATGAAATCGAAATTAAATTGAGTAGATCGGGTAATGGATATTTAAATTCACCAGAAATAAGAGATTTAATTTTTAATATTCCTAGAATTTCAAAAGCTCCTACTTCTATTTCTTTTAATAAAAAACGAATAAAAAAATATAAAACCTACACAAGTTTTTTAAATACCAATCAAGGATTTTATTATGATCAAATAAATAAATTATTGTTTGTGAAATTTAATTGGAATGGAATGAATTCAAAAGTGTTGATCAAACAACCAGAACTCGCTACAGATAGTAATTCTAAGTATGATTAAAAAAATATTTTTTCTGTTTGCTTTTTGGCTTCTTTCAAATAATTCTCGAGCACAAATAGTAACAATTTTTCCAATTCAACCTACCAAAGACGACTCAATAACGATTACATTTAATGCAGAATTAGGAAACGCAGGACTTCAAAATTTTAATTCGGATATTTATATTCACACAGGTTTAATAACCAATTTGAGTCAGAATAATAATGATTGGAAGTACGTTAAAGGCGTTTGGGGTACTGCTGATACTAGTTTGTTAATGACTAAAATTGGAATTAATACTTATCAGTTTAAAAGTCATTTTCAAGATTTTTATGGTTTTCCAAATGAAACTGATATTCGTAAAATTGCCTTCGTTTTTAGAAATGAGAATGGAACTATAGCAGGTAGGGATGTAAATGGAGAAGACTTATTTATAAACATAAATTTGAATGTTAGATCCTACATTTCGCATACATTCAATGGAAAAGAATTAAGAATTAAAACCACAAAAGGATTTTATTCTTTAAGTAATCCGACAGAAAATATAGTTAAGACCGCTTATTTTCGTGACAGTACTTTTAAATCAGATACTGGTTTTAGTGTAATTTTAAAAAATCAATTGAATACAAACATTCAAGTTGACACTTCATTTTTATTTTTTGAAACGGTTGGTTTAAAGGTCCAAATTCAAAAAACCCCTTTTCAATTAAAATATATTTCGAACTCAGATACTATTCTAAGAGAGGAATTTGGATTTAATGAAAATTTATACGGTACCAATGTTAGAATTAAATTAAAAAATGCTGAAAACATTCAAGGTGGAGGCTCTAGAGCAATAAATATTAATCGGAGAGGTCAGTATTTAGAAATGTATAATCGAGCTCGATATGGTTATACGAATGGTGCTTCAACATTAAATATTTGTATTCCGTTTTTTATTTCATCTGCTGGATATGGACTTTATTTTGATAATTTTTCTAAAGGCTATGCTGATATTGGAAAGACTGAAAATAATGTATTTGAATACGGAGTTGATACTGCGCAACTTTCTTATTTTGTAATTGCAGGAACACACAATTCTTCTATTTTGAAAAAATATACAGAACTTACCGGAAGGCAAAAAATTCCACCTAGATGGGCTCTTGGCTATATTCAATCCAAATATGGATATCAAACAGAAGCTGAAGCAAGAACAATTGTAAACAGAATGTTGAATGAAGGATTTAAATTAGATGCATTAGTTTTGGATTTATATTGGTTTGGAAATCCAAGTACTATGGGTAATTTAAACTGGGATTATTCAAACTTTCAACAACCAGTAAAAATGATGAAGGATTTTGATTCTTTAGGAGTGAAAACGATTTTAATTTCTGAAACATATTTTACTCAGAATTCCAATAATTTTCTCACCGGTTCGACAAATGGATATTTTGGAAAAAATCAGAATGGTACCACATTTATAATAAATAATTTTTGGGCTGGAAGCAGTGCTTTATTAGATGTGACTAATACCTCAGCTTTGGATTGGATGTGGAATTTTTATTCTTTAAGAAATAATGAAGGTGTCTCAGGATGGTGGACAGATTTAGGTGAACCAGAAAATCATCCTGAAGAAATGGTTCATTCCTTAGGTTCAGGTAAATATATTCATAATATATACGCACTTCTTTGGAATGAAATGCTTTATAAAAAACACAAACAATTTTTTCCAGAAACAAGATTATTTAATTTATCAAGATCTGGATTTGCAGGCATGCAGCGATTTTCTACCTTTCCTTGGAGTGGAGATATCCAAAGAAGTTTTTCAGGATTACAAGCTCAAATTCCTATTATGTTAGGCATGAGTATGAGTGGTGTTGGATATATGCATTCAGATTTAGGAGGTTTCACTGGTGGTTCTCAAAACAATGAGTTATATACGAGATGGTTACAGTTTGGAACGTTTACACCTATCATGCGTGCTCATGGTGAAGGTGTGCCTACAGAGCCAGTTAATTATCCAACTTTGAACAAAAATATAATTAAAAACTATATAAACCTTCGACATGAATTTCTGCCATATAATTATTCTTTGGCAGTAGAAAACTCACGTTCAGGAGTTCCATTAGTAAGACCAATGAATTATTTTCAGCCAAATGATCCAATTTTAGTTTCACTTAACGACCAGTATTTTTGGGGTGATAATGTTTTAATTGCTCCAGTAATTGTAGAAAATCAAACTCAAAGAAATGTAATTTTTCCAGATGGGAATTGGATAGATTACTGGACATTGAATGAATACAATTCTGGTTCACAACAAATGATAAATGCCCCATTAAATAAGCTTCCATTTTTTATTCGTGCTGGAAGTTTTATTCCTTTATCGGTAAATAGTACTGCTTCAAAATTTAATCATAATTCATTAAGATTGAAATATTTTCCTGATGAATCTATTGCTAATTCCTCCATAACAGTCTATGATGATGATGGAATAAGCACATCTTCAGATTCTTTACAAGCATTTGATGAAATTCAAATTCAAGCAAATAAAAGTACCTCTACACACACCATTTCATTTAGTAAATCTGGAAATTCATTTCCTGAAAGCTCTGGAAATGAAATAGAATTAATATTTGAAATCCAAAGAATTTCAAGTCTGCCCACTTTAATCGAATTAAATAATAGTCAATTACCTCAGAAAACTTCATTGCTAGATTTTAATTTAACGATAGATTCGGGGTACTTTTACGACCAAAGTAATTCGGTTTTATATATTAAAAATAAAATTGATAACGGCGGTTTCCTAACAATTACAGACTTGTCTGTTGCTGTTTCTAATTTGATACCAATTGAAAATTCTACTATAAAAGTTTCAAGACCTTATCCTAATCCATTTTTATATTTTACAATACTAGAATATGAAATTTTAAAATCAGGAAATTATACGATAGAAATTTTAGATAAATTTGGAAAGCTGATAAAAACACTTTCTCAGAATTACAAGAATATAGGAGCTTATAGCGAAACTTGGTTCGCAGATGATTTAAATGGAACAGAAGTATCTGCTGGATCTTATACTTTTTTAGTTAAAAATAAAAATGAAGTAATCAAAACGTTTGAAATTATTAAACAATAATTTTAATTTCTTTTATATTCATAATATTCTCTAACCATTTCTCCATCTACTTTTCCCTCGATTTTTGCAAATAATTTTGATTTATCATTGGTAGAGTAAATAATTCTTTGAGGGAAATCATGTTCCAAATTTTCAAAAATTGCTTCATCGATTTGATTTTGTTTATAAATAAAGTCAACCCATTTTTGTTTTCCAGCTGCCACTGCGTATACAATTGTTTCTCCATTAAAAAAAATTTCTGCTTTTTCTGAAAAAACTGTATCGCCTTTTTGATCAATAGCAAAGCTTTTTCCAACAAATTTTCCTTCTTTTTCTTCCCAGTTTTCAAATAATATAGTTGAACTATCTTTAGAAGATTGCCAGTTGCCGAGCATAAAATTAAATGGTTTCAATTCTTCTGAAGTAGTTGAATTGCAAGAATTTGCTACAATTGTAAATGCAAATAATATTAATAACAATAAAATATTGACTCTTTTCATTTTTCTTAGATAGATTTTAATAAACGAAATAATTCTCAAATTAGTTGTATGATTGAAAGTTAAATTGTTTCAAATTTTCTTTTAAAGTATTCTTCATAAAAATTATTAAAACTTTAAAAAAGCTAACATCCAATAAATTAAAATTGGCACTAACAAAATACCATCAACACCATATTTAAAAAATAATTTGGTTCTATCCTTTGAGCTTAACAAAATCATTATAAAAGCAATTAAACCCGAAAAATATAATGATAGTTTTATGTTGAAGATAAGACCATTATCTATGTAAACACAAACTAAATAAATAAATAACGATATTATGGCTATTATTTTCGCTGTTTCACTATTCCATTTTACAACATAAGTTTGAGTATTTGATTTTTTGTCTTGTTCAATATCTCTTATATCAAATGGAATTGCTAATGAGAAAATAAAAAAAAATCTATTTGTAATTAATAATGATGATTGTGCTGGATTAATTTCATTAGCTAAAATAGGAATTAATATAGTTACAATTGTCCAAACTAAAGCAATAAGAGGCACTTTTAAATAGGAAATTTGTTTTAATCTTATCCTTTTATTTTTATATTTTAAAATAGGTAATTGATATAAAATACTTAAGATAAATCCTAATAATAAAAATAGTAAGCCATGGAAAGTAAGGTAATTTGTAATCAAAATAACAAATCCAAATAAAAATATTGACAAAAGAATGGCTATCGCTGTTTTAATAAAAACAGTAAAAAATGAAACTATTGTTATTATTTTTCTAATTAATTGGATGGATATACTAACATTATAAATTGCAGCAATACCAATCGTCAAAAAGAGTATTAAAATTGGTTGTAAGCGAATATTTAATGCTTTATAGGTAAAGATTAATAGTCCTAATCCGCAAATAGAAATAAATAAATTAGAAAAATTTATTTTAAATGTTGGTGATTTCAAAATTCAAAAAGCTTACTTATCTAAGCAATTTATGATTTTTTTAATTCGAAAACTGTTATTTCTGGCAAAATACCTATTCTGCCTGGATAGCCAATAAAACCATAGCCAACGTTTACATACAATTGTTGATTTTCATTTTTATACAAGCCAGACCATTCTGGATATACATATTGAACAGGACTCCATTGTAAATTTCCAAATTGAAACCCGAATTGCATACCATGTGTATGACCAGAAAACATTACATCTATCTCTTTATTTTCTTTTGTTATTTTGGCATTCCAGTGACTTGGATCATGTGAAAGCAAAAGTTTAATAGCAGATTCCTCCGTACCTTTACTAGCCAAATCTACTCTACCATATTTTGGAAAACGAGTGCTAGCCCCCCAGTTTTCTATTCCTAAAATCGCTATACTTTCACCTCCTAAAGTGATTTTTTTGTTTTCGTTCATTAATAAATCCCATCCCATGTTCTCATGAGTTTTTACTAAATCAGCAAAGTTTTTTGCTTTTTTAGCTTCACTTGGCCACCAAGAATAATTACCATAATCGTGATTTCCTGTTATAGAATATACACCTAATGGAGCTTTTATTTTTGAAAACAAATCTTGATAATCATACATTTCTTTGGCTTTATCATTTACTAAATCACCCGTAAAAAATACAATATCAGCTTTTTCCTTTAAGATCATTTCTATTCCTCCCAGAACTGCTTTTTTATCATAAAAACTTCCAGAATGAATATCTGAGATTTGAAGTATTTTAAGTCCATTAAATTGAGATGGTAAATTTGGAAGTATAAGCGGAACCCGTTTAATTCTGTAGTCATAAGCACCAGTCAGCATTCCAAAATTAATTAGAGAAAAAGGAACTGCAGCTACCAATAAGCCAGTTTTACTTATGAATTCAGATCTTGATAAAAGCGCTTGAGTGCTTGCATGTGTTATTGGATCTTTTGCTGAATTTAATCTTTTAGTTACTTTTAATTTTATCCATAATATAAGCCTTCTGCAATCGTCGTATAGTAAAAAAGGAACGACAAATATTTCTGAAAGTACCATTACAAAATAGGAAACAGTTATAGAATTTCTCACCATTCCAGTTTTGAAATAGAATTGACTTATATAGATTCCAGATATAATTGTAAATGTAATTCCCCAATAAATAATTCCAATAATGATTTTAAAGGTTTTACTTTTTTTTTTCATTACTGTTTTTATAGCTTGAAAAATATAGCTATTCAATAATAAAAGAATTCCTGATGTAATTAGGAAAAAGGGTATTCTACCGTCGGCCATCGTATTTAATGAAAATTAGCGCGCAAGATACTAACGATAATTGTCTTCGTTGAAATCTTCGTCATCTTCCTCAATGGAGGCGTTGAAAAGTGTATTAAACATATCTTTAAATTCATACCCATTTTCTAAATAATGTTTACTCAACATAGAAAATTCAGATAAACCATGCAATGCCAATTCCATCATTAAATATCGTAATTGTTTATCTCCTTTTGGATAAATAAATGCAACTAAATCCTTTAGACCTGCTATTGAATCAAGTATTTTTTTATATTCATCTTCAGATATTCCATCGCTTATAACTGCACTATTCCCTTGTCCGAACCAATTAATTATTTCAGCATAAGGGTTTTTGACTTTGCTCTTTTTAATTTTTTCAGGATCAGGTAAATATTCTGGAATCAAAGATTTAATTGCCTTTCCAATTAAAATATGAGCAACTTTTGCTGGACCTTCTTGCTCACCTTCGTACACCAATTCTATCTTTCCTGTAATTGCCGGAATTACTCCAAGCAAATCAGCTATTCTAACATGAGATTCTTTTTCATTATTAACAAGCATTCTTCGTTCAGCAGAACTTATTAAATTTTCAAATGCACTTATAGTTAATCTTGCAGATACTCCGCTTTTCTTATCAATATATTCACTTCCACGTGCTTCAAAGGCTATTTGTTCAATTAAATCTTTTAATAATTCATGAACTTTTACTTTTTCTCTTTGAGATTCTGTTAGTCTTGCTTCAGATTGAGTTATTTGTTTTGATAATGCAATTGTTTTTGGATAATGTGTCAATATTTGACTTTCAATTCTATCCTTCAAAGGAGTTACAATAGATCCACGGTTGGTATAATCTTCTGGATTTGCTGTAAACACAAATTGTATTTCTAGTGGTAATCTTAATTTAAAACCTCTAATTTGAATATCACCTTCTTGCAAAATATTGAAAAGCGAAACCTGTATTCTTGCCTGTAAATCTGGTAATTCATTTATCACAAATATTCCTCTATGTGATCTTGGAATTAAACCATAATGTATAACACGTTCATCTGAATATGGCAATTTTAAAGTAGCTGCTTTTATAGGATCCACATCTCCAATTAAATCTGCAACCGTAACATCTGGTGTTGCTAATTTTTCTGTGTATCTATCATTTCTGTGTAGCCATGAAATAGGAGTTTCGTCTCCTTTTGTTGTAATCTCATTGTGTGCATGCCAAGATATTGGATGAAAAGGATCATCAAATAGATCAGAACCAGTTACATACGGAATGTATTCATCTAATAGTTGAATCATTAATCTTGCAATTCTAGTTTTAGCTTGACCACGAAGACCCAATAAAAGAATATTATGTCTTGCTAAAATTGCCGTTTGTATATCTGGAATTACCGAGTCATCAAATCCCACAATTCCCTGAAATCCATTTTCTTTATTTTTTAATTGAACAATAAGATTTTCTCTCAATTCTTCTTTAATGGTTCGAGTTTTATATCCAGCTGATTTTAATTCGCCAAATGTTTTTATTTTAATTAATTCTTTTGTTGTCATAAATTTATTTTCATTTAATAAACTGCTTTTACCTTCTAGTTTATTATTAATTATCTAACTGTTCTTCTTCTATTTTTAATGTAGTCTTCAAATATGTATTCTCCTAATCCATTAAGTGAGCTGTAAAATGCTTTCCCTCCATTTATCTCAGTAAAAGATCTTACAAACTGTTGTAAATAAGGGTCTTTTGCAATCATAAAAGTTGTAATTGGAATATTTAATCTTTTACATTGGGCCGCCATATTCAAGGTTTTATTCACTACTTTTCTATCCAAACCCACACTGTTTTTATAATACTTTAATCCTTCTTTTAAGCAAGTAGGTTTACCATCTGTTATCATAAAAATTTGTTTGTTATTTGTTTTTTTACGTCTTAAAATATCAGTGGCTAACTCCAATCCTGCATATGTATTTGTATGGTAAGGACCAACTTGTAAATAAGGCAAATCTTTTATGGTAATAGGCCAGGCATCATTTCCAAACACTACAATATCTAAAGTGTCTTTCGGATACCGAGTACTAATTAATTCAGATAAAGCCATCGCAACTTTTTTAGCTGGAGTGATTCGATCTTCGCCATACAAAATCATACTATGAGAGATATCAATCATTAAAACAGTAGAGGTTTGTGTTTTATAATCTAATTCCTCTACTTCTAAATCTCGTTCTGTAAGTTTGAAATCATTAATTCCATGATTAATTTGAGCATTTTGAATAGATTGAGTTACATCTATCTGATCCAAACTATCACCAAATTCATAAGATCTTCTTTCTGAATTCTTTTCATCGCCCTGTCCAGAGAAATTACTTTTATGATTTCCTTTACCTGCTTTTTTTATTTTTCCAAAAATTTCTTCTAATGCTGACTGACGAATTGTTTGCTCTGTTTTGGCTGTTATTTTAAATTCTCCTTTCTGCCCTCCATCATCCAAATAACCTTTTTCTTTTAAATCATCAATAAAATTACCCATACCATACTCATCATTGGTCATTTTGTATTTTTTGTCCAATTCATTCATCCACGATAGTGCCTCAGAAGCATCACCCGCAGTGTAGTTTAGTAATTGCGTAAATAATTTTAACAACTCGTCAAAACCACCTTTAGGTAACTCAGATGGCACAAATTGACTAAATCCAAAGCCTCTCATAATGTCATTTAAACAATTGTTAACGGTTTAGTTGCCTTAAAAGTTTGAAATCCTTTGTAATTTTAATAGAAAGGTTACACCAATAAATTTTGCTATATTGAAAAAACTTTATCTTTCTAAAATGTTTAAAAACTTTCTGTGTTTACTGTTTTTTCAGTTCTTTTTTTGCTTTATAATATTAGCACAAAAGCCCAAAGTAGAAATTCGAGCGGCCTTACTCAAAAATCAAAATGATTGGAATTCTGGAAATATAGAAAAGTATATGGAAATCTATTTAAATTCAGATTCACTTTTGTTTATTGGTAAATCTGGACCTAAATACGGTTATATCAATACTTTAAATAATTATAAAAATTCGTATCCAGATACTTTGGCCATGGGTATTCTTACTTTTGGAATTATTCGGATTGAAATTTTGGGTAAAAATTTCGCCCACGTGGTCGGTAGTTGGAATTTAAAAAGAATTAACGATCAGCCTTCTGGTCATTTTACTTTGCTTATGAAAAAAATTAAAGGTCGTTGGCTTATCATTACTGATCATAGTTCTTAATAAAAATAAAATAAATTTTATTGCAAGGTGCTGTTTTCTTCTGTATTTATTGCATTGATATAAGCTACAAAAAATATCGCTGCAATCTTTTTGAATAAATCAGGCTAAGTGGTATATTTTATCAAATAGCTATACTTTCTTTTTATTAGTTAAACCTTATTTAGTATTTTTGATCAAAGAAAAAAATAAATAAAATTGAAATATCCTCAAACATTGTTGTTAATTATATTGATAACCTTTTCAATTTCGTTTCAATCGTTTGCAATAGAAAAATCTAAATTGAAAGTCTATATTTTTCTTTCGGAGAAATGTCCAATTTGCCAATCATCTACTTTGGAATTAAATAGGATTTTAAAAAAATATCCTTCAGAATTACTCCAATTTGAAGGCATTTTTCCTAATCTAGACTTAAGTAATATGGAAAGTATGGCAGAATTTAAAAGAAAATATCAATTACAGTTTCCGTTGGAATTAGATATAAATCTGGTATTAGTTAAAAAATTTAATGCAACTGTCACACCACAAGTTTTTTTAGTTGAGACTCAAACTGAAAAAATTATTTATTCTGGGAAAATTGATAATTCGTATGAAAGAGTAGGTAAAAGAAGAAAAGTAGTAAATGAACATTTTTTAGAAAGTGCAATTGAAAATTATTACAATCAAATTTCAATATCACCCGTACAAACAAATCCAATAGGTTGTTATATAAATTTATAAAACGAATGTTATGAAAAAAATATTACTTATAATAATTATGTCCTTTAGTTTTATTTTTCAAACGAAAGCACAAACACTAAATTTTAGTGAAGACATAGCAACTATTATTTACAATAAGTGTACGAAATGCCATAGAACGGGCGAAATTGCGCCTTTTCCTTTAACAAATTATTCGGAAGTACAATCTTGGGCAAGTATGATTAAATATGTAACAAGCATTAAATACATGCCACCTTGGAAACCTGACGAAAAGTACCAACGATATAGAAATGAGAATTATTTAACAGATCTTGAAATAAAAAAAATTGCTGATTGGGTAGATCAAGGAACGTTACAAGGAAACCCAAGTTTAGAACCATCTTTACCAATTTTTCCTACAGGATCGCAAATTGGAGCACCAGATTTAGTATTATCATTTGCAAAAAGCTATAAACATCTTGGTAATAACACAGATGAATACAGATATTTTGTATTACCAACAGGAATTACTACCGATAAAGATTTAATAGCTTTAGAAGTGAGACCTGGCAATAAAAAAATTGTTCATCATACCTTAGTTTGGGCAGATACTACCGGATCAGCAGCAGCTTCAGATGCACTTACACCAGAATATGGCTACGAATCAGGAACTACTTCTGCGGCTGATTTAAATTCTCAATTACCGGGTTATGTACCTGGTCAGAAACCTTTGGAATATACTTTAGGTATTGCACAAAAATTATATGCTGGGAGTGATCTTAAACTTCAAATGCATTATGCGCCTACACCTATTGATGAAATAGATAGTTCAACAGTTAATTTATTTTTTGCTAAACAACCTGCTACTCGTTTTGTGAATACACATATAATGGTTCCTCTGCCAGGCGTACTCACAAATGGTCCATTTTTTATTTTACCAAATCAAGTTAAAGAATTTCATGGTGTTTGGACTGCAACTAAAGATATTAGCATGTTGGGAATAGCACCACATGCTCATTTATTAAATCAAAGCTGGAAAGTATATGCAATTACTCCGACAAATGATACTATAAATTTAATTAAAATTAATGATTGGGATTTTAATTGGCAAGGTACTTATGCATTTAAACAATTAATTAAACTTCCACAAAACTCTGTCATTCATGCTTATGCGAAATATGATAACACCTCTACTAATATTAACAATCCAAATAATCCACCAATATTTGTGAGCTGGGGAGAAAAAACTTCTGATGAAATGTATTATCTGCCTTTATTATTTTTAGACTATCTGCCCGGGGATGAAAATATAATTTTTGATCAGACTTCCTCTTTACCTTCCGAATATTATCAAATAAAAAATAAACTTTATCCTATATATCCAAATCCAACAACGAGTGATATAAAAATTGGATATACACTTTCTGAAAATACATCAGTTACTATTAAAATTTATGATTTAAGTGGTAAGCTAATTAAAACTGTCTTCGAAAATCAATACCATTTGTCGGGATTGCATAGCAAAGAAATTTTCTTAGAAAGCTTACCATCTGGTAGATATGAAGTAATTTTAGATGCTGGAGGTATAAAACAAAATCAATCTTTTGTGTATATAAAATATTAAATTTAGTAGATTATTTAAAAAAGTCCTGAAATAGAATTCAGGACTTTTTTTTTCAAACAACCCTTGCTTTTCTTACAATTTTAGAAAACCAATATGGAAAAAATCGTTTCAGATAAACGCCATAAACTTCTTTTCCACCGATATAAACTTCTTGTTTTTTTAATTGAACTGCAATTAAAATTCTTTTTGCACAATCTTCTGGTAGCATTCCATTTTCCTGTGCATCATCCATTTTGTTTTGCAATTGCCCATCTCCTAAAAGTGCGTTAAATGAAAGTTTAGTTTTTATAAAACCTGGACAGACAATCGTAATGGAAACATTACTTACATAAATTTCTGCTCGCAAAGAATCGAAATAACCGTGTAATGCATGTTTTGACGCAGAATATGCAGATCTCTTGGGAGTTCCGAATTTACCAACCAAACTACTTATTACTACAATTTGCCCTGAATTATTTTTCAGCATAGAAGGTAATAATGAATGTGTAATGGCTATAGTTCCAAAAAAATTAATATCCATAATTTTTTTATTGGTTTCTAAGGTGGTTTCCATTGCGGTTGCTCTTTGGCTCAGCCCTCCAGAGTGAACTATTATATCTATTTTCCCAAATATTTTCAGTGCTTCTTGGGTTTTATTTTCTAAAAGAGTGTAATTTTCTAAATCTAAGGGATGCACATGTACATCTACAATTTTTTGGCATTTGTTTTTTACTTTATAAAGTGCTTCTCTATTTCTTGATGATATAATTAATTTTGCCCCTAATCTATTCAATTCAATTACCAAAGCCTCTCCAATGCCAGAAGAAGCACCTGTAATCCAAACTATTTTATTTTTAAAAAATTCATTCATTGTAATAAATATAATATTGGTTTAGAAGGACTTGCATCTGATTCTAAACTTGCAATTTGAAGATTTAATAAATAACTACCATCTTGTATTTCATCAGAAACAAATATTAATTCGGTAATTGTTTTATCTGATTCTTTTTCTTCTGGGTAATTCCAAAATTGATGGTGTGCTAGTAATTCTCCATGATCTTCTTCTCTATCTACTGATGGTAAATCCAACAATAAATGTTTGATTCCCGATTCTCGAATATATTTTGCTGCATTTCTATGTAGATAGGCTGGATTTTTTCCTGAGTAATTTTTCCCAAATTTATTTTCATCATTTGGTAAAGTTCGAATAACTAATGCATCACATTTTAAATTTTTAATTAATTCTTCAACCTGTTCTTTTAAAATAATTAAATCCCCATTTATCATTAAAAAAGGTTCTATAGAAATTAATTCAGCTTTAAATAAAAAGGTTTTTAAGCTTTTGTTGATTGTGTTTTTTTCTATCGAAATATGACCAATACATTCTGTATGAGTACCATTTCCATGAGGATAAATTATTAATTTCTCACAATTTGCACTTCCTCCTTTTATAATTGAACCAACAAAATTTCCAACTTTTAATGGTGAAAATTCAGGTTCTGGAATATAAAATGCATTTGGATTTTTGATTCCAGAATTCATCGGAATAGAAATGTCTAATGGTTTATTACTATCAAAACTAAATTGTTTTTCTTTGTAATCGAATGTTAGAATCATAAATAAAAATTAAATAATAAATAAATCAGAAGCTATTTGATCCGCTAATAATTTTCCTTTTTTGCTTAAACTTAGAATATCGTTTTTCTCTAGAATCAAACCATTATTTAAATAGGATTTGGATTCTTTTTTAAGTTGATTAAATATTTCATTTCCAAACTTTTCATTAATTTCATTTAAATTAATTCCCCATTTTGTTCTTAATCCCAACATGATATATTCATTAAATTGTTGAGAAATAGTTAGTTTTTCAAATTCAAATGGCACTTTTAATAAATTTATTGATTCTAAATATTTATTATTATTTGCGATATTCCATTGTCTTTCTTTTCCATTAAAAGAGTGGGCTGATGGGCCAATTCCTAAATAGGAAATCCCTTTCCAATAATTAGAATTATGTTTTGAGTAATGATGTTCTTTGCAAAAACTTGAAATTTCATATTGCTCAAAATTATTTTTTGTTAAATAGTCCAATCCTATTTCAAATTGTCTTGCTCCATCTTCATCTATTAGTGCTTTGGATTGACCTTTTTTTATTTGATTTTGAAGAGCTGTACCTTTTTCAACAGTCAAGTTATAACAAGAAAGATGATTGATTTGAAGATTATTTATCTGTTCTAAATTAAATAACCACTTTTTATCTGTTAATAATTGAAATCCATAAATTAAATCTGTTGTAATATTCGATAATCCAACATCTTGAGATCGTTTTATAGCTTCTAAACCTTCTTTTGCAGTATGTGCCCGATTCATCCAATTTAAATCTTCATCATAAAAAGATTGAATTCCAACACTTAATCTATTAACATGGGTGGTTTTTAATTCTTTTAAGTATTCTTTGGTCAAATCATCCGGATTAGCTTCTAATGTAATTTCTACAACATTTTCTACGTTGAAGTGGGAATAAATAGCATCTAAAATAAGTTGAATTTGATCAGCAGAAAAAACAGAGGGAGTTCCACCTCCAAAATAAATACTTCCTATTGATTCTTTACCCAAATAATCTTTTTGCATTTTTAACTCCGATACTAAAGCATTCGCCATCTCGTATCTGTTTTTAAGCGAAGTAGAAAAATGAAAATCACAGTAATGACAAGCTTTTTTACAAAAAGGTATATGCAAATAAATTCCAGCCATGGGTCAAAAGTATACATTAGCATTAGTAAATATTAATCCTTTGTATTTATAATATGTTGTTTAGGATTCTAATATTCTGTTTCATGTTTTCTTCGTGGAGTACTTTTGCACAAAAAAAATTTTTGTTAAAAACGGAATTCTGTTGCGATCCAACGTTTTTTTTAAAATTAAAATCAGAAACTACTTTTGATGATTCTCTCAAGCGAGAAGAAGAAATTTTATCAATCATTTACAGATATCAGGTTGCAGGGTTTCCAAGCATAAATATCGACTCAACCAAAACCGATAATTATTTAAAAACAGTTTTTATTTCGATTGGTGATAAATACAAATGGATATCAATTGGTAAAGGTAATTTAAGTCAAGATGCAATTAGATTAAGCGGTTTCAAGACAAAATTCTTTCAAAATAAACCGTTTAGTTTTGCCAACTATGAAAAATTAACAATCAAACTTCTTTCTTATTATGAAAACCATGGTTTTCCATTTGCAAGCATTCATTTGGACAGTGTGCAAATTTCTCAAAATAAAGTTTCTGCCGTTATTCAAATAGAAAAAAGAGATTTATTTAGGATTGATACAGTAAGACTGATAGGCGAAAAGGTAATTTCAAATACCTATTTAGAATCATACATTGGAATTAAGAAAGGAGACATTTACAATCAAAATTTGATTAATGCTATTCGGTCTCGAGTTTCAGAACTTTCATTTCTAAAACAAAAAAGAGATGCAGAACTGATTTTTATACAAGACAAAGTAAAAATAAATTTATTTCCAGAAAAACAGAACGCAAACCAATTTGACGGAATTATTGGTTTTTTGCAAAACGAAAATGTTGGGAAAAGTAATTTAATACTGACTGGAGATGTAAGACTAAAATTATTAAATGCATTTAAACAGGCAGAGTTATTAGATATTACTGCAAAATTTCAACCCGATCAATCACAAGAAATAAAGTTAAATGTTGTTTATCCATACTTATTTCGGCTTCCTCTAGGTATTGATGCTAGACTGGAAATTTTTAAACGAGATACTTTGTTTTTGGACCTAATTAGGGAATTAGGATTTCAATATTTATTGTCGGGGGGCAATTATGTAAAAGTTTTTGTGCGATCAAAAAATTCTTCCCTTCTTTCTACTTCTCAATACAAAAATTTACAGAGTTTACCTGTTTTTGCTGATGTTAACTACACTGCTTATGGTATTTCGGTCCGAATAGAAAATCTTGATTATCGGCTAAATCCAAGAAAGGGGATCACTTTAAACTCTTCTGTTTCTGTTGGTAATAAAAAAATAAAGAAAAATGGAGATCTGCCGTCCATTTTATACGATACCTTAAAATTAGAAACCAGTCAGTATTTAATTACCTTAAATACCGATTATTACACTCCACTTGGTAGGCGAAGTACACTTAGATTGGGCTTAAACAATGGTTTTTTGATTTCAGAACAAATATTTGAAAATGAATTATTTAGAATAGGTGGAAATAGGGATTTGAGAGGATTTGATGAACTATCAATACCAACAAATGCATTTATAATTGGAACTTTAGAATATAGATATTTATTAGAGCAGAATTCTTTTCTTTTTGGTTTTGTGAGCCCTGCTTATTTTGAAAATTTCAGTAGAAATCAGCAAATATCTAGGTTTTTATATTCTATAGGCAGTGGAATTAGTTTCCAAACCAAAGCAGGAATATTTTCTTTAAGTTATGCTTTAGGCAAACAAGCAAAAATTCCATTAAGTTTGCAAACAGGAAAAATCCATTTTGGGCTTATTAGTTATTTCTGAATTTACTATTGATGAATAAGATTTTTTTTACAATTTTTCTCTTATTTGTTTCTGTTTCAATATCTTGTGCAATATTTAATCAGGATACTACAATTATTGGACCTCCTGCTTTTGATTTTGATACCTTAATTAAATCAGAAGTAAAATCTGTAACTATAGAAAGTATTCCAACATCCATAAAATCAATTAAAGCCAAAAAATCAGCCTCAAATTTTTTACCTTCCATCTTAGATTCAAATAGTGTAGATTCCAGCAATATCCAGTACGATCTAACTTACTTGACAGGCGCTGATTCAGTGTTTACCGTAAAAGAAAGATTTAGAGATAAATACTTTGAGCAATTCAGAAACGATTCTTACGATTATACAAGATTACCTAAGAAGATTGATCGTTCTGGAAATCCTAATTTGCACGTTGAAAGACCAAAAAAATCGGATTGGATAACTTTTTTGTTTTTATTTATGGCCGCACTCGTAATTTTCATTACCAAGGCTTTCAATAAAAACTATGAATTACTTACTGCTGGTTTTTTAAAAGATAGAACCATAACCCAAGTATCCAGAGATGATAGCATTATTTATTCGATTTCTACACTATTTCTGTTTTTACTTTTCTTGCTTTCTGGAGGCTTATTACTTTACAACATAAGTAATTATTATCAATGGAATATTGGATATCAACAATTTAGCCGCTTCGTTTATTTTATAATTATTTTATCCATTTATTATTTAGGTAAAGTGTTGGTATTAAAAGTTTCAGGAATTTTGTTTGAAACCGAAAAGCCAATAAATTCATATTTAATGGTAATTAATATTGTAAACACTCTTTTTAGTTTAATTTTCATTCCATTATTATTGATTTACACATATGCTCCAAGCAACATATCTGTTTATATGCCCATAATTTTCACAATTTTAGTGGCTATATTATTTATATATCAATTAGTACGAGCAGCGATTTTCATTCTTTCCAATTTTAGATTGCCAATAGTGTATTTAATTATTTATCTTTGCACGCTGGAAATATTGCCTATACTATTATTTGTAAAAGTATTTAGGTAAAATTTTTCAAGCAAGTATTGATTGACGTTAAATTTTCTATGCCTGTCTACAAAGGAAAAGTAAAAAGTATCTTAATTACCCAGCCAAAGCCCGACACGGACAAATCACCCTATTACGATTTGGCAAAAAAATTTAATTTAAAGGTTGATTTTCGCCCATTTATTCATGTAGAAGGAATTGCTGCAAAAGATTTTAGGAAAGATAAAATTCATCCTGGAGATTTTACAGCTGTAATTTTCAACAGTAGAAATTCAATCGATCATTATTTTAGAATTTGCAATGAAATGAGGTTTGAAGTGCCTACTTCGATGAAATATTTTTGTATTACAGAATCTACGGCCATGTATTTGCAAAAATATGTACAGTTCAGAAAACGAAAAATATTTTTTGGGAATCAAACCATGCCAGAACTTTTAGAAATTCTGAAAAAGCATAAAACCGAAAAATTTTTGTTTCCTTGCTCAGATGTTCGCCAAGTAGATGTTACTAAATTTTTGTCAGAAAATGGTTTTGAATTTGCAGAAGCAATTATCTATAAAACAGTTTGTAGCGATCTTTCTGATTTAGCAGAAGTAAATTACGATGTGATCGCTTTCTTTAGTCCATCTGGAATAAAATCTTTGTATTTAAATTTTCCAAATTTTAGCCAAAATAATACCCGTATTGCAGCCTTTGGCTCAACTACCCATAAAGCCGTTTTAAATGCAGGCTTAAATCTTGATATCGAGGCTCCTATGCCAAAAATCCCTTCCATGACCATGGCTATAGAAGAATATGTGAAACAAGTAAATAAGTGATAATGAAATAAGATCATTTGTATCAATTATTTGTAAAATTGAATTTAAAGGATTAATATAGCGTTCTGAAATTTAATTTTCGTTAACAATTTTTAATTTACATATTCATTTTTTTCATTTACAATTCAGTTTTAATATTATATGAAGTTAAATTTTACACTATTTCTAATTTCTTTCTGCCTCCTTTTTAATTTAACATCTCAGGCTCAACAAGATCCTCAGTATACTCAATTTATGTTTAATAATTTAGTTCTGAACCCAGCAGTAGCTGGTAGTAAAGAATCGATTAGCATATTTGCTTTAACTAGGTATCAGTGGGTCGGATTAGAAGGCAGTCCAGAAACCCAAACTATAAGTGTTCATAAGCCTTTTGAGTCTATAAGTAGTGGAATAGGTTTTCATATTATTAATGATAATATAGGATTTTCTAATTCCTTATCCTTTATGGCAGACTATGCCTATAAATACGAATTGCCAAATGGTACTTTGAGCGCAGGTGTTTCATTGGGTATGGTTCAAAATTCGTTAGATGGAAGCCAACTTAGAGCAGTAGACCCTACTGACACAAGAATTCCAATTTCTAATGAGAATTCTATTGGTTTAGATGCAGGCTTAGGATTATATTATAATGCAGAAAATTTTTATGTTGGATTATCTACTACTCATATTAATGCAAGCAGAATAAAATTAGCTACTCCCACATCAGAAACTGACTCTCGATTAGCGAGACATATTTACCTAACAGGAGGTTATATTTATCCACTATCCGCTAATGTAGAAATCAGACCATCGGTTTTAATCAAGGTTCAGAACCAAGCTCAATTTGAGTTGAACACCAATGTTTTCCTACGTCAGAAATATTGGGCAGGTGTTTCCTATCGTTCATCCGACGCAATTAGTGCCTTAATTGGACTTAATATTACAGAAAGTATAAGACTTGGATATTCGTACGATATTAATGTATCTGGACTTAGTGCATATAATAATGGTAGTCATGAAATCACACTTGGATATGACTTATTTGTATTGCCAAGAATTAAGTCTGATATTATTATCAAAACACCAAGATTTCTGTAAAAACTATAGCAATAACTTATTATTAGGATCGTTTCTTGAAAAAAATGTTTCTTTACAAAAAAAATATTTTAAAATATTGGAAACAAAATATCCTCTAAATCAGTAAAAAATTAAATATTATAGAAATAATAGAAAAAAAATTACTTTAGGCTTATATTTTATTTTGAAAATGCCTCGAATTAATGGGTTTAAACAAAGATTTTTTTATAAAAACATCAATATGAATCGTTATATTTTGACATTACTATCCGCAACAGCATTGTTTTTTTCAAGCTGCGGGCTAAATTCTGGAAACGGAGAACTAATCGGAGTACAAGGCAGAAAGCCTTTTAAATCCGTAACTCCTTATGGAATGGTCTATGTGCCATCGGGAAGTTTCTTGTTCGGTCAGTCTGATCAGGACATTGCTTATTCCATGACATCTCAAAACCGCCAAATAACGATTAGTGCATTTTATATGGACGAAACCGAAGTTACAAACAACGAATATCGTCAGTTTGTGCATTATGTAAGAGATTCCATTGCGCACAAATTATTAGGTGGAGACCATATTACAACTACCGATGATGGTAAGGAATTGATCAATTGGAAAGAAAAATTAGATTATAGCGATCCAGAAAATACGGACGCTTTAAATGAACTTTATTACGAAGAAGATAATAGAATCTTTGGTAGAAAAGAATTTGATCCTAAAAAATTGGTTTATGAACCACAATGGATAGATTTTCGTGAAGCTTCTATAAAAACTAATAGAGACAAACCAAGAAATTCTTTCATTAAAAAGGATAAAGTAGAAATCTATCCAGATACTTTAACTTGGCTAGCAGATTTCACTTATGCTATGAATGAGCCAATGGTAGAAAAGTATTTTTGGCATCCAGCTTATGACGAGTATCCAGTTGTAGGCGTTACTTGGAGACAAGCACGTGCTTTCTGCGTTTGGAGAACAAAGTTGAATGACGATTATAAAATTAAAATTGGAGAAGCTTCTTTAAATAAATATGAATTGCCAACAGAAACTCAGTTTGAATATGCTGCACGTGGTGGCAGACAAGGAACAGATTTTCCATGGGGAGGACCTTATATTAAAAATGCTAAAGGCTGTTTATTAGCAAATTTCAAACCTGGTCGTGGAAATTACATTGACGATGGAGGTTTCTACACTGTAAAGGTAAATTCTTATTTCCCTAACGATTATGGATTATACAATATGGCAGGAAATGTTGCAGAGTGGACAGCGTCATCTTTTGATGAATCTGCAAGCACATTTGTTCATGATTTGAATCCTACATTCAGCTATGAGGCTAAAACGGATGATCCTGAAAACTTTAAACGTAAAGTAGTGAGAGGAGGATCTTGGAAAGACGTTGGTTACTATTTAATGAATGGAACTAGATCTTATGAATTTCAAGATACTGCAAAATCATATTTAGGATTTCGATGCGTAATGCCTTACATGGGACGAGATATTGCAGACGAATAGTAAAAAAATTAAACAGAAATAACACACTAAACCAAACTTTAAATATTAATAAAATTAAAAATGAAGGCTAAAAAGTTCAAATTCACCTTAAATACAGTTTATTCACTGGGAGCATCAGTCGTTATCTTAGGAGCCATGTTTAAAATTCTTCACCTTCCCGGTGCAGGTGCTATGCTAGGTCTAGGCTTAACTGTAGAGGCGATAATTTTCTTGATTTTTGCTTTCGAGAAGCCAAATATCGATCCAGATTGGTCATTAGTATATCCGGAATTAGCAGGTATGGACGGACATAGTGTTCAGAAAAAAGCGGTCGGAGCTAATGGAGGTTCGTTAACTCAAGGTTTAGACAAAATGTTAGAAGATGCTAAGGTTGGTCCGGAACTAATTCAAAGCTTAGGAGTTGGTCTAAGAACTTTTGGAGATAAGGTTTCTGCAATATCTAATGTTGCTGATGCATCCACATCTACCAAAGAATTTAACGAAAAAGTAAAATCAGCTACAGTTTCAATGCATAATTTAGGAGAGTCTTTCACAAAAGCAACTTCTTCATTAGCTGAAATAGGGAATACTGCTGGAGATTCTAAAAACTATCATGAGCAAGTTTCTCAATTAGGCAAAAATTTATCTGCATTGAATGCAGTTTATGAATTAGAACTTCAAGAAAGTAATAATCATATGAAAGTGATTAAGAGTATGTATGGAAACATAAGTGAGACTATGAAAAACTTCAATGACTCATTAAATGATTCTAAACAATACAAAGAAGAAGTTGCTAAACTTACTAGAAACCTTTCGTCTCTTAATTCTGTATACGGCAATATGCTAAGTGCGATGTCAGGCGGTAACAAAAGCGCTCAATAATTTTCAACAGTCCACATACATCTCACTAAATAAATTTTTAAATTAATATGGCTGGCGGAAAAGAATCACCAAGGCAAAAAATGATAGGTATGATGTACCTTGTACTTACAGCAATGCTAGCATTGAATGTGAGTAATGAAGTACTGAATGCCTTCAAATTAGTAAATGACGGATTAGAAAATACCACTGGAAATTTTGCACAAAAAAACAATCTAACCATGGATGCATTCGAGTCTGCCATGAAAAATAATGCTACTAAAACTAAACCCTTCTATGATAAAGCAAAATTAGCTAAGCAATATGGCGAGGAATTAACTAGCTATGTAGGTCAAATTAAGGAGGACATGATTAAGGAAGCAGGTGGAAGAGATCCTGAGGAAAACAACGATTTAAAGGATCGCCAAAATTTGGACATTTCAGCAGAAATGATGGTAACAAAAGGTAAAGGTGCGGAGTTAAAAGCAAAAATTCTTGATACCAGGAAAAAGCTTATTGCTCTTGCAGATGCAAAAGATCAAGCGGGCATTAACTTTAGTTTAAATGCAGTAGATCCTCCAGCAGGAAAAGAAGGATTGGCAAGAAGTTGGGAATCGTATCAGTTTGAGGCCGTTCCAGTTACCGCTGCTGTAACTTTATTATCTAAAATACAAACAGATGCAGAAAATGCGAAAAGTGAAATGCTTACGTATTTATTAAAATCTATAGATGCTCAAGATTTCAAATTTGATCAATTAGAAGCTACTGTTGTTGCGCCTACTAGTTATGTATTAGTTGGTCAGGAATATACAGCTGATGTATTTTTAACAGCTTCTAGTTCTACTCAAGCTCCAGAAATTTATATTGGAGGAAGTAAATTGAAAGTTGAAAATGGAAAAGGTAAATATTCAGGCTCAACCACAAAAGAAGGTTTATTCAATTGGGGAGGAGTAATAAAAGTTAAAAGCCCTGACGGAAGTGTTAAGGATTATAAGTTCGAACAGAGCTATCAAGTTGCATCCCCAACAGCTACTGTATCCGCTGATAAAATGAATGTTTTCTACATTGGAGTAGATAATCCAGTAACTATATCTGGACCAGGCGTTCAAAAAGAAAAAATCAGAGCAGGAATTAGTGCAGGATCATTATCAGGATCAAACGGAAGTTATATTGTAAGAGTAACAGATGCCTCTGGCCCTAAAGTTTTTATAAATGTATCTGCTGAATTAAAGCCAGGATCAATTGCAAAATTAGGTGGAAAAGAATATAGAGTAAAATCTATTCCAGATCCAATTGCAAAAGTAGGAGGAATAGCAACAGGAAATTTAAGTGCAGGAGCTTTAAGAGTGCAAAAGGGAGTAATTGCAGATTTAGAAAATTTCGATTTCGATGTTCGTTATGCAGTTACAGGATTTAATATGACGGTCGTAAAACAACGTCAAGATGCAGTTAGACTTCAGTCAAGTAGTGCATATTTTACTCCAGAAATGAGTAATGCATTATCAGGAGTTGGTGCAAAAGATAAAGTATTATTTGATGAAATTACTGCTCGAGGACCTGATGGTCGTAATAGAAGATTGAAAAGTGGAATTGTTATTAACGTACAGTAGAAATTAAAAAAAAGTAAAATGAAGTTTTTAGCTAGTTCAGCATTATTGATCCTATCGGTTGGTAGTGCCTTCGCTCAAACTCCACCTATTGATGGTGTTTTCGAAAAGACAAATGTGATTTCGTCAAAAGTTACTTCTTATCCTTATTTGAGAGAGGCAGATGTAATGTGGACAAAGCGTGTTTGGAGAGAAATTGATTTGAGAGAAAAGATGAATCAACCATTGAATCATCCTCAAGCAAGATTAAGTGATATTCTAATGAATGCTGTTATAGCAGGAGAGTTAACTGCCTACAGTCCAGTCGCCAATGCCAGAAATAATGACAATGGTGATGAGTTTAAAGTTCCTATGACTGCAGAAGCGGTAGCTTCTATAGGAGGAGGGTCTGACACGATTCCAGTGGTAGATCCAAACACTGGTGCAACTACTTATCAGGTTTATTCTAAAGAATTCAATAGAGATGATATTGTTAAGTATCGTTTAAAGGAAGATTGGATTTTTGATAAGCAAAGAGGCGAATTCCAACCAAGAATTATTGGAATTGCTCCAATTTACAAATTGAGAAATACTGGTGGTGAAGTGGTTGATGAAACTCCAATGTTTTGGGTATATTTTCCAGAAGCTAGAAACGTTTTGGTAAATGCAGAAGTATTTAATCGTGCAAATGATGCAGCTCAATTAAGTTTTGACGATGTTTTTGTAAAAAGATTATTCAATAGTTACATTACAAAAATGTCTAATGCTCAAGATAATCGTATTGAAGATTACTCACAAGGAATCGATGCTTTGTACGAAGCTCAAAGACTTAAAGAATACTTGATCAATTATGAACATGATCTTTGGGAATATTAATTCTTAAAAAAATTATATTGAAAACCCGCTTTTAGCGGGTTTTTTTATTACATCTTTCCCATTTTTATTTGTGACAATTAGTAAAATTAGTGGCTAAGCTTTTTTATTTGTACAAAAATTCTTAAAATCAATTTGATGATTTTTTAAATAGCACTTTTTTGTTTTTCAAAGTAATTGAAAACAACCTCGGCTTTTTTCGGCTCTATTATTTCTCTTAACTCTTCTACTTTTAACTCTTTTATTTTTTTTACCGATTTAAAGTAAGTCAATAATTTGGAAGCAGTTTTTGGCCCAATTCCTTCTATTTTATCCAATTCAGTCACTAAAGTTCCTTTATCTCGTTTTTTTCGATGAAAAGTAATTCCGAATCTGTGAGCCTCATCTCTTAATTGTTGGAGAATATGCAGTGTTTCAGATTTTTTATCAAGATATAAGGGTACTGAATCGTGCGGATAATAGATTTCTTCTAACCTTTTTGCAATACCAATTATGGCAACTTTATTACTTATTCCTAAAATTTCTAAACTCTTCAATGCAGACGATAATTGACCCTTGCCACCATCTATCAAAATTAATTGTGGTAAAGGGGAATCTTCTTCTAAAAGACGTTTGTATCTTCTATAAACCACTTCCTCCATCGTTGCAAAGTCATTTGGGCCTTCTACAGTTTTTACATTGTAATGCCGATATTCCTTTTTTGAGGGTTGGGCATTTTTGAAAACAACCATTGCAGACACTGGATAATTACCTTGAAAATTCGAATTATCAAAACATTCAATATGAATAGGCAACTCAGTGAGTTGCAAATCATTTTTCATTTGAGTTAGCAGCCGTTCAGTTCTTAAATCAGGATTTAGCTTTTCATATTGTTCTAATCGTTCCTTTTTAAAGAAGTTGACATTTTTGAATGACAAATCCAAAAGGCTTTTTTTATCTCCCATTTTCGGAATGGTAATATTTAATTTTTGTTCTGCTAATTCAATTTCAAATGGAACAATAATTTCTTTGGAAGTGCTCTCAAATCGCAATCTAAAATCTGCAATTGCGAAAACTAAAATTTCCTCATCGCTCTCATCCAGTTTCTTTTTTACTTCTATCGTTTGAGTCTGGTTTACAGTTCCGTTCACAACTTTTAGATAATTAATAAAAGCATGTTTTTCATCAGAACTTATGGCGAAAACATCAATATCAGTCAAAGATGGATTTACGATCGTAGATTTACTTTGGTACTTAGCAAGCATGTCTAATTTTTTATTTAGATAATGAGCTTTCTCAAATTTTAGATCAGAAATAGCGAAATTTAACTCAGCAGTGAGTTTTTGTTTAGCTTGGTTTAAATTTCCTTTTAAAATATTCTTGATAATATTTATGTTTTCATTATACTCTTCTTCTGATTGTAAATCTTGACAAGGTCCTTTACAATTTCCAATTTGATATTCTAAACAAACTTTAAATTTTCCTGCTTTCACATTCTCTTCACTTAATAAATAAGAGCAATTTCTCAATGGAAACAAGCCTCTTATTAAGTCTAAAATAATATGCATCATTCCAACGGATGCATACGGTCCGAAGTAGGTACTGCCATCTTTTACAATTGTTCTTGTCCAAAAAACACGTGGAAATCTTTCGTTTTTAATGATGATTGATGGATAAGTTTTATCATCTTTTAATAAAATATTGTATCTCGGCTGATGTTTTTTTATTAAACTATTCTCTAATAACCATGCATCTATTTCAGTATCGACTATGGTAAATGTGATATTTCGAATATGCCTAACCAAAACTCTGGTTTTATGATTTGACCAACCTTGATCTTGAGCATTGAAATAAGAGGTAACTCTATTTTTTAAATCTTTTGCTTTTCCAATATAAATTAAAACATCAGCACTATCATAAAACTGGTAAACACCTGGTTTATGTGGGATTTTTCCTAATAAGGTTTTGTAATCAAAAGATTCTGACATGGCGACAAGCTTAAAACTCTAAACCCTTTTCTTCCAAAGTAGTTTCTGGTTTTACATATCTAGAGCAATCTAATTCTGGCGGAACACCGTCCTTAGGTATTTCAAAATCTCCTTTTGATATTTTTAATGTAGGATCTTCATATACTTTTTTCATAAATATAGCCCAAACAGGTAAAGCAGAATTAGATCCTTGACCTAAATTGGTTGATCTAAAATGTACCGATCGATCTTCACAACCTGTCCAAACACCAGAAACTAAGTCCGGGGTAATTCCAATAAACCAACCATCAGAATTTTCTTGGGTTGTTCCTGTTTTTCCAGCTATTGGATAAGGAATTCTGTAAGATGGACCTCTTAATCTTACACCAGTACCAAAAGTTGTTACACCTTTCATCATATCTAGCATGATATAAGCAGTTTTTTCATTTAATGCAGTCACTCTTTTTGGAAACCGATCATAAATTACATTTCCATTTTTATCTTCAATTCTGGTTAAATAAGTCGGTTCGGTCCATAAACCTTTGTTGGCGAACGTTCCATAAGCACCAACCATATCATAAAGTGAAACATCACTTACTCCCAAAGCAATAGATGGATAAGGGTCTATTTTGGATCGAATTCCCATTTTAGCGGCTAATTCTGCCACTGGTTTTGAGCCAATCTGTTTGATTAAATACAATACAACATTGTTCATAGAATTGGCTAGGCCGTACTTTAAGGTAACAGTTCCACCCGTTTTTCCATCGTAATTCTGTGGATTCCAATCTGGATAATCGTCAAATTTAACCGGAACATTGGGTGCCGAAAAACAAGGAGACCATCCATTATCTACAGCCACAGCATATACAAATGGTTTGAAGGTTGAACCTGGTTGTCTTTGTCCAACTACTTGATCGTACTTAAAATATTCATAATCAACACCTCCAACCCAAGTTTTAATTTGACCTGTCTTTGGATCCATAGACATAATACTTGAGCGAAGTAATTTTTTATAATACTTAATAGAATCCATTGGGGACATAACGGTGTCCTTATCACCAGCCCAAGAAAATAGTTGCATAGGGATTTTTGTAGCAAAAGATTGATCAATTTCTGCATTACTCAACCCAGCTTCTTTTAATTCTTTGTAGCGATCCGATCTTTTTTTACCTAAATTTATTACATCCAAATTAGTTCCCCAAGGTTCTCTTCCTTTCCAATGTTCATTAAATTGAGATTGCAATTTTTTGATATGCTCACGAATAGCTTCCTCAGCATAATTTTGCATTTTGGAATTGATCGTTGTATATACTTTTAAACCATCTCTATACAAATCATATTTTTCACCGTTTGGCTTTACGTATTCCGATTCTTTTAATAATTTAATTAATTCTAATCGGAGATGTTCTCTGAAATAGGTAGCTAAACCTTCATTATGATCAGATTTCGAAAAGAATAAGGTGAGCGGTTTTGCACTAAGTTCTTTATATTCTTCGTCTGTTATTTTGTCGTTTTTGTTCATCAAACGTAAAACAACATTTCTTTTTTCTAAAGCCCGTTCTGGATTCCTGATTGGTGAATAAAAAGAAGGAGCATTCAAAACTCCAATTAATAAAGCTGATTCTTCAATTGTTAATTTATCGGGGGTTTTATTAAAAAAAGTTTTTGCTGCTGATTTTATTCCAAATGCATTGCTACCAAAAGGAACAGTGTTTAAGTATATTTTTATGATTTCGTCTTTGGTGTAGTTTTTTTCTAATCGAATCGCAATAATCCATTCTTGAATTTTCTGTATGATTCTTTTAAACGGATTTCTTGCTCTTTCCGAGAAAAGATTTAATGCAAGCTGTTGAGTAATTGTACTTCCACCTTGTTTATTTCCAAACATGGTATAAATAGCAGAGGTAAGCGTTCGTCGAAAATCAATTCCAGAATGATCGTAAAAACGCTTGTCTTCTGTAGAAACTAAGGCATTTACCAAATTAGGAGATATTTCTTCGTAATTGGAATTGGATCTATTTTGGTAATAATAAGTTCCCAAAATAATTCCATCTTCAGAAATTACCTCGGATGCTAAACTGCTTTTTGGATTCTCTAACTCTTCAAAAGAAGGTAATTTGCCGAAAACTCCAAAGGCGACTAAGAGAAAAAGTAAACCGATTAAACTAAAAAAAGAGATAATAAGAAACCAAAATCTTTTTAAATAACGGCTGATATCACCACTATTCAAATTGTTTTTCTGAACCATTTATGGGTTTGTCTAATTGTAGAATGCCAAATATTGATCAACTTCTGTCCTAGATTTCAGTAATTTTAAGTTAGAATCTGATATCACAAATAGTTGATACTTTTCTTCTGACAAAGTTAATACCGAGTTTTTGTTCTCTAGTATTTTTAAAAAATAAAGATCGGCTTCTTCTTTGTTTTTAAATTCTTTAACATAAACTAATTGAAACCCTTTTACATCTGCCGAAGTTTGGTTTTTCAATAATTTAGCTGCAAAATATCGTTTATTAAAATTAGATAAAGCAAGGCGAGTACTATTTAAATTTTGAATAGTATCAAAAACTGCAATGGCAAAAAAATGAGGAATAGAATCATTTTGCTTGAAAATACTATTGGAATTGGATTCTTTATCTACATAATCTGCATCATCGCCTGTCGGGTTTTTGCTCTCTTTACTGACAGCTTTTGAATTTTCTAAACTTAAATTATCTGGTGCAATGCTAGTTTTTTCTATTGATACATAATTAACTCCCGGATTATTTCTTTGCAAATACAAAGGAGATTCTAATTCTTTTTTATGACCAGCAATGTAAGCTAATGTGTTTTTTGCCAAATCACTTACTGGATCTGTTGGGAAATTAGTTGTAATACTGGTTAACGCTGTTTCAAAAGCAGATACAGGTTGTGTTTTTCCAATGGTCATTGCTTTTAAATAAGCAAATTTCGGAGCCAAAGATGTTTTAGGAAATAAATTTTCCACATCAGCTTCCAGTTGCAAAACGGTGGAATAATCTTTTTTGATAAATGCAGTATATATTTTATCGTAATAAGAATTTGCTTCACTTTCTTTTGCAGATCTTCCATCCTTTTTAGCCGGATCTCTGATAATACTAGCAAAGTTGGAATTAGGAAATTCAGTTAATATTTTGTTTTTGTAATATTCTGCTCGATTAGCATTTTTCATATCCAAATTTAATCGATATAAAGTATACAAAGATTGCATGGTATATTGATTGATTGGAAATCTGTCTAATAATTTTTCAAAACTCTTAACCGATTCAGGATAATCATTGAATTGTTCACGGTACAAGGATCCTAAATTAAAATAAGCTTCTGCAATTCTTCTGTTTGATTGATCAAGTTGGGCTGTGGTAATAGGAATGGCTTTTTTAAATTTCATTTTTGCTGCTTCGTCTTCTGACAGCTTTGTTTTTTTATCTTTTATATCGACAACTTTTTCATCATTAGTTTCAGGATCTTCAGTTTCCAAGCTTGTAATACTTTCTTTATTCACTCTCCGCCAGTTATCTTCTAATGTTCTTCTTCCCCACAACCTAATAAAATCATTATATCCGCTACCCACTGCTTGAGGATTATAGAAATACCAATTTTTTGTTCCTCGAGACAATGCCTCATCAGCATCGCCTAAAGTAGTTTGATCTTCTCCCTGTTTTTGATTAGAATCAAATGCTGCTTCCGATTTTAAATTTTCTAAGGCTAATTTTTTTTCCTCTTGTTTCAACCTCAGTTCTTCTTTTTCTTGTTTTATTAATTTACTGATTAATTTTTCTCTTTCGATTTCTGGTAATGATGCCAATTTTTGTAAGCTATCTTGTAAAACTATTTCATTTAGATTTTTCACTAATTTATCCAAATTGTTTTTTCTAGCCATTACTAATGAATAGGAAGGATGATTTGGATTCAAAGATGTTGCTGTGCTGTCGTAATAATTTTTCGCTTCTTTATAATCAAAAAATTCATTGAAATAGATATCTGCTAATTTGAGATAAGATAAGGCTTTCTGATCGGTGTTTTTTGTAGAGGATGCTACAGACAATTTGTACAGTAAAACACCTTGGTCTATTTTTTCTTTTTTAATAGATATACCTCCCAAAGCATAATAAATTTGATCTTTAAAATCTATGTTTTTATTATCCTTAAGCATTTTATTTAATTGTTTTTCTATGCTTGCATCCGAAGTTTTATCTCCATCAAATAAAGCAGCTTGATTCATACTAGAAATAAATTCTATTTCGTATGGAGCATTCATTTTGCTCAACATCTTATATTCATCTACTGCCAGAGCATTATTTCCGGCTTTTTCATACAATTGAGCCAAAATTAAATGATATTTAATCTTCTCTTTTTTCCTAACACCTTTGCTTTCTAAGGCTTTGTTTAACTCAAAAATAGCTTCAGTACTATTTTCTGTAGAAATATAATATTGAGAATAAGCAGCATATAAATCTTTTTTCTTTTTTGGGGCAAGCTCTATAATGCTGCTAGCAAGATCAAATGCAGTTTGAGCTTGCGAATATTTTTCTAACTGAATATAAGTTTTACCAATCCAAATTAAAGCTTCTACCTGCGAAGGATTTTTTTTATAAGTGCTGTAAACAAATTCAAAAGTTTCTAAAGCGGTATAAAATTCAGCTTTGTGGTAATAAGCTTTTCCAACCATTAAATAAGATTCGTCTACCCATTTACTTTTTTTATGTCTTTGAATTACTAAGGAACCTTTCTCAATTACCTTATCCATGAGTGTACCAATACTTTTTGCTTTGGCTACATCTAATGGTTTTATCACCATTTGAGGTTCGTTATAATTTTCTATAACATCCGAGTTTAAAGTTTCAATACCTTCTGCAAGTTTTATCTTTCCGTTGAACAAACCATTATATCTTGCCGTCACATTATGGTAGGTTTTTTTTACAAATCCATATTTCTTAGATTTGCAGCTAGAAAATGAAATAAGCAAGCAGCAGATAAAGAAAAGTAAAAGAAAGTTTTTTTTTATGGATGGATACAAAATAGATTCTGTAATTGATTCTTGGAAACTCAAAATTACAACTTTAAAAATGCAAAATTATTTTATCTAAGCTCATTTCCCAATAAAAATGGTTTATTGTGCAATAAATTATTACTAAAAAATTAATTAATTCGATTTTCGGGTTAATACTTTCCAATATTGAATAATTATGGCAAAAAAGAAAAGGAGTTTTTTACAACGATTAAAGAATAAGTACAAACTCGTGATTCTCAACGACGATACTTTTGAAGAAAAAGCCTCTTTTACATTAACAAGGCTTAACGTTTTTGTTTTAGGAAGCGTTTTAGCTGTTATACTTATCGGAATTACAAGTTCTATGTTTATTTACACTCCTTTGAAAGAATATATTCCCGGCTATGCAGATGTTTCACTTAGAAGTGATTTGAACCTAATGATCAGAAAATCAGATTCTTTAGAAAATGCACAAAAAGCCAAAGATCTATATTTTGAAAATTTAAGAAATATCATCAATGGAACAGTGGGAGATGCTATTGCTGATAACAAAAACAATAAACCTAGTTTGTCTGATAGCATTAATTTGGCAACAAATAGACCGAAAGAAGAAGCAAAACTTAGAGAAATGATTGAGTCTGTTGGAGAATATGATTTGGCAGAAGATGCTCAAAAAGCTACAAGACAAGGAATTGCAGCTTATACATTTTTCACACCCATTAAAGGATTGCTAACAGAAAAATACAATCCTACAAGCAGTCATTATGGATTGGATATAGCTGCCAGAAGAGACGAAGCCATTAAAGCAACCTTAAGTGGAACTATCATTTTTTCATCATTCACCAGTGAAAATGGATATGTGATTGCGATTCAACACGCGAATAATTTGGTGTCGTTTTACAAACATGCTTCTGTTTTATTAAAAAAAGTTGGTAATTTTGTGAGAGCTGGAGAAGCTATAGCTATTGTAGGTGATACAGGGGAATTATCAAACGGACCACATCTTCATTTTGAAATTTGGTACAATGGAAGTCCAGTAAATCCAGCAGAATATATGGCTTTTTAATATAGCATACACTATTTTCCTTATTACCTTTAATCTAAACTCCATGATTTTTAATAAAACATCTAAACTAGAAAAAGAAGCATTGAATGCTACTTCTTCAATAAATTTAATTGGCCAAGGCACCACTATAGAAGGAAATGTAGAAGCAAATGGTGATATTAGAATTGATGGTCATATCAGTGGAAATATTATTTCGAAATCTAAAGTAGTAATAGGAACTACTGGAAGCGTAAATGGTTCTATCCATTGTCAAAATGCAGATATTTCTGGAAAATTAATTGGTGACGTTTACATTTCAGAAATCTTATTTTTAAAAGCAACAGCAAGTTTAATAGGAGACATAGAAACGAGCAAATTTGTAGTTGAAAATGGAGCAGTTTTTAAAGGAAATTGCACCATGAGAAGCACCAACAGCATCACACCAGAAATCATGAAAAGTGATAGACAAACCAAAACCGGAATTACCGAAAAAAAATCTGCATGAGTATGCTAAGTTTGGAGGCATTGCGATTCAAATGATATCTATTATCGGTATTGGAACTTTTGGAGGTCATTTATTAGATCAATTTTTAGCACTCAATTTTCCAATTTTCACTCTTATCATGATTTTCACATCTGTAGGTATTTCACTTTATTGGGTGATGCGATTGTTGATCAAAAAGTAAAAAATGAATTTCAAATTCCATTGCCCAAATTATATTTAAATGACTGTTCCTGTTTTTGTTTTTAGATTGTCCATCCTTGCTTTGGTTTTCGCAGCGCTTACTTATGCTTTAGAAGCGTATGTATGCGATTGCTATGTTGGAGGCTACACATGGTACTCTTTACTCTTTACTTATTTATTAACAGTTGCAGTTTACAGTCTGAGTTATTTTGGATTGAAAAAAGGGAATCAATTATTTATGACTACTGCCATGGGATCTGTGATGGTAAAGTTATTTGCATCCATCCTATTTATCATCATTTTATTGGCAAATGGAGTAGAAAACAAAGCCAATTTTGTGATTGCTTTTTTTGTTTATTATTTTCTTTTTACGGCTTTTGAAATCTATAGTTTATTGTATAACTTGCGCGCTCAAATTAAAAACTAAAACAAAGGTATTTGATGAATCTAAGCCGTTTTACCATTAAAAAAAGTTTAGCCTACTTAGCTATATCTGCCGTTTTATCTAGCTTTTTATTTTTTTCTGCTCAAGCTTCTGAGCCAATTTCAAGTAAAAACAACAACGAAAAACACGAATCACCCAGCAAATCTAAGTTCAATGCTGGAGAAATGATTTTAGAACATATTAGCGATTCTCACGAATGGCATTTGTATGATTATGTAAATTCTGAGGGAGTAGAAGTACATGGAACTGTTCCACTTCCTATCATATTAGTAAATGGTAGTAAAGTTGAAACCTTTATGTCTTCTGCTTTCAATCATGGACATGATACTGTTTTGACAAAAAATGGAAATAAATATTTCATGGATAGTAAGCACCATATCCAATCAGTGGCTGGCGATTCATTTTTAGATATATCTATTACTAAAAATGTTTTGGCATTATTAACTAGTGCTGTAATTATTTTATTGTTATTTCTATCTATTGCAAATTCTTACACCAAAACTAGATTAGGAAAAGCTCCAAAAGGAATGCAATCTGTGGTAGAGCCTTTTATTATATTTATTAGAGACGAAGTTGCAAAACCAAGCATCGGAAGAAATTATAATAAATACATGCCTTATTTATTGACGGTTTTCTTTTTCATTTGGTTGAATAATTTGTTAGGATTAATTCCAATGATTCCTTTTGGAGCTAATCTTTCTGGAAACATAGCTTTCACCATGACATTGGCTTTGTTTACTTTTGCAATCACCACGTTTTCTGCTAATAAAGACTATTGGATTCATATTTTCAACACTCCTGGAGTACCTTGGTGGTTGAAATTCCCTGTCCCTTTAATGCCGGTAGTAGAGTTTTTAGGTGTATTCATCAAACCATTTGTACTTACTTTACGACTTTTTGCCAACATGACTGCTGGCCATATTATTCCATTAGCTTTTATAAGTTTGATTTTTATTTTCGGAAGTATGGGTGCTGCGGCAGGTTTTGGAGTTTCCATTATGTCGGTATTTTTAAGTTTATTCATGAAAGTTTTAGAATTATTAGTTTGTTTCTTACAGGCTTATGTTTTCACTTTATTGAGTGCAATGTATTTTGGAATGGCAGTAGAAGAGCATCATCATGAACATGATGAAGAACACATTATTGGAGATGAGCCATCCCTTTACGAAGCAAAACACTAACACGTATTTTTTCACCTTAATTTATATATTATGTCCATGTTGTCAATTTTATTACAAGAAACAGCTAACTTATCTTTAGCTTATGCTGGTGCCGGAATCGGTGCAGGTATTGCTGCTTTAGCTGCTGGAATCGGGATTGGTCGTATCGGTGGTTCTGCATTAGAATCAATCGCACGCCAGCCAGAAGCTACCGGAGACATCAGATCAAACATGATTGTAGCTGCTGCGCTTATTGAAGGTGCTGCTTTCGTTGCAATTGTTGCTTGTCTTTTGATCATTTTCAAGTAAGATTTTTTAAATACTGCTGATAGCGATTGGCTTATTGGCAGTATTTTTTTTAACAATATTCACATTAACCAAAAAAGAAAATGGAATTATTAACCCCAGGCCTAGGATTGCTAATTTGGCAGGTCATTATATTTTCGCTCTTGTTGCTTTTATTAGCAAAATTTGCTTGGAAACCAATTATGAAGGCATTAAACGATCGCGAAGAATCGATTGAAAATGCTTTAGCTTCTGCTGAAAAAGCGAAATTGGAAATGGCTAAATTTAATTCTGATAGTGAAAAACTTTTGAAAGAAGCTCGTTTTGAGAGAGATAGAATTTTGAAAGAAGGAAAAGAAATAAAAGATTCAATGATTAATGAAGCAAAATCTCTTGCTCAAACTGAAGGTGGTAAAATGATCGAAAAAGCTAGAGCTGAAATTAATACTCAGAAAATGGCTGCTTTAACAGAGATGAAAAATCAAGTGGCTACTTTATCTATAGAAATCGCTGAAAAGATTTTGACGAAACAATTGAAGGATAAAGCGAGTCAAGATTCTTTAGTAAGTGATTTATTAAAAGATATTAAATTAAATTAATGGGTACTAAGTACAGATTCCTAATCAATTATGTCTGAATTAAACGTCACCAGTAGATATGCTAAATCATTAATAGATTTGGCTCAAGAGCAAAAAACATTGGAAGCAGTTCATAGTGATATGAAATTGTTTTCCGAAACCCTTAATGCAAGTTCAGATTTAAGAGCATTATTACAAAATCCAATTATTTCAATTGAAAAGAAGAAGAATATTTTGAAAGAAATATTCGGAAATAAAGTAAGCAAAGTAAGTTTAGCATTTTTTGAAATCATGGCAAATAAAAGTCGTGAAAACTTGTTGCACGCTACTGCAAAAGAATTTTTATTACAATACAATAGAATCCAAAATATTGTAACGGCTCAAGTAGTATCTGCTACCGAACTTTCTGCTGAAAATGAAAAAGCAATAATGATTCAAGTAGAAAAAATGACAAACAGCAAAGTCATTTTAAACAAAAAAATAGATCCATCTTTAATTGGAGGTTTTATTCTTACAGTTGGAGATCGTCAAATTGATTCTTCTATCAGCAAGAGCATCAACAAATTAAAAAAGAATTTCCAGTCGAACGATTACGTTTCGAGTTTATAAATAATTGATTTAAAGAAAAAAAATAAAGAAAATATCATGGTAGAAGTAAGACCAGACGAAGTTTCGGCTATCCTCAGACAACAATTATCCGGATTTAAAACCGCTGCAGAATTGGAAGAAGTAGGAACAGTTTTGCAGGTTGGTGATGGTATAGCACGTGTATACGGACTTACCAAAGTGCAATCTGGAGAATTGGTAGAATTTGATAAAGGACTACAAGGAATCGTTTTGAACCTTGAAGAGGACAATGTGGGAGTGGTTTTGTTAGGCTCATCAGATACTATTAAAGAAGGTGATACTTTAAAAAGAACAAAGAAAATTGCTTCTATCAATGTTGGAGAAGGAATGCTTGGTCGAGTGGTGAATACTCTTGGATTACCAATAGATGGTAAAGGCCCTATTCAAGGTGAAACGTATGAAATGCCGTTGGAACGTAAAGCTCCCGGAGTAATCTTCCGTCAGCCAGTAAATGAACCTTTGCAAACTGGAATTAAAGCAATTGACGCCATGATTCCTATTGGACGTGGACAAAGAGAATTAATTATTGGAGATAGACAAACCGGAAAAACTGCCGTAGCGATTGACACGATTATTAATCAAAAAGAATTTTACGATAGAGGCGAACCTGTTTTTTGTATTTATGTAGCAATCGGACAGAAAAACTCTACCGTTGCCAATATTGTAAAAGTATTGGATGAAAAAGGAGCTACTCCCTATACAGTAATTGTAGCTGCATCTGCTGCAGATCCTGCTCCAATGCAATTCTATGCGCCTTTTGCTGGAGCAGCTATCGGTGAATTTTTCAGAGATACAGGTCGCCCAGCTTTGATTGTTTATGATGATTTATCTAAACAAGCAGTCGCATATAGAGAAGTTTCGCTTTTATTACGTCGTCCGCCAGGTCGTGAAGCATATCCAGGAGATGTGTTTTATTTGCATAGTAGATTGCTAGAAAGAGCTGCAAAAATTAATGCATCTGATGAAATCGCCAAAAACATGAACGATTTACCAGAAAGCATTCGTCCGATTGTGAAAGGTGGAGGTTCATTGACAGCATTACCAATTATTGAAACTCAAGCGGGAGACGTTTCTGCATATATTCCTACCAATGTAATTTCTATAACGGATGGTCAGATTTTCTTAGAATCTAATTTATTTAATGCAGGAGTAAGACCAGCTATTAACGTGGGTATTTCGGTATCTCGTGTAGGTGGAAATGCTCAGATTAAATCAATGAAAAAAGTAGCTGGAACCTTGAAATTAGATCAAGCACAGTTCAGAGAATTAGAAGCATTTTCTAAATTCGGATCAGACTTAGATGCAAGTACCAAAGCTGTAATAGACAAAGGATCCAGAAACGTAGAAATTCTTAAGCAGGGACAATATTCTCCAATGCCCGTAGAAAATCAAGTGGCTATTATTTATTTAGGAACGAAAGGACTTTTGCGTGCTGTGCCTATTGATAAAGTAAAAGACTTTGAAGCACAGTTTTTACAGCAACTGCAAGTAAGACATAAAGATGTTTTAGAGGCATTGAAAAAAGGACAATTTACAGATGCTCAAACGTCTGTATTAGAAAGTGTTGCAAAAGAAATTTCAGCAGGATACTAATTTCAGCCTATCTGAATTAACCGTTCAGATTAAAAATATTTTTACATAAAATGGCAAATTTAAAAGAAGTACGAATACGAATAGCTTCTGTAAACTCTACTCAGCAGATTACAAAAGCAATGAAAATGGTGTCGGCCGCTAAACTAAAGCGAGCTTCCGATGCTATTGTTCAAATGCGTCCGTATGCCGATAAATTAAAAGAAATGCTCACCAACCTTACGGAAAATCTGGAAGGCGATGCAAGTGTTTATTCACAAGATCGGGAAGTGAAAAATGCTTTGTTGATTGTTGTAACTTCTAATCGAGGTTTGGCTGGTGCTTTTAATACGAATGCGATTAAAACTGCCAATCAATTGATTGCTAAAAAATATGCTTCGCAACAGAAAAACGGTAATTTACATATTGTTGCCATCGGGAAAAAAGCACAAGATTATTATTCAAGAAATAAATACCAAGTAATTGGTAACAACAATGAATTATTTAATTCTTTAAACTTTTCAAATGCAACTCTTGTGATTGATGAAGTAATGAAAGGCTATTCAGAAGGGAAATACGATCGGGTAGAATTAATTTACAATCAATTCAAAAATGCTGCTATTCAGATTTTGGTTAGTGAGCAATTGCTACCAATGGCAAAACCAGTCGAAAGTTTAGAAAAAGTAAAAAAGGAAACTTCTTCTCACAAAACAGATTATATTTTGGAACCATCTGCCGAAGAAATTGTAAAGGAATTAATTCCAAAATCAATTAAGGTGAGTTTTTACAAAGCCTTGTTAGACAGCCATGCATCTGAACATGGAGCGAGAATGACAGCGATGGACAAGGCAACCGAAAATGCTGGTGATTTGTTGAAAGCATTAAAATTATCGTACAATCAAGCACGGCAAGCTTCTATTACCAACGAAATTTTGGAAATAGTAGGTGGCGCAAATGCTTTGAGTGCTAACTAAAACTTTTTAAATATAAAAGAGAAAATCCTACCAAGAAATGGTGGGATTTTTTGTTTTTGAAAAAAATGAAATTTAGATTTTTCTAATCTACATTTCCCAATCACCTAACAATTTCTTAACATCTCCTGCAATTTAATATCATTAAATTCGCAAAAAAATTAATTATGATCTATTTCCGCTTTTTGATACTTCTATTTACAATTTCATACTCACAGATTAGTTTTGCGCAGAAAAACCAAGAAATTAAATCGGGTTCTATCGAAAGACCAAAACTGGTAATTGGTATTATTGTAGATCAAATGCGATCGGATTACATCACCAGATATTGGGATAAATTGGGTGAAGGTGGCTTTAAAAAATTATGGAAAGAAGGTTATAACTGCAAAAACACGAAATACGATTTTGTACCAACCTATACTGGACCAGGCCATGCAAGTGTTTACACGGGAACTACGCCTAGCATCAATGGAATAGTCGGCAATGATTGGCACAATAAATTGAACGATAGCTCTATGTATTGTGTGCAAGATGATGCAGTTCAAACGGTTGGAGCTGCTGGTAAAGCAGGTAAAATGTCGCCAAAGAATTTGTTAGTTACCACTATCACTGATGAACTTAGATTAGCTACTCATTTTAATGGAAAAGTTTTTGGAGTATCAATGAAAGATCGAGGTTCAATTTTACCGTCTGGTCATAGTGCAAATGCAGCGTATTGGTTCGATTCAGGTTCAGGCAATTTCATTACCAGCACTTACTATATGAACGAGTTGCCAGCTTGGGTTAAAACTTGGAATGATAAAAAAGTTGCCAATTCCTATCTTTCCAAACCTTGGAATACTCTTCTGCCTATTGAAAGCTACACCGAAAGCACGGTGGACGATACTCCTTATGAGCAGCCATATTCCAAA